>CAZZVE010000001.1:0-68169 GCA_964657325.1 uncultured Ktedonobacterales bacterium
ATAACGCAACTGATCGCGTGACATACCCAGTAGAGTAGCAGCTTGCACCTGATTGCCACCGCAATGATCAAGAGCTTCGCGGATAAATGTATGTTCAATATCATTGAGCAATGCTCGAAGATCAACGCCTTCGGGCGGAAGATGCATTTGTTTACAAAGCTCTTGGAGCCGTTGAGAAGCACTCACACTCCCGAAACGGATGTGTTCTGGTAGGTCCTTAGGAAAAATTTCGTGTTCATCACAGAGAATACTACCACGCTGTAGCACACTGAAGAGTTCACGCACATTGCCGGGCCAATCATAGCGAACGAGCAAATCTAATGCGGTTTTGTCTATCCTAAATGGTTGCTCGTCAGCAGAAAGAGACGCATTTTGCTGATCGAGGAGATGCGTAACGAGTAACTCAATATCTTCTGGTCGCTCCCGTAAAGCAGGAAGGTAAAGAGTGAGAACTTGCAAGCGATAGAAGAGATCATCTCGAAAGCTTTTCTGTGCAACGGCAGCTTTTAAATCAACATTTGTAGCAGAGACGACGCGAAGGTTGACGTGAAGCTCTTTTGTACCACCGATGCGGCGGAAACTCTTTGTCTCAAGGAAACGTAGGAGTTTCGCTTGTAACGAAAGTGGCATCGCACCAATTTCATCCAAAAACAGTGTTCCACCATTCGCGCGTAACAAGTAGCCTTCACGCGACACTTTTGCATCAGTATATGCACCAGCTTCAACACCAAACAGTTCTGTTTCGAGCAATGTTTCGGGAATGGCAGCACAGTTAATTGGTACAAATGATTGCATTGAACGATGAGTCAGGAGATGAATAGCACGCGCAACAACATCTTTACCTGTTCCACTCTCACCTTGAAGCAACACTGTTGTGTGTGGATAAAGTGCAATTTGTCGTATGGTAGTGATAACAGTGCGCATGCTAGCACTGCTACCAATGAGTAACTTTTCTATATCTGGTTCGTCCTCTATTGAGGGACGAAATAGTGACGTGCCAAGCCCCTTCACACATGCCTCCAACTACTATATCTGCTTTATTCTTCACATATCTAGTGATTGCTACCTATAGATGTGTAGACTCCACTGTTACCAAAGCTATTTGACTGTATTGATTGCAGAGATTGTGATGGTGCAATCCATCCTTGCCCTGGGACAAACGTTGCACCATTGCCACCATTACCCCATTGGGAACGTGTTTCAAGAGTAGGCGAGAATTGTGGTATCATGTCAGATGCAGGCAGAACATTGCCCCACGGTGACTGCATTGTTGCTGCATAACCAGGAGTGGTAAGTCCATTACTGAGGCCCGATTGTAGTAGGTTTTGCGATGTTGGAGACATTTCTTGTATCTCATTTGCAGACGGAGGCACAACCTGCACAATCCGTTCAGCGATTAGCTCACCAGCAACCCTGCACACATCCTCCGCTGGCATTTTTAATGCAATGCAAGCATCTCGCAAGGAAGTCATACCATCAACGCGAGTAAGTAGTCGCCATTGAGTCGGCGTCACCTGTACATGCTGCTCTGACAAAGAAGAAAGGTCTGCCGGCACCAACACCATATCAGGCTGCATAAACGATGTATCGATTCTTCTGGAGGGCGGAAGTGCTGTTATTGGCACAGGGGGAGGTGTCTGTGGCGGAGATGGCATGTCAGGGCCAGTATTTATAGCATTGGTGAATGCAGGTAGCAAAGCACTAGCTGAAATGTAAGGTGCTGCGGGTGGTGTGTGTGGCGAAGATGGTTCAGTGAAAAATTGCGCTGAGTCATAGAGCGTGGGAGACAGCGAAGCATCCCACTTTACGGAGCCTGAATACACTTCCTCTTCAACCAATGTACGTTCTTGAACTGCATCCTGCATAACAGGTGATACCTGTGCTTTTGTATTCGCTTGTGGGAGATCGGCAAGCAGTGTAGAAATTGAAAGTGAAACGAGCAAGCGTTCTGCTGGTGGATCAGCTTCTTCGTCAAAATATAGTTCGCCTGTAGACCACGCAAGGACTGCGGATAAAACATCTTCTGTCTTTTTTCCAGCCCAGGTTCTTAACTCCTCCCGCGTGACATAGCCCAAATCCATCAAAGTCAACGCGATACGAGTCTCGCTAGGAACAGCAGTGCCAAGAGCAAGCATTGTTTCTTGCAATGCTTGAGATGAAATCACACCATCACGCAGAAGTCGTTCTCCCAAAGTAGCGTCAGTTCGGATGGGACCAACGCAAAGTAGCCGTCCCTCACGGCAATAGAATTCTACCCATTGCGTATCTTGTTTGACTACAAGCAGCCCTGTTTTTGTGAATGTCTCTATGCGCTGTAAAACGCTCGTTATACGAAGCATTTCTACTGTACCTATACGTGACACAATACACCGTCCATCCAAAAATACACAACGAAATAAGGTAATTGAACTGCTGAATGCATCATTATGCATGTTTTACTGCTGGCCCAGTTTGAAGTCTGGGTACCCGTCTGATGCTTTCTTCCCCCACATATGTGGAAAGCATCAGTATAAAGCAAAAGAGGCACTTCTGCCTCTTTACTTACGGAGAGAGGGGGATTCGAACTCCCGGGGCTGTTAACCCAGCTGTTTTCAAGACAGCCGCAATAGACCACTCTGCCATCTCTCCTTTGTACATAGCTAACTATACCATAGTCTTTTTCGCTTGGGAAGGGGGGATGACAAAATGGCTATAGGAGTCGTTTATTTACCTCTATGTCTTCTAGTTGCATTTCGTTTCAAATAGGCCATACAATGCTATTATGTACTAAATTTTGAGGAAACTCTATGTCAGATATTTCTTTCACCCTCAATCCTACTATCTCTTCTCAAGCTATTCGTGATTTGCGTAATGCAGTCGGATGGGATCGGTTAGATAAGGATTATCCTGCCGCCCTGCAAGGCTATTGGGCAACTGTAGGTGGCTTTGATGCTACCAACAAGCTAGTCGCGTGGTGCGCCATTCTCAGTGATGGAGTACGACATGCTGTGTTACTCGATGTAATTGTTCATCCATCACATCAGCGAAAAGGTGTTGGAAAAACACTTGTCGCGGCAGCGGTAGAACATATCAAGGCACATGGCATAACGATTATTCATGTAGATTTTGAGCCAGAAACAACGATTTTTTATAAAGCTTGTGGTTTTCGTGTAGGACTAGGTGGTATTTATAAGGTACATAGTTAGCTAAAGGATACAAGGTATAATGCAGTTACTTTGCTCAACGGGAGCGTTTAGTCGTTCACCGGATTACATTGATTATCATGCAGCTTTACAATATGGTCCTCAACTTGATATTGATGGCTTAGAATTGATGTTTTACACACCTTGGTACGAACGGATTGAAGCTATTGCTCACACTCTACAGCAGTCAGGATTACGCTTTCCGGTTATGCATACAGAGAAAAATATTGGTGTTGCATTAGGAAAATTTGATGCAGAGGAGCGCGAACGCGGTGTACAGTGGTTATCTGAAAATTGTCGTTTAGCAAGTCTTTTAGGAACAAAAGTACTTGTCCTACACCTTTGGGGCTGGCCCGAATTGGACGACCATCTTGAGAATAATCTTGCTTCTTTGAGCCAGTGTCTTGATACTACGGAACAACATGGGCTGGCATTGGCGATTGAAACCATTCCTTGTCGTCACGCCGACCCTCTCAGCAACGTACAACGTGCGCTAGAGAAAGATAATCGCTGTCATATCGCGTTAGATACCGAGTTTCTCGCCCAGTCAAACCAGCTAGACGAAGTTTTCACATCAGCGTGGCTCTGGTCACAGCAACGCATCTCGCACACACACATCAAAGACTTTGATGGACACTTGTTTACACCTGACGGTAAACGTCGCTACCTTCACCCCGGAGAAGGCACTATCAACTTTGAACACTTTTTTGATAGGCTCAAACAGCACAACTATGAGGGATACGTGAGTTTGGAGTCGCCCGCTATCGATATGAATGGTTATGTAGATGTCAATCGTTTGCAGGAAAGTTTGCGATTGATAAAAGTCTTGATGCGCACATAATGATTTATGCTTGTATTTGCTGTATAAACTGCATTCCTATATCCATATACTGAAACTTCTTTTTCTTGTAAAACGTGATACATCTTGTAACCTCACTATAGCAAGGATTGCGAGATAAGGGGCTATGTTCTCTCTAGGAACAAGGGAAGATAATAAGCGTATGTCGAAAGTTACGTTGATAGTAGAAGATGACGCCTCTATAGGCGAAGTTCTTGTGTATGCGATTTCACAGGCAACACCATACGAAGCAATATCGGCCCTCGACGGTTTTGAAGCATTAGAAATTATCAAAGGTATTACACCTGACCTCTTTATTTTAGATTATCAACTACCGAAAATGAACGGTATAGAGCTGTATGACTTGCTTCAAACAACACAGGGACTAGCTCATATACCTACCATTATTATGAGTGCGAATTTGCCAGAAGCAGCTATTCGACAACGAAAACTTATCGGCATCAAAAAGCCGTTTGAACTCGATGAACTTCTGGATACTATCGAAAAGCTTATTGCCTAAGCAAGTAATACACTGATTTCCCTCGCTCAAAAATCCTCTTGTCTACCATTGCATATTAGGTAGAAATATAGTACACTGATGTATGTTTGGTGTACGTACTTTTCATTACTCCAACAAATTGCGAAACGTTTTCACGTAAGGTACAAGGAATGATTACAGTCGTAAAGCAGAACCCTATGGGGGATGCTAAAATACGATACTCTGGCGAGATTGTCAAACATCTGCCGCGTGGAGTAGTCATTCAAGCATCTTGGACCTTGCCAGCACGCGATCTAGGGTACACTGTTTTTGAACCAGGAGATCAGTTCACTGAATACTATTATACAGATCGCTGGTACAATATTTTCGACATCACACATTCTGACGGAACACGCAAAGGATGGTACTGCAACGTTGCTGAACCAGCACATATACATGAGCATGTAATAGAGCAGATTGACCTGCTTTTGGATGTCTGGGTGGACCCACAAGGGAAAGCCCTTGTTTTAGATGAAGATGAATTCGCGGCTGATACAACACTTACGCAAAAGCAGCGTATCGGCGCACAAAGTGGATTACAGTCGCTGTTGCAGTTGCTTACAACACGACAAGAGATGTTTGCAAGTTTAGGAGCTACCTGATACAAGCAAAAAAGTGTGTTTTTATAGCACTGTGCGGAGCCACATTACGTCTCCAGAAAGACATATCTTGATGGAAAGAAGGGACGCCAGGCCATTCCAGCAGGACGCCGCAATTCACGAAGGCTGGAACATTGTAGAGCTTGAGTCTCACAGGCAATTTCGCCAAACGATCAACGAGCTAATTCAGAACGTTACTATCGCAGGCATCACGACCAGTGACTTGCGCCAACAGTTAGAGAACTGTAGAAGTATCTATGGGACTCGTTTTATTACACATCTTGTTCGTACGCTTCACAGAGAGAACGCGCAAGAGCGTCAATCTGTTGTATCTCTCTTGACGCTACTCAACGATCCAAACACGATTCCTCAGCTAGAATATATCGCACATAATGAGCGTTATCCACGCTCCATACGGCTCTCCGCTTCTCTCGCGTTGGCGGGAATGGGCGCGACAAGAGAAACTACAGAGGACTCCAGGTGTACACGTCTGTACGCCATTAGTTAAACAAAAGCGAGGCATACTATGCTGCGCCTTGATATTCCACAACGAGACGTTATTGAGCTACATCATGCCGTCTTCGATATTAATGGCACGCTAGCCGTTGACGGTATGGCGATGCCAGAGGTGATTGATGCTCTGAAAGGTCTTTCAGAGCATCTCTCGATTCATCTTCTTACAGCTAATACCTATGGTAATGCTGTCTACCTTGAGTCTGATCTTGGCTTTCCACTTCATCTTATTAATAAAGGTGAAGAGAAGACGCGTTACGTACAGCATCTTGGACCAGAGCACGTTGTCGCAACAGGCAATGGTACTAACGATATTGGCATGTTGCGTCTCTCGATCATAGGAATCGCGGTGATGACCTCCGAAGGTATAGCAGCTCGTGCGTTACAAGCAGCTGATATTGTCGTATCAAGTCCGCTTGATGCGATCAACCTTTTACTTAAGCCAAAGCGACTGATTGCAACGCTGCGCGGGTAGTAGTTATATATGCAAGCGTTCTAGCATCACAGGATCAACAATCCACCCTTCAACTGCATCACAATTCGGCGGAATGCCATAGTTGTGTTCGTATTCTGTATAAGCCCAAGCCGCTTGAATAGCACAGAGTACAGCATCTAGTTCATCACCCATCGGCTCTTGTACAAGCCTGCTTGCTAGAGTTTCGCTCAAGTCAAGATTAACATTGTATACTGCGAGTAGTTCGTTAGAACGGATACCATCGACGATGTGTTGTCTTCTAACGAGTTGCTCTATTGATTGTTTTTTGCGTTCATCGCTTTTATACCCGACCTTACCTGCCCAGTGTTGCGCGACAAGGGCGGGATATCCCTCAAGCGCAATCCTGTTTGTCGCGGTTGGACGACAGGGAAGAATACTGACGCCCGAATGGAGTAAGCGGGGCACTCCCTGAAAGAACATCTTGCCTACCGGTACACGGTGCAGCATCATAGGACTACGTGCTCCGGCAAGCTTATCTGTTATACGTGTATGCTGCTTATCACCTGCTGGTTTGCTCGCTTGATACTGTGTAAGCGTCTCCTCAAACAGTGTTTTTCCAAGTGCTGCGCAATGTTGTACATAGCCTTCCCATGTTTGGGGCCAATGCAGGTTCATAAGGAGCTTACGAGGTTGTCCAAAGGGAAAATCGAATGCGGCTATCCAGGGACCCTCTCGCTGTAAAAATACCTCGAACGCCTCAAATGTTGGAAGAGCTATCGTATTCTCTATAAGCAGTGTTGACTCGTGTAATTTCCCGATAGCACAGGTGATGGGTTTACGAGAACTTGGAGCACTGGTAAAATCAAGGCCAAAGATACGCATAGCTACAACTGAGCCATGACACTTTTGCTAATAGTGCGCAGAGTGGCAAAGACGCCTCGGCCATCAGAGGCAACAGCTTCAAAACTGGGGACATGACGACGGTTAAGGTAGCGGTCGAGAACCTGCGTGGGGAGTGCGGAGGGCATATCACGCTTGTTCCATTGCATGACATAGGGAAAGGCATTCATATCTTTGCCGATGCGACGCATATTCATCTCAAGTTCAGTGATGCTTTGCACATTCTCTTCAAATTTTTCTGCCTGCGAATCGACAACGAAGACAATACCGTCTGCACCGTTGAGCACAGCTAAACGAGTTCGTTCGTACAGGATTTGACCAGGGACGGTGTACAGGTGAAAACGTGTACGAAATCCATGAACTGTACCAAGGTCGAGCGGCAAAAAGTCAAAGAAGAGTGTGCGTTCCGTCTCAGTCGCAATCGAGAGCATCTCGCCACGTGCCGACGGGTTGATGCTCTTAAAGACATATTGCAGATTTGTCGTCTTGCCACAATAGCCGATACCGTAATACACAATTTTACAATGTATTTCATGACTGGCAATATTGATGAGTGCCATAGATGATAGGTCCCTTTAGTCGCGGAAGAGAAGGTCGATAGTATCCTCAACAGATGAGCGGAATTTAATGTCAATAACAGGTGCTTTTTTACGTGATGTGTCAGAGCGCACACGCTCTAAGATGCGCACAAGTTCATCCGACGCCTTCTTAGACAGTACCTTTACCAAGCCTATATGTGTCAATCTATCAAAGATAATAACCAGTAGCCACTGTTCTTCGATCATTGAGGTATAGATATTTTCTTGAACACCCTGCTGAAAAATATTGCGGAAATCTTTCTCGTCGAGCAATTTCGCAACCTCACGAGAGGATGAGAAGACTCCTGCGAGCAGTGCACCCAACATCGTTGCATTACGCCTCGTACTTGCACCTTGTGTCGTCACCACTTGACCACTTTTATCAATGAGGAGTGCCGAGGTTGCATTCGTATCGTTCATCAACTTTGCAAGTACAGTTGTGATCATGGTAAGTTCTTTATCTGAAACGACAAGGTTCGTCAGTTGTTCCATGAACAAGTCGTCCTCCGTGTATCTCCATATAATGCCTGAGCTATACATATTCTATCATGCATTTGCTTATTCGCAACACATTCTTTATTATTATGCTATATCAAGAGCCTCAAGAATTTCGTTTCGACTCGCTTTTACCATGTGGCGTACGCGACTAAGATTGGAAGCATTATCGAGAAGAGTCACCATCAGGGCGAAATCACCAAGAGGATCAACACTTACTAAACCATGTTCATACTCAACTAACACACCGACGACACTACCACGCGCAAGTTCCTGCCCTAGCGATTCAGCCGTTCCCAGACCCGATGTCATGATGGCTCCCATTGCCTCCATGTTTTCCTTTCCATCGCGGGTCATTCCCTCTATCATCAAACCATCACGCCCTACCAGGATTGCCTGCCGTACGCCGGAAATCGTCAGGAAGCGACTCAGCGTCTGCTTTAGATCGACCATTATTTCCTCCACTACCAGAACGGTTCTTGTGTCTAGTGCTCGCTCGGTATTAGGTGAGTCTACAAGTACAACGTCTATCATTCTAAGCCATAGATGAGGCAGAAAGCAACCAGATGGTACATCTAGGCTAATAGACAAGCTTCATGCACAACAATATTCTTGCCTATCTTTATAAAACGCTTTGTAAGGACCGATTTATCGCGTCCTTTTTGCATGTCAACTATCACGCGGACGCGTTAATGTAATTTAACAAATTAGCCTAGGGGACCGATGTATCACGTCCTTTTCGGTAATTATGACGTCCTTCTGACGTCATACATCGGTCCCTACATCTTTGTCACGTATATTGTGAGATGGTGCACAAGAATTTGATGAAATACATCTCATTGCGTCTCTTTTAGTAGAAGGGGAAAACTCTTCTAAAAGAGACGATGACTGGACACCTTTACGGGTCAGAGAAAGACATACGGTGCTTTGATGTTTGCACTTCTCCTCATAATTGTTATGGTCCTTCTCGTAGGCGTTGGCCTTCTTATGAATGTGTACTTCTATAGATATCATGCATTAGGTACTGTCCGTAGCAGTGTTACGCTTGATGAACAACTCTTCACCTATTATGTAGATGTCGATGCTCACGAAGTATGGTAATGGTCAAAACATCCTGTATTGTGTTTGCGTCAAGTGCGACGCAAACACAATACAGGATGTTTTGATATTAGCGGATTAAGTCTATCGCAAGTGGCAGAGATGTACGCGACCATTCTGTCAAATCATCACTACTACGTGGTGCATATTTTTCTAAAACGAGTCGCCGTGCAAGAGCATCCTCTTCGGGAGTTGCTACGAGTCGCGCCTTGCCTGCAAATTGCGTCTCATGAATTTTCACCTGCACAGTAGGTATATGCAACGAATTCTTAATCCAGTCGGACTTTTCACGACCCCCGGAGAGCAAATAGAGTGTGTTCTCATGAAGTGCGAACCAAATTTCGATAGTATGCGCCTTGCCGGAAACACGACCTGTTGTCGTGAGATAACAAAAGTCTGTATCTGCAAATTGCTCAAGGTTGTTTACCATACGTGTTCTCCTTTTAGCCTAAAGAAATATAGAAAACATTAGAGTTAGGGCGCGAGCCGCTCAGCGAGGTACTTTAAACTGAGAGGATAGCGGTATTCAATAGCAGCATGCGTGGCATCAAACAGCTCAAAGAAGACATCTTGCACGCCTATGCGCTCTAGCGTTTGACGAAACGACTCCGCGCCCAGGTCAAGAAAGAACTGGTCTCGTTTCCCAGCATCTATGTAGATAGCCTTCATCGTCCGTAATGAGTCGGCATGCTGTGGGGCCATACGTACAGGATCGTGTGTCAGCCAGCGTTCCCACACGTCTACTTGCAATTCACCTGTTTTCGTATCATAGGGAAGACGAACCGTTCCATCAGGGTCGGCGGAATAGCACGCCGCCATACACCAATCGTTCAGCAAATGAGCGTCGCTATCCTTAGAAAAGGCTGGACGTGTACGAAAGTCTTGCCAGAAACGTTCAAACGAGCCTTGATAAGAGTCGCGTAGAACACGTACAGATTCGCGGAAATCGGGGAGATAGCAGGTTTCAAATAATGCATCACCCGCGTGTGTTGCTAGTCCACCCCACAAATCGGGTCGTAGCATAGGAGTAATCATCGCTCCATAGCCGCCACTCGACTTGCCAGCGATGCCACGATGGTCTCGTTCAGGAAGTGTTCTATAGTGGGCATCGACCCAAGGGACAACTTCATCGTTGAGATAGGTATGATATCTTCCCGTAGCAGGCGAGTCTAGGAATTGACTCCCACCCAACGAGGTCCAGCAATCCACCCATACCACAATACATGGTGGTGTTTTTCCAGCAGAGAAGAGATCATCGACGAGTTCAGGAAAGTTTTTCCTGAAGGGTGAGCGATTGCGCCACATATCAAGTTGGCCTGTTAGCCCTTGAATCATGTAGACCGTTGGATAGCGACGTGCCGTGTCCTCGTCGTACTTAGGAGGGAGATAAACCCATAGTGGACGTTCAGAGGGATCACTCAGCGCGTTGCCTTTCAGCACCTCGCTAGAAAATACGATTTCGTCAAAACGACCTTGTAATGGTATGGACCATGGAAGCATATCGTTCACTCCTTCCAAACTTACAGCGAGCATAATTCGCTAAAACAGCATGGCTTGTTGTATCACATCGGGTACCATCACGGCAATACGGTCTCCTGCTTTCACCCATCCCCCTTGTAAGACACGCGTCATAATTCCCGCTTTATAAACCTTCTTACCGTCTTCCAATGAGGTAACAGCTTTCAGTAGCTTTGGATTGATGCCGTTCAATTGCACACATGGCTTGCGAACCTCCGTGATCTCAACAACGGCCTCGCCGACTGTGAGACGCGTCCCCTCTGCAAGTTCCATAATTGCGATTCCATCGACGGTGATATTTTCACCCATCGAGCCAGGACCAATAGAGATACCCTTCTGCTCTAACTCATAGTATGCAGTAGCATCGACGATCAGCACTTGTCGCATATTGCGCCGTGTAGGATGCTTTTTCGCAAGATAACGATGACGCACAAATTTTCCCGCATGATAGTCGTCCTCGACACCTAAGTCCTCCAATAGATAAATGTGTTTGACGACGGGCTTAGGCAACCCTGGCTCGGGGTTGCGACAAACCGCAATAACGTTCCCTTTTGTGCGTAGCGTGGTATCTACCATATTTTTCCTTTTACCAATTAATAAGGGAAAGACATTCTGTCGGAGCTTTCATTCATTACGCCCTTGTCCAACACTCAATGTCAGCAAGGGCGTAATGAACGAAAGCTCCTACAATTGTTCAACAGGAACTTGTAGTTCTGTGATATAAAGGTTTGGATGCATCTCGTCAGAATATTGCAGGTGAATCTGCCGTGTTAATCCAATTATAGAATACTGATTGTCCTCTGTCCATTGATAGAGGGCAACATAGGCTTGTCCAATAGTATCATAACCCCCATGATGAATCGTGCTTGCCATCATTGCGTCAGGAAGGATTTGTACTTTTACCTGTTCCGTTTGTGCTATAGAAGCAGCAAGTGGCTCAGCAGTTTCGGCATCCACACCCTCTGCATGTTCGCTCTCATCGTGCCAAAGAATGAGATTGGGACTTACTTCTTTACAACCTTGTTGATTCATGTATGCGTGCAAAACTCCCCAAAGTTGCTTCACTTCATTGACGCTTGGGATAATTCCTCGCACGGATGCTACGAGAAGTGGCTCGACTCGCTTGAGAGTAATATCGTATGTTGACATTGTTTTCTCCTGTTCAATTTGTCTGAGTCGCGCTTGAATACGACTCAATCGTGCTTGCTCGGTGGCAATAAGTTGTTGGGTCTCCGCTTGCTTCAGCTTGAACATGCCGTGCAATTGTTCCAAAGAAATCTCTTCATTCAACAACTGCGTAATCTGTTCAAGCGAAAAGCCGAGGTCCTTAAATGCCAGGATGCGGTTGAGACGTGGAAGTTGCTCTAAGGTGTAGTATCGATACCCACTCTCTTGATCAATGGAAAGAGGTTTAAGCAATCCACACGAATCGTAGTAACGCAAAGTAGCTGTTGTTATGCCACTCACACGAGCAAATTCACCGATTTTGAGCATAAACACCTTCCGAGTCAAAGGAACGTTTTTTCTATGAAAGCTTTCAAGAGGAGCATACACGTTCATGTAACGTGAAAGTCAAGGGGAAAAAGCAGTTATAGATATTTTTCAAATCTCGCTCTTGCCCTAGCTGCAATCTCATCGGCACGCGTGTAACGCATCCACCACCATTCAGAGTCATAGGGTTTTGCCTCACGTTTACTAATCGCATTTGCAAAACTAACAGCACCGTAGACGAGGGCACGAAAGCGTATCGCATCGGGCAACAGGTCCAATTCCATAGAGGTTAAGTTGTGGTGCTTACAATATCCATCGATAATTGCGGTCATGCGGTCTTCACTTGGACTAAATGATGACAGTCCGAGATAAGGTATTTCACATGAGACAAGCAAGAAACCAACATCAATTACGGCAGGTCCAAGACCAGCACCGTACCAATCAATCAGCACTACCCCTTGAGAAGAGGTACGAATAGCATTGCCAGGATGACAGTCGTTGTGAATTAGTACGAGAGGAGAGCTTTCGCAACGATTGAGCGTATGTATTGCCTCTGCAAGAATATTGTAGTAAGGTTGCAACACTTTTGGTATTCTCTCGGCAACCTTGATAAGTTCTGACCACGCGTAAGCAAGTTCTGATGCTGGCAACATTTCTGCCTTTGGTAGCATAGGCATATCTTCTACGCTTAAAGCATGTAGTTTGCCTAGAGACTTCCCTAGTAAATGAAGTGCTGGGGCTGAATAGTCAACAGGAGTGCCTTCGACAAAATGTGTTACCAAAAGTAGCTTGTCTTCGTAGCTCACAACACCATTATCATAGACAGAATAGACTATTTGCTCGGCTAGATAACTCTGTCGTTCAAGAAAAGAGAGAACATGTGCAAGAGTAAGAATACTCTGATCGTCTGTCGAAAATACACGTAAGACCCAGCTTTGACCATCCATTAGGCTAAGATGATAAATCTGATTACCGTTATCGCTAGGTAGTATTCGCCACTTAACGAGGCTTGCTGAGTAGAACTGCTTTACTATAGTAGTTAAGAATATGTGTTGGTTCATCTATTGTTTGCATTTTTAGGAAACAGGTGTAGCGATGACAAACCAAGCCGCTTTCGCAAGAGGCTCCCGTACCTCCTGTATTTCGGCTGGTTGCTGCGTCCTCAGCCAGATACGAACAAATTCTCGACTTGGACCGAGAATGAGGGGAATATAGAGCGATTGCGGCAGCTTGACTACGCTTCCGTCACTGATATATGGAGCCAGCCACTGTAACACCTGTCCTGAAAGGCGCTCTGTCGGGAGCATGGTTCTGGTCTTTTGTCTGAGTACTTTAATGTATGCACTTAGATACTCCGATTCACCTGCCTGCAGAAGGTATTGTCCGAGGTCTGCATGTTGTTCAAACCAATTCAGATACGCGTGAACAAGTGCTTCAATGCCTTCGCGCAGAGTACTGGCAGTGAGGGATGCAAAAAGTGCAGCGTTGAGACTACTGCGTCCTTCAAGATAAAGTGCGCGAGCGAGCATCTCTTTATTTGAGAAATGATGATAGATGCTTCCCGTGCTGGCTCCTGAAAGCTTCCGAATGTCCTCCATTGTTGTCTCAGTGAACCCTTTGTTCGCAAAACAGGTAAGTGCCGCGTCTAATATAGCTTGCCTCCGGGATTCTTTAGTCGTGCTCTGCCCGGCATCTCCAATGACCATGCTGCTACTCGCTTTTTCTCTCTGAACTCTTTTCTTCTGCTCCTCAATTATAGCATACCCTTGACTAGAACAAAATACTAGAATATAATTCTAGCATGACAGAAAAAGTGAAGGAGCAAACCCACTCATGGAAGGAAACAAAGATGTTCATCTCTTACAGTCAGCTCATGTATTTATTCAGCACTCAATGAATTGTTATGCTACTAGTATTCTCTGGAGTAAAACCAATGAATTCTGACACTCAAGAACAACTACTTCCCGAAGCTATTCTCGAAGAGGTGCAACAACCTAGTACACAAACCCGGGGCTTACGAAAAACGTTTGTTGCACTGCGACACCGCAATTACCAACTGTTCTTTTTCGGTCAAATGATTTCCCAGATTGGGACGTGGATGCAGCTAACCGCGCAGGCATGGTTGGTCTTGCAACTGACACATAGCGCGTTGCTACTCGGAGTAGTGAGCTTGCTACAATACCTGCCAGTGATGATTTTCTCACTCTATGGCGGTGTGCTGGCTGATCGGGTACCCAAGCGCACTCTGTTACTCGTGACACAATCCATTTCGCTTGTTCAGGCAACTGTCATGTGGCTCCTAGTGATAACGGGAGTGGTACAAGTTTGGCACATCCTGCTCCTGGTAGCTTTGCTAGGCATTACAAATGCAATTGATTCGCCTGCACGAAACGCTTTTATTAATGAAATGGTAGGCCGCAAAGACCTGCCAAACGCAGTTGCCCTTAACTCTTCGCTCGTGAATATGGCTCGCGTGCTGGGTCCAGGTCTTGGTGGTGTACTCATTGCCCTGTTCGGCGTTACACCACTTTTTCTGCTCAACGCGCTTAGTTTTATCGCTGTTATTATCGGGCTATTCATGATTGATCCGCGCACGTTATACGCCTTGCCTGGCAAACGAGCGGACGATAAAAAACTCAGCATCTTCCAGAGCTTGCGCGAGGGTCTATCCTACTCCTGGCACATGCCAGCCGTTCTTTTGATTATAGGACTCATTGGTGGAGTCGCGTTGTTCGGTATCACTTTCAATGTGATGCTGCCCCTGTTTGCCACTGAGGTATTCCACGCTGGGGCGAGAGGTTATGGCTTCATTGCAGCAGCCTATGGACTTGGTGCTTTGTTCTCAGCACTGTGGGTCGCATGGGGAAACCGTAAACCTACTATTCGCTTTCTCCTGAGTGCTGCATTTATGTTCAGCATACTTGAGATCGCGTTTGCGCTTTCTCACTTTTACATCCTCTCGTTCCCCTTACTCATTGGCATAGGCTTTGCACAGATCGTCATGACAGCTACAGCCGCTACCGCCGTTCAAACAGTCGCCCCCAATCATCTACGTGGCAGGATTATAAGTGTGTATCTATTGATATATGCAGGTGCCTTGCCGTTAGGGAACTTCCTGGCCGGTGTCTTAACGACACGCATTGGCGTATCAACTACATTCTTGATTGGCGGTATTCTATGCCTTGTTGTAGCATGTGTTGGCTGGCTTCTACGTAAACCAGCGGAGAAAAGTCTCGTAGAGTCAACTACAGCTATGAAACTTGAGTAGTTGGCATAAAGAAAAGCTTTTATCGTCTCGTAACAGAAAGGAAATTTCCATGTCTAATACACATTCGCAAACAGCTCTCTTAGTGATGGATGTACAAGAAAGCATCGTTTCTCGACTTGCACAAGCAGGTGATGTTCTTACACCCGTACACGCAGTTATTGATGCTGCTCGTGCCGCATCGA
The DNA here is from genome assembly GCA_964657325.1 of uncultured Ktedonobacterales bacterium. Taxonomy (GTDB): domain Bacteria; phylum Chloroflexota; class Ktedonobacteria; order Ktedonobacterales; family Ktedonobacteraceae; genus JBBQVS01. Next base: position 15,637 of record CAZZVE010000001.1, read on the forward strand.
TTCCCGTGATCTATGTGGTTGTAGCCTTTCGTCCAGGTTATCCCGAAATAAGCCCAAATAATAAATCTTTCTCTGCTACCAGACAGCGCCTATCCTCCTCATCAGCATCAATGACCACAGCTGAGATTCATCCTGCTGTCGCTCCACAGCCAACGGATATTGTCGTCACGAAACGTCGCGTCAGTGCGTTTAGTGGAAGTGATTTAGAAGTGATATTAAGAGCACAAGGTATTTCTCATTTGGTACTTAGTGGTATTGCAACCAGTGGAGTTGTCTTATCAACACTACGGGAAGCGGCTGATAAGGATTATCAGTTGACGGTCTTAGCCGATTGCTGTTTTGATGGTGATGAAGAAGTCCAGCGTGTACTACTCTCCAAAGTCTTTCCACGTCAGGCCGAGGTCGTCCAATCGTCAGAGTGGAAAGCGAGTCTAGCATCTAATGGATTTCAGGAGTAGTTTTATTCAGTAGATTCTGTGTCTAAATAGGGTAGCATCCAGTCAATCAGATTCATAGCCGTATATACTCGCATGTGCGTTTCTCCACAAAACAAGCTATGAAGCATAGTCACCAAGCCGTGAGGCATGTTTGACAAATCCTTGAGGTGAAACCATACAGAGCTATTGGGCGGCATCGGCTTCTCATTCGCCGCCCACAACCCCAGCAGAATTTCCCATGAGGTCGTGGTTGCGACAAATGCGGCCTTGAGTATATCATCTGCTGCTAATGCTACATTCATTTTGAGCCTTGCACTTTTTAGCCAATAAGCAATACTCGCTTGCTCTTGCTGCGTATATTGGTACGTTTCAAAACGTTGTATCGCTTGCTCTTTCAATTGTGTGAGAAGACCTTCGGGGTCAAAGAGGATACGCCCATCGAGATAGTTATAGATTTTCATTGGATTCGTTGCAAGCTTAGATTGAGCTTGAGCCATGTCTGCATAACCACGCTCAATCGAAATTCCTTGGCGAACCTCCAGTTTGGTCTCCCGACTAATCCCAGGTGCAATAATAAAACGGAGATCAAGGTCCGCTCCTGGTAGTGCATCTCCTCTAGCAACAGAACCAATGAGAAGAATACCAAGAACGTGCTCTTGGTGCATCTCCTCATCAGCAATCTGCTGAAGCAGCGTTTCATAGATAGGTTGCACGTCTTCCTGTTATCTCCATTTGGTTTAGACAGTCACATCTACAAACTCGGTTGTAGTTTCGGCTGGTACAGGAATAGGTTCACCGCTTCTGTGCATACCTTCCAGATGAAGCTCGATAGCCTCTTGTATGTTACGTTGTATTTCGTCCATTGTTTTACCTGTGGTAACACATCCAGGAAGATCAGGTACATAAGCAGAATAGCTTCCTTTGGCCTTCTCAACAACAACGAGGTATCTGTATTTTGCCATTTTTTCTTTCGCACTCTTCTATAGTAATAAAAAACCTTTTGACCACTTATTAAGATTACTTTAGACCTGCTTGTCACATAATACTAGCAAGGGTTTTAGGAGCAAGATCATCGTTTGGATGTCCTGGAATTGTAACTTTTCCTGATTTTATCGGATGTTCTTATTGTCTATGGCTTCCTTTTGTAGCAACTAACGCCCAACCATCAGCTTGTAATCGGCGAATTACATCACGAACTTTCACTTGTACCTCTCACAAAATTATAACACGTTTGACAGAATGCTCTACTTTACCAAATCAAATACGTTTCCTAATAATCGGTACCAATGGTTTCCACGTCTTATACTTCATACAGCCTTGTACAACACCTATTTCATACGCGCAATCATTAAGGATGGCACATAGAGCATATTCAATCCAGTTCATTGACGGTTTCAGACGCCAATAGTCTACGCTTACCATAATATATAGCATTATGGCTATAAGAATTGCGATTGGAAAGAATAAAAGTCCAAGGACTAATAGAGGTAATGTGTAATAACGCGTGAGGTGACGACACAGGTGATAGATATAGGCAAGGTTGCCTCGTAGTGTCGCTTTGAAGACGGTTGTAAAAGGAATAGAGATGTGCTGTTGCCGTACTTTTTGATAGCGATTACATGTGCTAAATAAAGTTAGGGATAGGGCTGCTATAAGGCTTCCAAGCAATACAAGTGAGGATGAACGTTTGAGTTTGACGGACGTGCGATTGGTGGCATGACAGGGGCAAGCCCTGTCACTACTATACTGACCAACAGCGCGGCTCTGCCACGCGAGTCCGTGTGTAGTAGTGACAGGGCTTGCCCCTGTCATGCCGCACTCAACACTTTTATTATGCTTTCTACGCACTAACCAATTTCTATTAGAAAATAATAGATAGTACAGCATTCCCCACAAGCCCCCCAAAACAATACCAGCGAAGGTGGCTTGTTCGGGTGGAAGTACAAGTACCCGCCTCTCGGTGGGATGGCGTTGAAGAAGAGCCGCTTCTGCCGTTGCATAGGCGGCACGGATTTTGAGGAATGATTTCAGTGTTGTACGGTAGTCGTGATAGACGATGCCCTGCGGAATATAACGAATATGTGCACCACTCAAGAGAATACGCCGACAGAAATCTACGTCTTCACCCTGTGTAAGTGGTGCGAAGCCGCCGAGAGATTGCCAGATAGCACGACGAATAAGAAGGTTCGCAGTTGGCAAGTACGTCAATGGTCCTTCCAGGCTTACTCGCTGAGGTCGTGCTCCCATAGCGAGGGAGGAACACATGTCCTCGTAGCGGCCCAATATGCTCTGACGTTCGTAGCCACGAATTATACCACCAACCGCCGCGATACGTGTATCCTGAAAAAGGGGAACAAGTTCGGTAAGCCATGTGGGTGAGGCTACACAATCGCTGTCAATGTAAGCGATAAGTTCATGTTTTGCCACTTCCGCACCCGTGTTACGGCTGATGGCAACACCTTGCCTCTGTATATGTCGAACGCTACGTAGCTCTATGTTGTGAGTCTCGGCCTCGTGTATCAAGGAATGTAGTACAGCTGAGGTAGTATCGGTTGAAGCATCATCAACGACAAGAATTTCTATGAGTTGATGAGGATACGTTAGCAAGAACAGGGCACGAAGACAACGTTCAAGCTCGTTGGCACGATTGTAACTTGGAATGACGATGGAAAGTGTTGACCACGTTATTGGCTGAACCATCGGTCCAGCCTCTAGGAGAGCTTTCCAGCGTAGCGAATCGCATGATGCTTCTACGCGTTTGAGTGGCATAGACAACAAGGTTGCAAGCTCCTCACAGTTACGCTCTTCGGTACAAAGCGAGAGGAGACGTGCCAAAGTTGGATTCAACGGTACGACACGAAGAGGATAGTCGCAGAGCGCAACCATCCCCCCGTTTTCAGTTTGTGTCAGGCGTACATTCGCTGCGAGACGATAGCAGCCAACGCTGAGGGTTTGTGTCACGTTCATACAGACGCCTTGGCGAGCATGGCTAAGAGCGTCTTGGGTAGGACAATTTCATAGCCACTACCGAGTTGCTGTACAATAGCTTTGAGGTCCGACGGGCCAATCTTCCACGCGAGCATATAGACGTTCAGAAATAGAGGACGCTCTGAACGGTTAGCAGCTGCGTTTTTAATCATTCTCACAGTCCCATTTACACTACCAGCTAAACCAAGATTTTGATAAAACCCTACACCATCAATCAGCTTCGACTCAACTTTTTTTAAACCTGCTCCACTAAGCATTCCATGCAGACCAAATGGTTGAAGTGCTTGTGCGAAGCGGTGTTCTCGCTCTTCGTCGAAGAAAATCATGCCCGTTTGCCGGATATGCGAAATAAAGGGAAGCCCTGAACTTTCTAAGTAGTCAGTATCCAGAACTTCAAGCGTGGTGATATTCATAGCTTGCATCTGTTTTCCAGTAATTTGTAGAAATGTATCGAGATATTCGGCAGGCCAATGCGATGGAAAGATATAGCCTGCTCCACTTGGACCCGCGATAAATTCATCGTTGGTGGTCGCAGACTTCAAATAGTATTCGGCAAGTCGAGGCGCGGCATGCAAAAGTGAAGGTGAAATAGTCCAGCCGATAGGAAGCGTACCACGTACCGGATCCCGCCAGATATTCTTCATCCGATGTTGACAATATTGCAAGTTATCGCCATCACTTATAGTAAACGAGACATAGACAGTGTTCGCTGCTGGTGTAAGTTCATCTTCTTGGAATGACGTTGACGGAGTTATTGCTGTTACAGGTTGGGTAGCAGTCCACACTTCAAGATTTGCAAAATGATCGGTAGCAAGGACAGTCATTGCAGCCTTCGAGGTCAGGTTAACACCACTACTTTCATCTGGAAACCAGCCCAAATGTGTTGCGCCCATTGGAAATGATGTCAGAATTTGACGCATTAACCCACGTTCCGAAAACAATCCGTCGCTCATAAGACTTACTGGGCTTGGCAAATAGTTGCGCGAATCAAGATTATAAATAAAGGCGCGTGTTGCGACGAGAAAGGAGCGTAGGTTCATATTTCCTGGGCCAATACCCGCGACAAGACGTGACGAAGAGCCATTACGCAGATTTTGCAATGCCCAGTGATATGCCTGCAAACGACTTTTCCAACCATGTATACGCAGGTCAGTAAAAGTTGAGAAAGCATACTTGCTTTGCAGTACCGATGCTTGCGTTGGTGAAACAGCGATGCCATCCTGCTGAGCCGCAATCATAGTAGCAATGTTTATAGTATCTTTAAGACCAGGATCGTAGATAACCATACCTTTTACGTCAGTATGATACATATCGAGAAGCGCATCGAGGGCATTATCACCAGTAGCAGAAATAACATTTTGTGGAATATCGCCAAACACTTCTTTTAGCCAGAAAGCCTCGTCGTCGCCCATGATAAGATATATCTTTGGCTGTGGACGATTGACCAAACCTACCAGTGTAGTGAGCGTGATAGTTGTTTCGTCTGATGCACCGGTTACGGTGCAAATATCAAAATGCGTAACAGATTGAAACCCAGGAATAAATCGCTCGGTGGACCAATCGAGTCCCGCAACTTCCAAAGTACTCATATTCTATCCTCTCTCCAATTACAATGCTATCATGTACTTATATGTTTGCTTTATCTACAAACATGAAAAGCACAAACGCATTGTAACACTACTTAACGTCCTTTGTTTAGACATATTCTATACACCTTTTTAGTTGTCAAACCTCAAAATTTTTCTTGACCTTATACACTAACTGAGATATGCTACAATTCACAAGCTTATGATGTAAGTTTGGTATACGGAGTCAAATGTGATGACGTGTACTAAAAGCAATAGGTCTTCTGAGTTGCTCATTCAGAGAAGAAGTGAGCCAGAAAGGACGCCCAGGCATGTCCGAGAAAATATTTGCCCCTGAATTGTTCCGTCCACACATCAACTTCCCCGATGTTCCTTACGATTCCCATGTGCGATCAGCGGCAGAGCGTTTTCCTGAACGTATCGCTATGGTGTATCAGAATATGACCTTCAATTACCGTGAAATTATTGCCATGATTAACAGCATAGCAAATGGCTTATACAACCTGGGTTTGCGCAAAGGTGATCGCCTCTGTTTATTCATGGCAAATAGACCAGAGTACACTATAACGTTTATCGCCGCTGCCTCAATTGGTGTTGTCGTTAGTCCTATGAATCCAGGCTACAAAGAGCGTGAAGTAGCGTACCAGATTGAGAATTCCGAGGCCAAAGCGATTCTGATACAAAGTGATCTTGTACCTGTACTTCAACTAGCATTGAGCCACAAAGCATTTCCAAATCTTCAACATATACTGGTGACAGGTAACAAGGCACCTGAGAGTATGTCAAACGCAGTTACTTTTGGCTCTCTTCTACATGAGTCTTCTTCAGACTTGCCACCACACGTCGATATTCAGGGTGATGATCTGGTTGCCCTCCCGTATTCGTCGGGTACAACAGGTCTGCCAAAAGGAACGTTGTTGACACATCGTAACCTTGGCGTAAATAATCTGCAATTTACCACAACACTACGCATCAATGAAACAGATGTGGCTCTGAATTTTCTACCGTTCTATCACATCTATGGCGTTATGTTGACAGGTGGCTTCTTGTCCTGTGGTGGAACACAGGTGATTATGGAACGCTTTGACCTGCCACAGTCACTTGAACTCTGTGAACGCTACGGTGTCACATTCTACTTTGCGGTACCTCCAATTGTGTTGGCGCTTGCCAATGCACCAATTGACACCAGCAAGTTGAAGTCGGTCAGATACATCTTTTCTGGTGCTGCTCCACTGCCATCTGGACCCGCGAAAAAGCTTGCCGAGAAGTCAGGTATCACCGTTGTGCAAGGCTATGGATTGACGGAGGCATCGCCACTTACTCATGCCCAGCCATTTCCCGTTATGCGCTTAGAAAGTATTGGAATGCCTATTCATAATACTGAGCAAAAGATTATGGATATCGAAACGGGAACACGCGAATTGCCAATAGGCGAGGATGGCGAAATTGTGTTGCGCGGACCACAAGTCATGCAGGGTTATTGGAAGGCTCCAGAAGAGACGGCACGCGCCTTACGTGATGGTTGGCTCTACACAGGCGACATTGGACATGTGGATGCAGAAGGTTTCACCTATACGGTTGATCGCAAGAAAGAGATGATTAAGTACAAAGGCTTTGGTGTCGCCCCTGCGGAAATCGAGGCCCTTCTACTAGAGCATCCCGCGGTGTTGGATTCAGCCGTGATTGGAGTGCCTGATGACGAAGCAGGCGAGCTTATCAAGGGGCTTGTCGTGATACGTGAGGGACACTCTGTCACACCCGAAGATATCGTAGCCTTCGCAAATGGAAAGTTGGCAGGTTATAAAAGAGTGCATCATGTTGAGTTCATCAACACGATTCCTAAAACAGCCTCCGGTAAAATTCTGCGCCGCGAACTGAAAGAGCGTGAAAAAACATTACAGCAGTAAAGCAAAGGGCACGTGTATTCGCTGATGGCGAATACACGTGCCCTTTGCTTTACTGCTAAAAATGCTATAGGCCGACGAGGAAAAGTCCACGTGCCATTGCCTCACCTGCAAGAGTACAGACAACGACAAGGTACAACATACCCGTTGCGGATTGGAATGAGCGATCACGTATGAGCTTCCATGCGAGACCACCCAGGACAAGTGGAATGATGAAACTAACAAGGATACGTATCCAACTAATCGCGTCGGTACTCAGCGGCGTATAAGTTGGTGCATTCGCGGGTTTGACATGTGTATCGGGAGTCGTTGTGGGAGACACAGTTCCAGATGCTGGTTGTTGCGCGGTCGTTGTTTGTGAAACAGTACTTGGGCCAGCCGTAAACGCGAAAAGAACTTGGGCGAGTACGCCGAGCAATACGAGCGTTGTGGCAAACTGTAGTGGCTTTTCTGAAAGCGCGGGAGTGACGAGATACCAGTGACCGAGCCACATAGCAGTAAGCACACCTCCAAGAGCGAGTGCAGCAGCGAAGAAGCTAGCAACGGTGAATGCTCCGCCAACATTCGCGGAGGCAAGTGGACGAAAAATCATTGCCATCACAAAAAGCGTTGTCAGACCAGCAGCTACCGTTCCAATTCCACTAAGTAAGCGTAGGATACGTATGACAGAGAAACGGCGTACTGGCTTTACATTTTCAACAATTGGCTCTTCGCTACTTGCTGGCTCTAAATGCGCCTTTTCAGCCTCTCTTTTCGCATCCACACCGGCGGTCTTGTCGAACCAAAGCAGAACGTTGTAGGGAATCATCAGCAGAAAGAACAGCAGTAAGGGGAGTGTTTCATATCTTGTCCAAAGTTGGTCAAGCTGATGATAGCTACTCAGTTGTTCGGGCGTTGCAAAGTTCTGCTGGAAAAGATATGTAAGATAGGTTAAGCCAAGATAGATAAGGGCGTATGAAACTAGAAAGCCACGCTTCACCTCGTTGCGCCAATCGAGTAGCACAAGGACAGTGAAAGAGCCGATGGAGACTTCTGCCATCACGATAAATAATACAAGTGGTAGTGTTAATAACATTTTATGGTCGCATCCTTTGATTGTGTCTATTGTGATAGTGCATTGAGATATCTTCCTCCTATCGCATATCAGATTATAGCGTTATCTAACGAGTCCTACAACCCTCTTCAACCGTATGGTTCTCCTATATAAAACGAGCCACTGCCTTCACTATTTTAAGTGAAAGCAGTGGCTCGTTTTGATAAAAACTTAGATTATATAAACGTGCTATTTGACAGTGAACTTGTCTACAGCATTTAAGGATTGTTTACCAATCTGCTCATTTACATATGCAGTTGCGGCTCCTTTACACTTCGTCTGCGGTGTCCATATCCATATATGATTGCCGTGCGTATCAGCATATTGAGTACCTTTTAGACTCCTACTGACCGCATAATAGCCCGTACAATATCGTATACGAATTGTTAAAGCAGCCTTCGCCTGTGTATGCACACACACGCTACCTTGTTTGTTGTCCACAGCATTAGCACAAGTAAACTGAATGGATAATTTGGGAGCAGCAGCATGTACATAACTTGTCTGTGTTAACACGAAGGTACTACTTATAATAGCAACTACCATGATAACTACAACAAGTGCCACTAAGTAGTACTTGTAACAGTCTTTAAGAAATGGGCGCGTCATAAAAATTTCCCTATCATCTATACCACTATGAAAAACGTCTCTACCTTATATAATACACTTAAAACAAAATAGTAACATCAAATTTAAGTATAAATGTGTTTCAAAAATACGCTTAACACTTTTTAAGTAATCTTATAAGCAAATAACATACAAGGTGTTTATGTATACCTGTAAAATTTTGCTTTGTTGTAGTTTCCAGTTAAAATATCAAAAGGCATGTTTCTTTTCTTCGAGAATACTGTTATTATGGGAGATAAAGTCACAACTTTTCTCTATATCACCTCTTGTAGGAGAGATTTATGGCGATTAAGCCTAATGATAATACCGACGATAATGAACATAATAATAAATTTGATAAGCAGGTGCCTTCCTCAGACTCTTTACCATTAGACAAAGAGAGACCTGCTCAGTATCGGTTCGCTCGTGTATACTCGCAACGTGAAGATGCTCTTGCCAACAATTACTATGCGCAGACGACACCACACACATCATTCTGGTTAGAACTACAACGCTGGTTTCTTGTCAACACGTTTGCTCCTCAATGGCTTCCTAAGCCATGGCAACATCCTGTTGTTGGATATGTTATCGGAATTGCACTACAGATTGTCGCAGCACTGAGTACAGTTCTGATTATGCATATTTTTCCAACATTCGTGTTTTCTGGTCTACTAGAAATTCTCTGTATAGCAATCGTTGCACTCAACTTTGGTACGGGTCCTAGTCTGCTTTCAACGCTACTGGGAATAATACTTCTCAATTTTTTCGTGCTACCACCACGTTCTTCTTTAAGTTTGAACGAAGTGCAGAGTTTCGTCGAAAGTATTTTGTTTTTGCTCGTTGGAATAACAATTAGCGTTGTTGCTAGTCAAGTTGAGCGTGCACGACGTGGGGCAATAGCTGAACGCAACCTGCTTGACGCGGTCATTGAGACAGTTCCTGATGGGGTCGCTATCTATGATGCACAGGGAAGATTGGTTCGTCTTAATGGTGCGGGACGACGGTTGGAAGAGGAACGTGGAATACGCGCACCAACGTTTACGACAACAACAGGGAAGTTGCGTACTCCGAGTGGTAGTTCTTTTCCAGAAGAGAATTTGCCTATAATACGTGCTCTACAAGGCGAGACTGTTGCTTCAGTTGAAATGATCTGGCAACCGATAGTGGGTGATACTCAATATTTTATGGTGAACGCGGCCCCTATGTATAATGCTTCTGAGAAAATAGGCGGTGTGGTCTCCATTAGCCACGATGTCTCGGCCCTTCGTCGATCCGAACGAGCAACGGCGACGAGCGCGAGTGAGCTTGAAGCAGTATTCGAGAGTATCACAGATGGCATTTTTGTGTTCGATCAACAAGGCATTGTAACACGTATGAACAATGCCTTCCGTGAAATGTTGGGCATAGACACCCGCAACGACTATTTTACAAATTCGCTAGACACGCGGAGAACGTTATTCACCATGTCGAACGAGCAGGGCCAGCTTCTGACATATGAGGAGTGGCCTCAGAGTCGCATTTTGCGCGGTGAGTCGCTTAAAGGTCCGACAGCAATGAATCTTCTTGTTCATACAGTGGATGGACGTGAGATGCTTATGAGTGTGAGTGGTGCTCCCGTTTATATGCAAGGAAACAAGCTTATAGGTGGCGTTGCGATATGCCGTGATATTACTGAGCAGAAAAGGTTGGAAGCATACACGCAGAATGCCCTGCATGCACTGCTTGAAATGGCGCAGACGCTTATTCAGGGCGAATCAGCACAAGAGACACACGATGATGGCTCAACCTCTACCGTTGGGCAACGGTTAGTAGAACTTACAAGCCGTGTCCTGGAGTGCAAGCGTGTGGGCATCATCTCCGTAGCATCAAATACGGAACGCTTGCTTCCAGTCGCTATCGTTGGTCTTTTACCTGAGCAAGAGCGACAATGGTGGGGAAAAATGCCAACGCTCCACCTTATAGATATGGTAAATATTCAACAGACTACACAACTACGGAGCGGTGATGTGGTGCGGTTAGACGACACAGATTATACAAAAAACGAGGAGTACAGTCAGTACGGGCCGCAGAATATTTTGTTAGCACCAATGAATATAGGGGGAGAACTAGTCGGACTACTTACACTCGATTACGTCAATAAAGATGCTGTGCATACAGATGATGATAAGGCACTTGTAGGAGCAGTCGCAAAGTTGGTAGCCTTGGTAATTGAACGAGAACGACTGTTACGTGAACGTACAGAGGCACGGGGCAACGAAATCGCGTTACGTGAGTCAAATGATCGTATGAATGAGTTCCTGGGCATTGCAAGCCATGAGTTGAAAACACCTATTACAACGATTAAAGGAAGTACGCAACTCCTAGAACGACGCTTAAAGAAGATGATGGCGTTGGAAACAGCTACAGTTGAAGAGCGCACTCATCTACAAGAAGAGGCGCAAGACCTGCTTAGACGTACCAATGTTCAGGTGAATCGACTTACACGATTAATCAACGACCTCCTCGATATGTCACGTATTCAAGCACACAAACTAGAGCCACACTTAGAGCGTATTGACCTTGTGACGGTCATACAAGATGTTGTGCAGGAACAAAGTATGAGCGCACCATTACGCACAATTTTACTTGCGCCACCTTTGGAAAATGAGCTGCCTGTTTTCGCCGATGTAGATCGTATCGAACAGGTTGTTACAAACTATATTTCCAACGCCTTGAAATATTCGGCCGCCGATAAGCCAGTTACAATTTCGCTTCGATTAAAAGGTCATGAAGTTATTGTTGCGGTACACGACGAGGGACCTGGATTGCCCCTAGAAGAACGAACGAATGTGTTTGATCGTTTCTATCGTGTAAAAGGTATCGAGGTGAAGAGTGGTTCTGGTGTTGGGTTAGGCTTAGGATTGTACATCTGTAAGACGATTATTGAGCTGCATCAGGGACAAGTAGGTGTCGAAAGCGAAGAAGGCAAGGGGTCAACATTCTGGTTCTCGCTACCCCTTGCGAATTGATATGAAAGCGATTAGGAGCAGAGACAATGCCACTGTTTAATGGAATACCAGGAAAGATGACACTGATCGTTAGCGAGGTACCAGCAAGAGCGGTAGGAACTGTAAAGGCACGTTCTATAGCGGAGTTACGCGAACGCTTCGATGGCAACGATGAAGGCTATTTGACCGATCCCGCGGGTGAGAAACACTATTTTTCACTTAAGCCGTGGGCAAAATTTGATCCTCATACCACCTATGTCCAGATATCCTATCGTTTCATCCCAGATGCACCTATTCCTTCGGACAATCCGATGTATCCCCAATCCTCGCATTCTCCCTATAGTAATAGTGATTTTACAGCGTTCGCGGTACGCAATAAAGACCATGAGATCGCAATTCGCTCGGTGCGACCAAAGAATGAAGCAGCGACAGCAGGAGGGCAACGCACGAACATTAGCTACCTGCTCACATTTCCAGAGGTGAAGCAGACACGACTTCCGTGCCCTGTATGTGATGCCGTACTGGAGCTTTCTTCGCCTCTTGAAAAGCCAATCCGCGTCCTGGCATCGCAACTGGGCGAGAACGCGACCTCAATAGAGGTGAGCATTTCGCACCCAAGCCACGTGAAAGAGACAAAGCAGCGATCTGCAAAGTATCCATTCACGGTTATACGGCACGAAGAGCAGTGATTATTGCTCGTGTAGAGCAAATCTTTCCTGTTGTACAATCGCGTTGCGTTATATACTACACAGTACGTATATTTATGAGTGTATTCAATCTCAAAAGCATGCTCTCAGCACAGTTTCTCCCTGATATTGTGCTGAGAGCATACAAGGAGTAGTATGGATAAAGTTAACCTCGCCGATAAATTCAGCTTATTTCAAGAGTATTGGAGTCCAAAGATCGTTGGCGAACTCAATGATAGTCACGTTAAGCTTGCGAAGCTCAAGGGTGAATTTGTGTGGCATCAACATGAAAATGAAGACGAGTTGTTTCTTGTGGTCAAGGGACGTTTGCTTATCAAGTTGCGGGACCGCGATATTTGGTTGAATGAGGGTGAGTTCACAATTATTCCAAAGGGCGTCGAGCATCTTCCGATTGCAGATGAAGAGGCGCACGTATTGTTGCTAGAGCCAAAGTCTACGCTGAATACAGGGAATGTGCAAAACGAGAGAACCGTCGCAGACTTGAAACAGATTTAGATGCTTGTAGTAGATAAAGGGAAGTGTTATGCCGCGTTGTCTGAATCCGCGTTGTCAGAGAATGTGTCCCGATGGAAGCACTCAATGTACGAATCCTACATGTCGTTGTCTCCTGCCAGAGGCGATTGTCGCCGGACGGTATCGTATTGAGACATTGATCGGGATTGGTGGTATGGGCGCGGTTTATCGTGTAAGTGATACCTTTGATATGAAACAGGTTGCGCTCAAAGTGTTGTCGATAACGTATCAGCAAGCGGATGAAGAGACTGCAGTAGAGCGTTTCCGGCGTGAAGCTCGCTATGCTCACCAGTTACAGCACAAAAACATTGTGTCGGTGATTAACTTTGGGAGCGATGGAAGTATGTTATATCTGGTGATGCCATTAATCACTGGCGGAACCGTCAAAGCCCTGCTTAAAGGAGAGCATCCCTTGCCAGTCGCGCAGGCACAACGATATTTGAACGATCTTGCGGATGCCCTTGATGCGGTTCATGCACACCCATTACAGATTGTGCATCGTGATATCAAGCCTTCAAATTTGTTGTTACATCAGGATGATGGACGGCTTGTTGTGACAGATTTTGGTATCGCACGGGCGATGCAACAAGAGAAACCACTCACTCAACGCGGTTGGTCACTGGGCACAGAGCATTATATCGCTCCAGAACAAGAGCAAGGAAAAGCAGAGCCAGCAAGCGACATCTACGCGATGGGTGTTGTGGCCTACCAATTTATGACTGGATTGTTGCCCTTTCAAGCAGTTGTACGTAGTCACGCCTCCGAATTGCCACCACCAAGTACTTTAAACACCTGGCTTCCTGCAGCCGTCGATGCAGTCTTGCTACGGGCGATAGAAACGGACCCGCACAAACGGTTTCAGTCCGCACGCGCTTTTGCTGACGCCTTGAATGATGCGCTTGCTGTTGGAACATCCCCCGACGCTTCTGCTCCAACTATAGCAGAGGCGACACCTGTTTCACATAACACGAATGTTCTAGTACGGATACTAGTACCAGAAAATCCATGTCCAATTTGTGGTAGAGAGAACCGTGGCAGTTCACACTTTTGCCGCTCTTGTGGACATAATTTAGAAGAGACCTCACAGTTGCAGATGGAAGCATGTGAAGTAGGCTACTCTAGCGATATTGGACGTAACGCGCAAGAAAACGAGGACATGTTGCTGGTCGCCCAAGGACTAGGAATCAATCTCGCACCACCACCACATTCCTTCGGTCTATTTGCAGTCGCGGATGGTCTACGTGGCAAGCAAAATAGTTCAGAAGATGCTGCTCTTGTGAAGCCGAAGCCATTATACGTCAAAGGGCGCGAAGCCAGTCGTTTAGGCATAGAAACGCTCGCGGATATAGTGTTGCCACTTCTTGCTACAGCAGGACGAATTGCGTCACAGGCAACACCACAAAACATTCAATCGGCTATAGGAAGCACATATGGAGCACAAGCAACGCGGCCTCCTACTTCTATCTTGAAACAGTGGTTACAAGATGGCGTGCGACAAGCGAATCAGGTGATTTACCATTGCAATGCAGACTATGAAACAGCAATGGGCAGTACAATGACAGCTGCTCTAGTGCATAACTATCGTCTTTACGGCGCGCATGTTGGCGATAGTCGGGCGTACCATTTTAGTACGACTACTGGTTTGCGCTGTCTCACCAACGATCATACACTAGCAGGCGATTTAGTTGTAGCCGGATTACTACGACCGAATGAACTATATAAAAGCGCAAAAAGGAATCAGCACCATCGTTATCTAGGAAATACTTATCAAGTACAGGTTGACCTTTTTCAGCAAGATGTTGAGCCAAATGACATGGTTTTGCTATGTACGGATGGGTTATGGACTATGGTACATGACAAGCAGATAGAAGACATTCTATCCCAAGATAAAGAGATACAATCGCTAACGCACCTGTTGGTTGAAATAGCAAGCAAAAGTGGTAGTGAAGGAAACGCAAGCGCGATTGTTTTACGCATCTTGTAATGGGAGTACAACAGTAAATGTTGAACCTTGTCCAGGTCGGCTCTCAACACTAAGAGTTCCATCGTGAGCGCGAACCACCCAATCGGCAATTGAAAGACCGAGGCCGGAACCGCCAGCCGCACGCGAACGTGCTGGATCAGCACGATAGAAGCGTTCAAAGATATGTGGTTGGTCTTGAGAAGCAATACCAATACCTGTATCGCGGACAACGAGCAAGGCATGTGTTTTAGTCGTTTTCACGGACAGCGTTACGCAGCCGCCTGCATTTGTGTAGGTAAGTGCATTGTCAACGAGACTCATAATAACTTGTATTAAGCGCGCAGCGTCACCTAGAATCGTTGCCGTTTGAAGTTCTCCCACAGTAAGCGCGATCTTACGTTCAGCAGCCAGAGCTTCCATGCTATCCACAACATCAGAAGTAAGAAGATCAAGCTGTACCGTATCATGATCGAATTGCACGAGTCCCTCATCAGCACGCGCGAGTGCAAGAAGATCGTTAATGAGTTTACCAAGTCGTTCAGACTCCGCATTAATCTCTTTTAACACCAATACATATTCTTCAGGTGCTGAAGGTTGTGAAAGAGCAACATCAGTGATACTACGAATAACAGAAACAGGAGTCCGTAATTCATGTGAAGCATCTGCGACAAAGCGACGTTGCTGATTAAATGCCCGTTCCAATCGTCCAATCATCTGGTTGAAAATCAGGGCAAGCTCTCGTACTTCATCATGGGCAGAGGGTATAGGAACACGCTGATGCAATTCTTTCGCGCCTATTTCGTGTGCGACACTGGTTAAACGATGAATTGGTCGGAATGCACGACCAGCAAGCCAGTAGCTGCCATATGCGCTAAACAGGAGTGCGAGTGGGGTACATAGAAGTAACAAAAATATGATATCTTGCATTCTCTCGTTGACGGATGCAAGTGGTTGCCCAACTTGAACAACGCCAAAAATGGTTTTGTCGTTCACCAGCATCGTACTATACAGTCTAATTTGCTGTCCATTCGCATTGGTAATAGTGCCATGCCACGGCTTTCCCTGCAAGGGTTCAGAGATACTTGCACGAAGAGAGAAAATATTACAGGATGCCGGATAACAAAAAAGTGTTCTACCATGCGTATCAAAAACCTGTACAATAATATTCCTATTATTGTACACAGTTATACCATCTCCGTTACTAGCTTTACCATTATTCACGTCTTCGGGGTCAAGAAGGGCGGCGGTCGCGTTGAGTTCGGGCAGTTCACTTACAATATCGCTCACACTCACACTATTATTGTGAACAGATACTCCCTCAGCTACCTGTTGCGCCCGCATTTGTAGCGTTGTATCAAAGCTAGAGATGAGCATAGTTTGAAGCGCGGTATACAAGGTGACACCAAAGACAAGAATTAGGATTGCAGAGACAAGAGTGTACCACACGGTAAGTTGAATACGAATCCCTGGTGTGCTCAATCTCCATTTCATGCCATCACAGGTTCCTTTAATTGATAACCTGAACCACGAACAGTATAAATCACATCCGGCTCACTCTGATTGCACAATTTGCGCCGTAAATAGCGAATATAGACATCAATGACATTAGAAAGATGCTCAGCATCACCATCCCAAACATGTTCCGCAATCATCGAACGGCTTAACACTTGATGCGGATGGCGCATAAAAAATTCTAGCAGAGCATATTCTTTATTACAAAGCGTGAGAATACGCTCACCGCGACGCACTTCATGCGTACCAGGATCCAAGCTAATGTCCATGAACTGCAAGACGGAGGGCTTCACCTGAGTACCACGCCGCAAGAGCGCACGAACTCTGGCTTCTAGCTCGCTAAAAGCAAAGGGCTTCACAAGATAGTCATCCGCTCCAAGATCCAAGCCTTTAACGCGATGCTCAATCTCGCCAAGCGCGGTGAGAAGGAGAATAGGCATAGTACGTCCCTGATTGCGCACCTGTTGACATACAGCAAAACCGTCGAGCGTGGGCAAGAGGATATCTAAGATGATGAGATCATACGCTGTGGCAAGCGTCATCAAGACAGCGTCCTCTCCATCCGTTGCAAGGTCAACAGCATAATGACTACCCTCTAAACCCTTTTTTAAACTGGGGCCTAGACGTGGATCATCTTCAACAATAAGAATGCGCATAAATATTCTCTTTCCATTTGAGGCTACACGATATACAATAGTAGTGATGATGCAATACCTACGACTCCTGTAGCGTCTACAGCATCACTACGAATACGCCTGAGTGTAGTATATTTTCATGAGAACGCGATGAAATGATACAAATTTCCTCTCTATAAGAGAAAATGCAATAAACATTGCTCTCCATCTTACTACATACACATGTGTCTTATTCAATAGAGAGCAGCCAGCAGCGCAAAAGTTCTGCTACGCTCCACGCTTGAGCATAGCACCCACCAGCAGTAAATGGTGCTTCTGGTTCCGCGACCTCGCCTAAGGAGCCTAAGCAAGTATGCCATAACTGATCTATCAAAGGCTGAAGGAGTGGTTGTATAGTACTTTTGTCATTATGGATACGAAGATAGACATCGACATATGCACCCATGAGCCACGGCCAGACCGTTCCCTGATGATAGGCACTATCGCGTTCAACAGGACCACCATTGAAGTGATTGTGATATGCAGGATCACTTGGGCTAAGCGAGCGTAAGCCCAACGGTGTGAGCAAAGAATGAGTGATATGCTGGAACATACTCGTAACATGTTCTTCCATGAGCAGTTCATGTGTGAGCGATGCGGCAAAAAGCTGATTTGGACGTAAAGAAGCATCATTTTGTCCACTTACCCCATCGACATCAACTACATCGTAGAGATAGCCAGTTTCTTCATTCCAGAAACGTGCGGCAAAGTTTTGCCGAATTTGAGTACGCAGTTGACTGTACTGTGTTGCATCGGTTGAGAGTCGGACAGCCCATGCTTCTACAAAGGTCAAGGCGACATACCAGAGAGCGTTTATCTCGACGGGTTTGCCACGACGTGGTGTTATCACCACGTCATTCACCTTTGCATCCATCCAGGTCAATTGCACTTCCGGTGCTCCGGCGCGCAGTAATCCATCAGTTGGATCAACTCCTATACCGAAATCTGTTCCTCGAATGTGCCAATCAATAATGCTTTGTAACGTTGGAAAGAGTTCTTTGAGGAGCGTCCAGTCACTGGTTACAGCTAGATAGCGGTCAAGGGCATGGAAAAGCCAGAGCGTAGCATCAGCTGTATTATATTCTGGTGCCTCACCATTATCAGGAAAGCGATTAGGAATCAGGCCGTTATGCGCAAAGGAGACAAATGCTTTGAGCAAGCCACGCGCTTCACTATATCTTCCTGTGGCAAGCATGAGTCCAGGAAGTGCGATCATGCTATCACGCCCCCAATCGGTGAACCAGGGATAGCCAGCAATGACAGTTTTGCGATCCGGTGTAAACTTTAGTGGCTGATTCGCAGCGAGATTGGCGTAGTCAGGACGAGCAACAATAAATTGATCTGCGGCAATGACTAGACGCGCACGCACAGGATCATATTGCTGAAGATCATCGATGAAGTGATTAGCGGTGGAGAGTAGTTGCCGAATGCGACGCTGGTGGCGTAACATAGCCTGCATCACCGCATCTTCATGTTGTGACCCGCCAAACTCTTCAGAAAGTTTTGTTTCAGCACTCAATACAAGTGTAGTACGACTTCCAGGAGTAAGCGTGATGTCAAACATGCCCGGCTGATACACATCTTCATGATCCGCGAGTCCGCGTTCAGTGTCGCGGCGGTGAGTAACACGCCAATACCATACGCCAGTATGTGTAAATGACGCAGTTGGACCAGCGATAAGTTGATAGGGTGATGCACCATCAAAAGCTCGTATCTGACAACGACTACCTTGATTGTCTACATTGAACTGCCAATCGCCAGCACCCTTTGTAGTAGCATGATAATCACGGTAGAGACAAAAGGGAATCACGGTAAGTGTAACAGGTGTATTCCCTTGTCCTATCTCTACGACGCCGCGCAGCATATACTGCACATAGGTGGTGTTTTGTCCGTACTCCATCCAGACGCGCTTCTCTAAAGTGAGCGTTTCAGTAAGGCGATAGACAAAGCATACAATATCACCTTCAAGAGTCACAGATTCTAAATGAACGTTGCCACGTGGGTCTATAACTCCACCCTGATATTCGTTAACACCTAGTGAAAACGAACGTCCATCAGGCAGCAAAAGCTCTTCATCGACCTTTGTCACCATCACGGTACGCTCAACTGGTGGATGCAGCGAAGCAACTAAAAGACCGTGATAACAGCGCGTTGTCGCACCTGAAATAGCACCCGAAGCATAGCCACCAATACCATTGGTGACAAGCCATTCATGGTCAAGGCTTGCATTCATATCGGCACAAATATTACGACCAACCTGCAGGTGCCAAGCATTCGTCGTACTTAGCTGTTGCGTTTCGATATCTTCTTGCACAATCATTTTTTTATCCTTTATTGCTGCGCTATTTTTTTACGGCAGCTTTCATTCGCGTAAGGGCTGTTTCAATGCGTTCATCTGAGGCCGTCATTGAAATACGCAGGTAGCCTTCACCTGCGGCACCAAAATTTGTGCCTGGCGTAACAAAGACGCCCGTTTCATCAAAGAGCCAGTCGGCGAAGTCATGTGAGGTACTCCCCTGCGGCACACCCGCCCAAATATATAATCCTGCTTTTGGTGTTTGTGTGTGCATACCCAGCGCATTACAGCCTTCAACAAGCATATCTCGTCGGCGTTTATAGATGAGGTTGCGTTGCTCTAACCACGATGCTGGAAGATGTAGAGCTTCGATAGCGGCATACTGTACTGGACGAAAAATACCACTATCAATATTGCTTTTCAAGCGTCCCACAGCATCTACAATAGCAGGATTGCCGACGAGCATCCCCATGCGAAAGCCCGCCATATTGTAGGTTTTGCTCAGAGAGTGCAGTTCGACAGCAACTTCGCTGGCACCTGGAACTTGCAGAATGCTAACAGGTCGAAAATCCTCAAAATATACTTCAGCATAGGCCATATCATGGATAATTACGATGTTATGACGATGCGCGAAATCTACAGCGCGCTCAAAAAAACTCAAATCGGCACATGCTGCCGTTGGATTATTAGGGTAGTTAAGCCAGAGTACGCGCGCTTTTGTGAGCACATTCTGTGGAATAGCATCGAGATCGGGCAAATAGTTGTTTGCTTCGGTCAAGGGTAACATATAGGGCTGTGCACCAACCGTAGTACTACCCGTAACATAGACAGGATAATAGGGGTCGGGAATGAGGGATATGTCACCTGCATTAAGCACTGATGATGCAACATATGCCAGGCCCTCTTTTGAGCCAAGCAGAGGTAGAATATCGCGCTCGGGTGTGAGATGCACGCCGAAACGTTGCTCAAACCATGTGGAAATTGCCTCGTGTAAGGCATACATACCACGGTATTCAGGATAGCGATGGTTTTCGGGGTCCTGCATTGCGGTACAGAGACGATCAACAACGACCTGTGGTGCGGGCAAATCAGGATCGCCCATTGATAGACTGATCACATCAACCCCCGCGGCCTTGCGTTCGGCTATCTTACGTTTGGCATCAGCAAAATGATATGGAGGTAAATTATTGATAAGATGAGATAATTGCATTGAAAGAGGTACTCCTTTATATGTCCGCTCACTAAAATTAGACGAACGAGACCATGCTTTGTTACAGGGTATTTAGGAGAGCTACTTATGCTAGTTGATGCGATGCGCATCAACTAGCATAAGTAGCTCTCCTTCATTCCATAGGCTCGGCCTCATACCAGTTCTTACCGACCTTCATCTCGACTTTGATAGGGACATCAAGTTTTTCAACACCTTCCATTCTATCCTTGATGAGAACTTTGGCCCGTTCGAGTTCTTCTACAGGCACCTCAAAGACAAGTTCGTCGTGCACTTGCAGAATCATACGTGTCTTCATGCGCTTTTCTTTCAAGTCATGATGCAGATTAATCATAGCAATCTTGATAAGATCAGCGTTGGTTCCCTGAATTGGCATATTCACTGCTTCACGCTCAAGAGCTTGCCGTTCAACATGTGAGAGGGCGTGCATATCGGGGAAGAAACGCTTACGCCCATACAGCGTATTGACATACCCTTGTTTCCGTGCTTGGTTGAGCGTGCCATCAACGTACCCCTTAATATTTGGGAAAATCTCGTGATAGCGACGAATAAAGCTTGCGGCCTCAGTGTTGTTCATCCCTGTCACCTGCGAAAGGCCAAACGCGGATTGTCCATAGAGGACAGCATAAACGACGGTTTTAGCGAGGCGGCGCTGATCTTTTGTGACCTGCTCGACTGGCACGTTAAACAGCGTTGCTGCCGTGATGGTGTGAATGTCTTCGTCGTTGCTGAACGCTTCGACCAAACGTGGCTCATGCGTGATGTGCGCGAGAATGCGCAACTCGAATTGTGAGTAGTCGGCGGTCAGAAGCGTATAGCTCGGATCAGCTATGAAGGCGCGGCGGATTTGTCGCCCAACCTCTGTACGCACAGGAATGTTTTGCAAATTTGGATTGCTCGACGAGAGACGCCCACTCGACGCTATGGTCTGGTTAAATGATGTATAGACGCGTCCTGTTACCGGATCCATCAGGGACAAGAGACCATCTACATACGTTGATTTGAGCTTGTTCAGTTGGCGATACTCTAGCAAGAAGTCGATCATGGGATGCTTGCCCTGCAAACTTTCGATCACATCGACACTTACAGAGTACCCAGTCTTGTTTTTCTTACCTGACGGAAGTTTCAGTTCATTAAAGAGAATCTCGCCCAACTGCTTGGGTGAATTAATATTGAATGTGTGCCCCACCGAATCATAGATAGATTGCTCAAGCGTGCGTAATTGCTCGTCGAGACTCACGGCAAGGTCACGTAGAAAGTCTGCATCCAGGGCAATACCGTAGCGTTCCATTTGCATCAAGACAGTGATAAGCGGAAGTTCAATATTGTTGTACAGATCGGTTAAGGAATGACGTTCTAAATCAGCGGCAATGGGTTTGACAAGTCGCAAAGTCATATCGGCATCAGCCCCAGCATAGTCCGCAGTTTTACGGATGGGAGCTTGTGCAATGCTAATCATCTTGCTGCCTGTGCCAATGAGATCGGTGATAGGTGTCATAATGGGACCGATACGCTGGAAAACTTGATCCTTCAGGCCAACACCCCGGCGTCCTGGTTCAGCAAGATAGGCACCAACCATCGAGTCGAAGACAAGACCACGCATTTCAATGTTATACCGTGCAAATATCTCCATATCATACTTGGCGTTATGCATATATTTTTGTACTGATGCATCTTGTAGCATAGGGCGCAGTTTGTCCAATACAATATCGAGTGGCAATTGTGTTCCTGGCTCCTGACCATCGGGAGTGCGTATATGCCCAACAGGAATGTAGTATGCCTCACCCGCCGCCATCGAGCAGGAGATACCGACAAGTTCCGCATGATGTGGATTTTCTGATGTAGTCTCAGTATCAAAGGCGACAATACCAGCATCATAAATACTCTTGACGAGAACCCGTAAAGCATCTTCACCATCAACGATGAGCGTACTGGTTTTCTGCACAGAGGTGTCTTCTAAAAAGATGGGTACAGATGGCGTGGCAGTAGGTGCAGGCAGACGGAGCTTACGCACGACTTCGGTATGCGATGCTTCAGGCATATCGAAGAGGCTGAGTTGCGCAAATTCATCATCTTCTGTAGCGGCGTTTTCTTGCGTCGCGCTACTTGCCGATGTATGTACTGCATGCAGAGGCGCAGTAGCATCAGGTATGGTCCCATTGGGCGGTGTTGGTGGAACAAGAATTGGTACAACACCAAGTGGTGGAGCATAGAGTAAATCGGCATCTTGCGCGAATGTTGATGAGTCGCGTGGCTTTGTAGCAGTTCCATCTTCCTGAGATGCTTTATCAAATGAGGATAGAGCTTGTTCACTTGCGTCACTTGTTTCACTGAGTGGCGGAAGAACTTCATCAAGAGAGGCAGGAGTACTGACGCCTATCTGTTTGAAGACGGTCAAGACTTTTTCTACAAGCGAACGGAAGCCGAGTTCACGGAAGATGGCAAGAACGCGCTCGCTATTGATGTTATTTGGGCGACAGGCTTCAAGATCGAGTTGTACAGGCACGTCGAGAACGATAGTAGCAAGATGTTTGCTCTGTCGAGCCTGCTCTGCCCACTGCGTGAGTAGCTTTTGCTCTTTTGGTTTGAGGGCATCAGTATGAGCCAGAATACCTTCAAGATCGCCATAGTCGTTAATGAGTCGCGTAGCGGTCTTCTCACCAATACCAGGAACACCAGGGATGTTGTCGGATTTGTCGCCAACTAAACCCTTAAAATCAGTGAGTTTCTTGGGCATAGTAAAGCCATAACGGGCCTCTACCTCTGGTACATTGTATTCAGTGACTTCTGAGATGCCCCGCTTCGCCACTTTGACCATTACCGCGTCATTGACGAGTTGTAGCGTGTCCATATCTCCTGTATAGATAATGGTATCGACACCAAGTGCTTTTGCCTGCACAGAAAGCGTGCCAAGCACATCATCGGCCTCGAACCCATCTTTCTCATAGATAGGGATACCAAACGCCTGCACAACCTCACGAATACGCCCAAACTGCGGACGCATGTTGTCTGGCATGGTGGGACGTTGCGCTTTATAAGGCGTGTATTCCAGATGACGAAACGTCGGTGTGGGACGATCAAAGGTCATGGCGATGTAGTCAGGTCGCTCCTCAGAAAGTGCCTTCATCAACATTGATGTGAAGCCGAAGGTCGCGTTTACTGGCTCACCAGAGCTGGTTGATAGGTCTTCGGGTACAGCATGGAAAGCGCGATGCACCATTGCGTGACCATCGAAAAGCACTAGTTTCTTACGTTTCATTGCTCATATCTCATTCTTTTAATCTTAGTTTCTATTTTATCTATTACTATTCTTACGTTCAGGCTAAAACGCGGTAACTATCGTGGATGCCGTCTTCCCACACACAAAGGTGTGCAGTTGTTGGCTCATCGTCGGCAGATGTCACCAGAACAAAAAGAAACTGCGTAGTATCGCGTAGTGGAACAGCTTTCCAATTTGGGTCACGTAACCATGTGACTAGTTCTGGTGTCACCTCTTCTGGCTTGGGCAGGGCAAGATGTGTTGTCCAGCTACCAGTATTAAAATAGGTTTGCGTGTGTTGAACGTCAGTAGATGGAATGGAGTCAAAACGCATCTGGTGCGTATGGCCTGCTATAGCATAACGCAAGGTGGAGTCGTTTTCGAGAACGCGATGCATCCCTGCGGCCACACCTTCACCCATTGTATAAGGAGTAGGTGAACATAGAGCAGCAATAGCTTGTACAAAGGGTAAAGCGAGCATTTCACGGGTAGTTACGAACATAGTGATGTCTTCTTGCGAAATTGATGTACCCTCGGTAAGCGATGCGATAGGTGTCCAATCTTGTTTTTGCATGACCATATCTGTTTGAAATGCTGCGAAGTCTTGCATAATGTCCTCGAAAAGACGCACCGGATTACGTCTATCTACTAGGGATAGGTTTGCGAGAGACTGTCGTGGATACGAAAGTAATTGCATAGTATTCTGTGCTACCTTTATAAGCAGTTCAGCATCTATAAGACAAAGAAATGCTATCTGACGTGTATTATCCATAGGTGTATCAAAATGATCAAAATATGCGTATTGCATACTGACTGCATGCGATGCACTTTGAACATAGCGTGAACCAGCAGAAAGAGTGAGCGTTTCAGGATGGCGGTCTAGCGGTTGGCCTTGCTCATCCCAGATACCTAAAATCGCATGATTCCAAAAGTCGTAGTTGTTGCCATGTTCGATATATATAGATGGCAGTGGACGGTACCAGCGAGTCGGGCAAAAATAAATGCGCTCATCTTCGCTTGCTTGATCGTTTTCTGTAATTGCGGCTGTGATGCGCTGCCGCACCTCAGCAAAGCACAATTCGAGGTCGTGGTTTCCAGTGATGAATGTAACGCGCCTTCCAGGATGTGCAATGAAATAATGTAGAGCGGTGATAAAGGGACGATGAGCGGAAATAATTCTGTCTATTTTTTGTACCGCAGTCGCGACATCGGTAGTCTTATTTAACGTATAGGGCGTTGTGACCAGGAAATCAAAACAGTCGCCATTGATTATGAGTTCTACAGAGTCAGACCGACCGAGTGGGGAGTCCTGTGATGATGTAGCAGCAAGCAAGCTTTCAAACGCAGCCTGCTGACGGTCGCCAAAGCAATCAAGGATAGATGTTCCATCGGCAAGATGAAGATCGCTGACAACGAGTTGTATGGTTGACATAGACGCCCTTTCTACGTTCTTGAGAGATTGAATACCTCTTTAGGAAATGTGTTCCGTTCTTGCTTTATTTTACAGCGTTTTGTGTCGAGATGTATAGTATGGAGTTTGGTACCGAGATGTATACTACAGTTAGCTAGCAAGCGGTGTTGTCTCTTCTTTCTTTACAGTACAATGTATAGAGCGAAGAAAGGTACGCGCACTATTATGCGCGACCACGACCCTACTGTCAGTGTAGCATGTCTTGGAATGCTCTGCGTGGAATGGCTTTTTATCATTTTCTATCTCTAAAGGGAGAATATTACAATGGCACGTCGAAGTAGTATGCTTGAACAAGAGAATAATACAGGAGAAAAACACACTATGGCTGAAGAGAAACATGACGAATTATTGACTGTCCGTGAAGTAGCCCGCCGCCTGCGCGTAGATGATACCACTGTGCGCCGTTGGATTAAGAGTGGGTCATTGGAAGCAATCACACTTCCACATCGTGCCAAAAGACAGGCATATAGAGTAAAACAGTCAACCCTTGACGTTTTACTTAGAGGACCAAAGTTGCCAGAATAACTATCACTCATGTAAAAGAGAATGCGCGAAGGATACTCAATGAGTATCCTTCGCGCATTCTCTTTTACATGAGTGATGCATAAAACTCTTCCCTCTTCCTCAAGGATATGTTATAGTGCATCCAATATTTTTAATCTACTGGTAATGTGTAACACACGTTCGCAGTGAAATAGCACACAGCATATTTGCTGTAGTTCTGTTACATTGTGTATACACAGGACAAAAACGTATTGGAGGGAGCTATGCGCTTCTGCTTTATCGTCGAGGAGCAATATCGCAATGACCCGATGCCGATGGTTGTTGCAGATCAGTTGCAGCAATGGGGACACGACATTGATATCCTGGAGCCACAGGCGACTATCACCAACTTGACGAATCTCGCCACACAAGGGTATGACGCCTATGTGCTGAAATCGCTAGCTGATGGACCGGGTATGAGCATCCTTGCGGCAGCAGAAGCAGTGGGCATTCCGACAATTAATAACTCACGCGCGATTCGTCTGGTACGAGACAAGGCTGTCGCGGCGGCTTTTGCACGTGCACATGGTCTTCCCGTTCCACCAACGTATTTTGTTGCTCATCCGCGCTTACTAGAACAGATTCCTATAGAGGATTATCCTCTTGTCGTCAAACCGACAAATGGTAGTTCTTGCAAGGGTATTTATCGTTTGAACAGTCCTGCTGATCTAGCAACACTAGAAATGGATGAGACTGACGGTAGCTTCTTGCTGGCACAACGATACGCGGAAAATACGGGCTTTGATATCAAAGTATATGTGACCGGAAACGAAGTGTACGCGGCTATCGCTAAGAAATCACCACTCCATGATGACGTGGAAGAGAAATTTATCCCACTCACCCCAGAGTTACGCAAAATTACGCTTCAGGTTGGCAAATTGTTTGGCCTCGATATCTATGGTATAGATGTGGTTGAAACTCCACAGGGTCTCGCGATTCTTGACATCAACGACTTCCCCAGTTTTGGACGTGTACCACGAGCAGTGGTACGCATATCAGAATATATTCTTCACGCGGCGAAACAGGCTGAGATAAAACGCTTAGCCCGTACAGAACGTAAGTTGCGACAAGCGTTGACACGCGCAGAGCAACTACTTGTAGAAAGCAAAAAGTATTCATAGGGTGTAGGGAAAGAAGGATGCACATATGAGCCAAGACGATGTATATGCTAGCCTTTCTATCATGAGTATTTCAACGGTTGTCACGAGTCTTTTTGAGAAAGTTGGACACTCGTTGGCGGTAGACGCTAGGACGCCAGCAACGCTTTTTGTGCGTTACCTGCGACGTAAGCCTGGACGCGGACTTGCCATCATTTATGATATAAATAGAGTGAGGCTGAACCCCAAAAAGCGCGTGCATGATCTAAACTCCTCGCTTAGCCTGACGCTTGACGAACAGGTACTTGAAGGCTCTCGTATTCGCTTTACCCAAACGCAAGCACAGAATGCTGACGTAGTACTTCAGCCATCAGGAGTACTACGTGCCGAGGCTCTGGGCTTATCAGTACAAGCCTTCCCTGCTGATGATAGTCTGCCCGCGCTTGCGTCAAGTTGCGATGTTACAGCGCAAAGTACGCTTTTGCAAGACTTACAAGCCGCTGCATGGCGACAGTTAGGAAACCAGGAGTGGAAACTTGTCTCTGCGGCTGTAATTCCTGTACGCTATAAACCCGCGAGTCGTTGCGTGTTGCGCTACATACTCACACTAGAGCGTCCTACTAGCGTATCTCCTGAACGCAAAAGTATAACGATTTTTGGAAAGGTCTACGCAGACCGACAGCAGGCACACGCCGTACAATTGCTGCAACAACAACTCTATCAAGAGCAACTTATGAAACAGAGTAGCAACATAGTAGGCTATAACGTAGATGTACCACTGCTACCGCAACCACTTGGTATCAATGAAACACTTGGCTTGACGTTGAATGAGGCGGTTCAACCAACCGATGCACAGCAACCTTTACGCCTCGGTGGGCATGTTTTACGCCCTCACATTGTATATGGACGCGGTGGTGTAGTTGAGAACGTGGTTGTTCCAACAGAAGAACTGCGGCTTACCGCGATTGCACTAGCTCGCTTGCATACAAGCACAGTATCTCTTGATGAGAAGTTAACACGCACGGGGACAAAAGAGGCGAAGCGTACTCGTGATCGCGCACAACTTATTGCCGCTGCAAATCCAGAGCAAGCAGAAGATGTACAAAAGCTTGCACAGCAACTCACCCAACGATTAGAAACATCACAACCTGATGTCTATCGACCCGCACATGGTGGTTTTAAAGCCAGTCAACTCCTCTTCCATAGTGGCTCCGTTTTTGTGGTAGATTTTGATGGCTTTTGTCTGGCTGACTCAGCACTCGACGTTGGCTACTTTCTTGCTTACCTACGTCCAAGTGGGCTGTGGTATGCCCATGCAGGTATGCGCGAATGGTTCGAGGCGGCGGCACACATCTTTAGCAATACCTATAAGCAAGCGATGGTTGAACTGGGCGAGACATCAACACATGTCGATAGTATTCTGCAACGCGCAAGGCTCTATGAAGCTGTTCTGATCTTCAAAATCGCTACACGTCGCGTGAACCGTCTCAATAGTCCACGACCACAAGAGTTAACCGCGATGCTACACGAAATTGCCACTTGCCTGCTTCATGAGTCAGAAAGAACTTAATGAAACTTCTTGCCCATATCATTCGTGTTCTATGAAGATACCTATGTGTAATCTATATAAAAAATGTACTACGTAGTATCTCTTATTACGTAGGATTTATAAACAAAAAAGAGGAGATGTTTAAGGATGAACAATTTTTTTAAAGGTATACTTGTTGGTGCCGGAATTGGTTTGCTCGTTGCACCTATGCGCGGAGAAGAATTCCGTAAAATGCTCGCGCAGCGTTTTTCAGAGTTGAGTAGCTCACTACCACAAAATGAGCAGTTAAGTCAGTATACACAACAGGTTTCAAATACAGTATCACAGAGTGCTAGTAACTTGAAGGACTATGCACAGCAAGCAGCTTCTACCGTTAAGAGTTCGGCAAGCAATTTGGGCGATATTGCTCAGAATGCAGCCTCAACTGTTAAGGGTTCTGCAAGCAACTTAAGCGACATCGCACAGAACGCCGCTTCAACCGTGAAACAGACCAGCCAAGACGTTGCTGACACAACCAAGCAGACAGCAGCTTCAGCGAAGGCGAACAGTGCCTCAACGACAACAGGCACAACAAGTCCTGCGACAACAGCAAATACAGTGACAAGTGCTCCATTTCCAAGCGCATATCCTGAGTATGTAGACCCAGAGACAAAACCTAACCTCTAAGTTGGTGCATCATATAAAAGGAGAGAAGCAGCAATTAACTGCTTCTCTCCTTTTTGCTTTAGTACTACTAAATCAATTCAAGATAACGGCGACGGTCCCAATTGGTAACTGCCTTCTCGTATTCCTTCACTTCCCAGTGTCGTGTGGCGGCAAAGTGCTCAACGAAATCTGCTCCAAGGTACTCTTTCGCTACATCGCTGCTTTCGAACAACTGTGTTGCATCAGTCAGGTTTCGTGCCAGTGCTTGAATGCGCCCTTCGGCAAGAGCTTTTGTCACAGTTGCGGGATCATACGCGTTTCCATCAAGGCGTGCAGGAAGTTCCAATTTGCGTTCTATACCGTAAAGCCCGCTTGCCAGCATCGCAGAGAAAACCAGATAGAAATTTGCATCAGCCCCTGGTACGCGATTTTCGAGACGTATTGCTCGCTTGCTATTGTTGATAATACGCACAGAACAGGTACGATTGTCCATGCCCCATGTTGTGTTTAGAGGTGCCCATGTTCCCTCTATATAACGCTTGTAGGAGTTAATGACGGGTGCATACAGCACCATGAACTCAGGAAGCTTGCTCAACACACCAGCAAGGAACTGGCGCATGGTGGTAGACATATGCCCTTCTGCGTTCTCATCCCAAAAGACATTTCTTTCCAGGTTGCGATCCCAGAGGCTCATATGAGAGTGTCCACTACTTCCATCCTCCTGATCGCTCCATTTCGCCATAAATGATGCTGTATAATCTAGCTGATGACAGATTTCTTTTACCCCGGTCTTGAAAAGCATAGTTCTATCAGCAGCCGTAAGTGCATCGGAATAATGAATATTCATCTCGTACATGCCTGGACCATGTTCACGGTTGTAGCCCTCAATTTCAACACCAGAGTCGCGCATCATGCGGGCAATGCGTCCAAGCAATTGATCATCGGCACTCGCCTGACTGATAGCGTAACAGTTCATTCCCGGATTCAGTGGCGTCAAGTTTGGTCCAAAGTCCTTTTCGCGTAGCGAGACCATATTTTCCCGAAAGAAACGGAATTCTAATTCGGACGCAGACATTGGCTCAAAACCAAGCGAACGTGCTCGTTCCACTAAAGTATTGAGGATGTAGCGAGGAGAAATAGTCACGCGGTCGCCATGCTCTGACCACAAATCACAAATGCAAGAGTAGACGTTTTCCTCCCACGGCACCGGAGCAAATGTTGCAAGGTCTGGCTTCATCACAATATCGGCAAACCCACGCTCCCAGTTACTAAACTTGAGATTGGGAAGCACGTTCTCAGCTATATCCCAACCAAAGAGTACATCGCATTGCGCAAAACCATCCGATAATGAGTCAAGGAAAAACTTCGCGGCTACACGTTTGCCACGATACACTCCCTCTATATCAGCAGCACCAACCTTGACATACTCAATCTTCCCTTGCTCTACAAGTTGTTTAATCTCAGTGACATCCATAGTTGTATACCTTTCTAAAGAAATACAATCCACTAAGTAGGGACCGATTTATCGCGTCCTTGTCCTTGTCGGCAATCGAGATGCCAAGAGGACGCGATAAATCGGTCCCTACAAAAATTCGAGCACGTTAAAAATAGTTTGATGAAATTCCTCCATCTACCATAAGCCAAGCTCCGGTTGTCCATGCAGACTCATCGGAAGCGAGGTATAACGCCATATAAATAATGTCTCTTGCCTCGCCAAAGCGTCCTAGCGGAATACGCTGAAGACGTGTATTTCTCGCATCTTCATCAGTCCAAAGCATTCGCAGCAGGGGCGTTTCGATAGGGCCAGGGCAGATTGCGTTGCAGCGAATGTTGTGACGCCCATATTGTACCGCAAGAGACTTTGTTAACGCGAGTAAGCCGCCTTTAGAGGTGGTATAGGCATCTTGCGGCACAGTACAGCCCATGAATGCTACAAATGATGCGATATTGACAATAGACCCTTGTCCTTGCTTCATCATGTGTGGCACAACGTATTTAGAACAAAGAAAGGCACTTTTCAAATTCACATCCAACACTCTATCCCAAACCGCCTCGCTTATGTCGGTCACACTTCCATCATCCGCAGGCATAATGCCTGCATTGTTATAGAGAATGTCTACACGACCAAACGTGTTGATAGTAGTTTCGACCATCGCCTTGACTTCATCTTCATTAGCAACGTTCGCTTTGACAAATAAAGCTTTTCCCCCGGCATTACGGATGTTTTTGACGGTCTCTTCGCCTGCTACTACATTCACATCGGTCACGACAACACTAGCACCCTCTTGCGCAAACAACTCCGCTGCCGCCTGTCCCATACCTCCAGCCGCACCCGTAATAATCGCAACTTTGTTCGCTATTCGCATATACAGCACCTCTTGCTCTACGTCTTATATATGATATGAATGACGTATTGCATCCTCTCATATATATGAGAGGATGCAATACGTCATTCATACAACTAACAAAACTTTATTCGCCGCCCCCGGCTGCACCTTCTACATCAACGCGCGCTGTCTCGCCAAAGCTCCGCTCAATAGCACCCAGTTCGCTCTCTGAACCTTGTACATGAGGGCCTTTGAACCAATGCCGAACGCTGACCATCCACCAGACGACTAGGATCACGAGCGTTCCTAGCACCACGACTGGCGTATAGTTAAATGTGACCGCAGTAATGGGTGTGATGGTAGGAAGCATAAACAGTATCGAGATAAAAATGACCCACAGCACCGAAATGATGCCAATTGGCCTACTCCACGCTCCTAAATGCCAGGGGCCATGTTGGAAGTTTTTTGCCATCAACCTCAACAGAATGGGCAAGACATAGGAGATGTACAAACCGATGACCGCAATAGATGTAATAGCAACGTAGGCCGCAAAATTGAATACGGTTGGAATGGCGAGCACGAATGCCGCGACAGCCGCGAGAATGATAGCGTTGCGTGGTGTACGTCCACTATCCAAGCGATGCCACAAATTCGAGAAAGGCACCGCGCCATCACGTGAGAATGCGTAGATCATGCGAGAATTTGTGGTGATTGAAGACATACCACAAAAGAACTGTGCACCAACAGCAACGGCGAAAAACAGTGTTCCTAGCACAAATCCAAGACGGCTTTCGAGAATGTAGAGTACTGGATTAATGTAGCCAGCAGCTTTCACTAGATCGGGGGCAGCAGCGAGCAAGCCCATAAGCACTATATAACCCGCGAATGCCGAAACAACCACTGACATCACCACGCCCCACGGTGCCCTCGTAGCTGCACCGACTGTCTCCTCGGTCATATGCGCTGATGCATCATAGCCTGTGTATGTGTATTGTGCCAGGAGCAGCCCTAGTAAGAACGCATACCAGATGGGAAAGCCAGTTGCATTGAACTTAGGATTAGCACTAAAGAGCGTTCCTGCACTATTAAGTGGTTGAGCGGCTACATGAGTTGCAAAATTTGTACCACCAAATTGCTGAGAGGCCAATGCAGCAACAACGACGCCTCCACCAATTAAGAGGACACCAACGATATGCCACCACACGCTCACATCATTTAAACGAGCAACAATGCGTACTCCAAAGATATTGAGGAAGGCATGTAATGCAAGCACAATGGCATAAATTGCTAGCGTTGTCCATTGTGTCGCAGGATCAATAGCCAGAACAGAACCAAGCGTTGCAGGAAAATGCGGGAACCACGCATTGAGCAATACATCAACCGAGACCGCTAAACCGTAGTCGATGCCAGCAGTTACTGCCACCTGACCAATAAGATTGAACCAGCCAGTGAACCAGCCCCACGCAGGTCCACCTAACTGAGAAGCCCAGTAATATAAGCCGCCAGCAGTCGGATAGGCAGAAGCTAGCTCTGCCATTCCTAAAGCAACAATGACAACAAACACTGTTACGAGTGGCCAGCCAATTGAGCCGGCAGCAAAACCAGAGGTTGTGATGCCTGTGTAAAAAAGTGTTAAGCAACCGCTTAATACGGAGATGATGGTGAAGGAAATAGCGAAGTTCGAGAAACCGCCCATCGTGCGAAATAATTCCTGGGCATAGCCCATACCATGTAAACGCTTGATATCTTGCGCGATAAGGTCCTCATTGCCAGGACGACGAGATAATGCCATGCGATACCTCCTAAAAGACGTTACACTATGTGGAAAGGAAAATAAATGTTAGGACACTATTCCCAAAGAAAGCCACAAGGTTTTGTTAGCATCGAATATCTTCGATGTAGCACCTTCTTTCCGCATTTGTTTCATATTATGACGAAGTAATTTTTGCTACACATCAAGATTGTGTAACGTTCCTATTGTCTATTAAGTCGAGGTTTTCGTCAAGTACCATTTCGACAAGAGTAGTTATTACTCGCATATAGGAAATTTGTACTATCCACGACCTGTTATTCTTTATTCTTAAACACTCTGAAGTATCCTTATAAGGGTTACATAAAGTGGCCTATTACTTTAATTTTATAAAATATTTGTCTTATACATGTCATATATTGACATACATACATAAATGTCTCTTAAAACAATTCGCAAAGGGAGAACAGCATGACGACTCTGTACAACCAGTCAGAGGACAAGGTGACACAAAATAATGATTTAGTTTCGGAAACATACACAGTCAAGACTATGCCACATGTTGCGGGTACATTTGGCATGACAGCAACATTCGTACTTATCATCTTTTTCAGCACAAACGTTGCTTCAGCAATTCAGGCAGGTGCCGGGACATTTACCTTCTGGATTATTGGCGGCATCACCTTTTTCATTCCTTGTGCGATTGTTACGGCTCAGTTAGGCCACATGTTTCCTCACGAAGGCTCTCTCTACAACTGGACACATAGAGCCTTTGGAGGCTATTGGAGTTTTTTCGTCGCCTTTTGTGCATGGTTTCCCTGTATCTTATTGATGGTTACTGCATCAAGTGTGGTCGTTGGTTATATACAAGGATTGAATCCATCGTGGCTTGTTCAACCCTGGCAACAAGGACTTGTCCTTGTACTTCTGCTTGCCTTTTCAGGCGTTCTCGCTGTTCAGCCTTTGCGTACCATTCTTACCATAGTCAATGTAACACTCGTCATCGCATTTCTAGCTGTCTTCCTGGTAGGGTCTGCGGGAGTTGTATCGCTGCTACAAGGCCATCACTCGGCAACCAGTTTTACCACACCGACCGATTGGGGCCTGACCTTGAACGCTAAAGGGTACTATGCACTTGCGCTGTTTGGATTTATTACACAGGCATATCTTGGTGCTGAAGTGCCTCTTAACATGGGTGGAGAGATCACACGGCATAAGGTTGTAACACGTCATTTATTATGGGGAACGCTACTTGTCTTTGTTGGCTACTTTGTAACAACTTTCGGCATTTTGGTTGTGCAAGGAACAGCACAAAGTGGCAACGCATTCGTTCTCGTTATGACGGTAGACACTGTGTTCGGCAAGCTGATGGGAGCTATCGTCGCGCTTCTTGTCATGTTCAACTTTGTCGTGACTCCTGCTGTCTACAATTACGCCTATGCACGTCTTCTCTTAGTAGGAGGTATTGACCAGTACCTGCCTGTAAAAGTCGCGCGTCTTAACAAGCATCGTGTACCAGCTAATGCGATTGTCCTTCAAACGGTGACAGCAATGGTCTTTACAGCGATTATCTATTTCGTTGTGCCACTGTTTGGCAGTTCCGCCAACGCTGCCACGCTTAATTCCGATGTCTACAATGTGGTAATATCGGCTTCGACACTCGTCTGGGCTATCTCTACTGCATTCCTCTTCATTAACCTTGCGAAATTTTATTTTAATGACCGCAGAGCATTCCATGCTAAACGTATCTTTCCTATGCCTGTTTTATGGTTAGCTATTGTTCTTGGCATAGTTACTTGTCTTGTTAGTATTGTTGGCACGTTAATTTACAGCTTGATTCCAAATCAAATCGACAACTCTCACTGGTGGTACATTGTTGGCGGCATAACAGTCATCTGCCTCGTTGTAGCAGGAATCGGTAGTGCGCTAGCAAATAGTGAAGCCCTTTGGGAAAATATCAGCGAGCAAGGAAAACTGTAAAGTCTTATTACAGCTTCCCTTGCTCGCTTATATATACGGATACTAATATTTGTAAAAGTGTTGTAACGTCTCTGTCTCTGCTGACTTCTCTTTGAAAAAGTCTGACTCCGCACGTTTGACAGCGATATAGGATGTTGCGAGCAACGGTCCTAGTGCCTCTTTTAGTACGCTATCGTGTTCTAGCTCGTCAAGGGCTTCGTCAAACGTTGTGGGGAGACGACGAATACCACGTTTTTCGCGCTCCTCATCACTGTAGTTCCCTGGATCAATCTGTTGTGGTTCACCTGGATCAATCTTGTTCTTGATGCCATCTAGCCCAGCAGCAATGAACGCGCCCATAGCAAGATAGGGATTACCACTATGATCGGCGGCTTTTAGTTCCAGGTTGATAGAATCCGCTTCACGGCCTTTATAGACCGAAGGCACACGGATCGCGCCTTCACGGTTATCGAAACCATAGACTCCGTAAGCTGAACTCCAATAATGTGGAAGTAGGCGGCGATATGAGTTTGGACTGCCACAGGTGATCGCTACGAGCGCACGAACATGTTGGAGGACCCCACCAATAAAATATGTTCCTAACTGGCTCAGGCCACCGCGTCTGTCCGCATCGTAGAACAAGTTGATGTGTTCGCGCTCACTTCCTTGAGTTCCCCACAAACTCAAATGAATATGTGCCCCACTACCTGCTTGATCGAGGAATGGCTTGGGAGCAAAGGAGGCAAAGAGATTGTATTTACGAGCAACACTGCGTACAGTTTCACGGATGAGACATACGTTATCAGCAGCACGTAGAACGTTAGCATGCCGAACTGAAAGCTCTTGTTGCGAGGGTCCAAGTTCAGTATGAAACAACTCAACAGAAATACCTTGTGTCTCAAGTGCTGTCAAAATAGCGTCAATCACCTCTGCCTGATCGTCCAGACCAATACTGCTGTAGCAAAGGCTAGAGTCGGCGGGAACATAGATTCCTGTTTCGTCCTCACGCGCCAGGTAAAACTCATGCTCAACAGCCGCCTCTGCACGCATCCCTTGCTCGGCAAGACGAGCGATCATGCGTTTGAGAAAGGTACGTGGGCACGCCTCCCATGGCGTTCCATCAGTGAGGATCATGTCGCATAACATACTACCTGTATGAGGAGCGTAAGGCAAAACAGTGAATGTTGCAGGGTCAGGCGTTAAACGGAATTCACCAACTGGCCCCATTCCTTCAACAGAGGCAAGCGACTCAACACCAGTAAAAGCTTGCATGGCCAGTGTCTGACCAATACCCTCATTGATACGCGTCCCAAGCTTGCTTGCATGAGTTGCTTTTCCTCGAATGATACCGCCATTGTCACAATACAAGAAACGTACAAGACGCAGGTTGGCAGCCTGTGCCTGCTCTACAACATCTTGAGCATTCATACATAGTTCTCCTATTCCTAATACTCTTGTAATAAGGAACTAGCTAGGTTTATAGGATGGTAGTATATCAAAGTACCTTATAGAAAACAAGAACTACTCACATACTCTTTTCTTGATGCTCTAGGCTTTCTTGATATAAATAAAAAGTAAAAGCCAAATTTCATAGTACGCGCATCTTTCCAATGCCTGTTCTCGTGATAAGTTCTATCATTGGTCCGATAGTCTGTCTGCTTGCTATCGTCGATACGCTCTTTATTGCATGGATACCTCAAATACCAAATACGTACTGGTTCTATATTGTTGGTGGTGTGACCATCGTGTGCATCATTATCGCCGCGATTGGCAGTATCCTTGCCAGTAGCGAGGCGAGTTGGCAAAGTACAGAAAGTATCTATAGAAAGTAGTCTTTACAGAACCAAAAACTAGAAGCATACAATTGTATACTTCTAGTTTTTGGTTCTGTACTATAATATGTCTAGTTGCTACTGTGTTACTTGAGCAATAAGTTCCTCATCACTCAACTGCTTCCTCTTCACTGCACTCTGTCCAACAAAGAAGAGAACGGCTCCGATAATCAGCGAAACAAGCGCAATACCGCTAATCAGGAGTTGCCACTGTGACAAGGATATATCACCTGTAGAAGTCCAGGGGCCAGTAAAAATTACAAACACCCCAAAGGCACTTGCTAGTGCCCCAATGACTGCACACAAGTAAAACACCCAGTCGGGGGCAAGCTGAATGCGTGAGAAGGTTTCACGATACTTGCTACGAATGATAATCACGTCAACAAACAAAATTACCATTGATACACACCAAATTACTGTTACCGCCGCTTGGAGTATCCAATAGATGTCTGTGGATAAGTTAACAGCTGTGAATCCTGTCTTGATGGCGTAAGGAACAATGATAAACGCTAAAGCCGTAAAGAACGCTGCAATAACTGTTTGGACCAGCATGGCGACCCACGGTACTTTGTTGGCATTGACCTTACTAATCACTGCTGGTAGACGCTGATCGAGTCCTGAGACGAAGAGCAAGCGACCAAACGAATAGTTGTATACAGCAGTGTTAAAGAGAAAGAAACCGATGAAAATGAAGTTCACGACGATACCAAGGAACGGACCTGCCGCGCCAAAACCGCGCTGAACTGCCTCTGAAACTGCCGCCGGACTGCCCTGATCTTTTATGGGAACGGCCATCATCACTCCAAAGGTGCCGATAAGATATGCAACGATGACAACAGCAGCACCCCAGAGGAGATAGCGTGTAATAGAGCGTGTGTTGTTGATTTCAACACCCATGTTAAGAGGTACCTCTACACCAAGCAGTGCCAAGATAACAGTACCATAGAAGGTGTAGGTAGCAATGCTAGGAGACCAGTTATGCGGTGAGTAGTCCACCTTTGCCGCATGTCCACCAAAGAATGCAAGCAGGCCAGCAATACCGATCAGCAGAATTGCGCCACCATAAGCCACAAAGACTACGTTCACGAAGTTTTGTGTCACACGAAAGCGTAAGATGGAAATGAAAAATGAGAAGGCAATTACGAGGATAATTACCAGACCTTGTTGCCACGGCTCACCCAGCCAACTACTATTGAACTGCTGAAGAAGCGAAACAACAGCGTCACCAGTAGCAATCATCACCAGCACGCCAGGCCACCAAGAACAGAAACCTGCGAAGAAGCCCATGAATGGACCAAACGCCTTATTCGTCCATACATAGATAGAACCCTCGCCAGGGAACATGAGACCAAGCTGACCTGTGACAATAGCACCCGGAATGAGGAAGGTTAGAAAACCAAGAATCCAGTACGAGTAGGCCGAAGGTCCGGCACCTGCTGCTACACCAGCGGAATTGCTGATAAAGAGGACGATTGCGACAAAAATAGCAACCATATCGAAGGAATTCAATACTTTGGGGAGAATGCCGCCCGCGATACGCTCGGACCGTAAAACGTCGTTAGTGTTTGCATCACTACCAGAGGTTGCTGCCATGTAAACTATACCTCCAAATAAATCTTGCTGCCTTACATTAAGCATTGCATGACGCATATTTTGAGAAACTAGCGACAATTCTGTATTGAGTATCATCAATACGTGACCAAAAACATTTTTCCTTTCTCTACTCACACTAAACAGAAAATAGCACCTCAAAGATTATCTGTGTGTGCTTACTTCATGAGAAATAGAAGTGTGTCTTCCTACCATCTTCATAATAATAGGGATATTTCTCATTGCAGGTATGATAGAGTATCGTGTAACATTCTGTCAAGAGCTACAGCTTGCTTGTTCATGCCATATATGAGGATGAAGAAGCGAAAAGGTCCACGGACGCCCACAAGGGGCGACCCTACCATACAACGTTTGTTTGCGCTCTGCACATCGTGTATAGTAGGGTCGCCCCTTGTGGGCGTCCGTGGGTCTCCATGTCCAATCCTTTAACCGTATTTAAATAGTATTGCCCCTTGTGTGCATCCGCAGTATTCCCAAAGTATTTTCCCAAGACGCATTACTTCATGCACTGCTCCGCGAACAACCGAACGGATTGAAGGTGAGCGGCATCTGGAAACCAGATAATCACCTCCTGTACACCTACCTCCTCATATTCAGCAAGACGTTCCCGAATCGTTTCTGGTGTGCCGAAGAGCGATTGTAGGCGCAATGTGTCCAGTTGATTGCGTGAGGATGCAGGCAGTTTCTCTAATGCCTCTTCCTCTGTCTCACCAATCGTACAGTTGATAAGTAGTGTACGTTTGATGCTGTTATAGTCGCGCCCGATATCTTCACAATGCTGTTTCAGGATAGCAAACTTATGTTCAAGCACAGGAATATCAGCGTTCGAGATATTGCAGGCATCACCATATTGTGCGACCAATTTGAGCGTGACTTGCTCACCTGATCCACCAATCAAGAGAGGAATATGTGGTTTCTGCACACCTTTTGGTGAATTGATAGCTCCGCGAACCTGATAGTATTTGCCTTCAAATACGGCCTCTTCTTGCGTCCACATCGCATGAAAAACCTGAACTGCCTCGCGCAGATAGCGTAAACGTTCGGGTGCCTCGGGATATTCATAGCCATAAGCGTGGTATTCATGCTCGTACCAACCTGCACCAATGCCAAAGTCGAGTCGTCCATGCGATAACACATCGACGGTTGACGCCATCTTCGCCATAAGTGCAGGATTGCGATAGCCGTTACACGTCACCATTTGCCCAATGCGCACCCGTTTGGTGTCACGAGCAAGTGCGGCAGTACTCGTCCAGCACTCAAACGTAACCTCTTGTGTGGGAACAGGCACTGTATGAAAATGGTCAAAGAGCCAGATGGAGGAATAATCAAGTGCCTCCGCCTCTTGTGCGACGCGCGTCATTGTCTCGTATGCCTCAACGGGGTCAGCAATCCCTACAAGGTCCATACGCCATCCCTGTGGAACAATGATTCCATACTGCATTGTCATATACGAACGCTCCTCTATGTTTTAACTAATAGACACTACTATTTACTTTTTCTGAATGGCTTTCCAAGAGCAATCAAAAACATTACACTTTTTCCAGCACTGTGAAGTGAGAAAAAAGACGTAACTTCATCGTCAAAAAAGGTAAGCCCTGTTGCTCCCAAACGTAAAGCGTATGCAGCTAGATACAGTTTGCCAGCAAGAATAGACGCTTCCAGTTGTGCAACACGATAGCCTCGATCTCCGAAGCGTGCCAGCACTGGCTCTAAATCAGCTAAAAAGTAAATGTTGACAGCAGCATCTCCTCCCAGGTCCTGATCGAGTGCGAGGTGAAAGGCAGTCTCTCGAAAATCGCCTCTTTGCAGAAGTTCGAGTGCTTGTTCTTTTCGATGTAGGATGTATGTTCCCGCCTCCAGGCCATCTACAGCGTTTACAATCAAGTAAAGGTCATTTATTGGCCTCTCTACAGGCTCCATACAATCGGCAGGGATGCTATGCAAACATCGTGTGAGCATCGTTGAAAGCTGCTCAAAGGAGAGAGCGTCTCTAGTAAAGCGACGTGTAGAGCCTCTCCGTTGAATTACTTCCTCGATTGAGTCTTCGGACAATTGCGTAGGGGCAAGAGGTGTGAGTGGCAGTAGTGATTGGGTAGAAGTCGCAAGCGTTTTTTGTGGTGGAACGCCGCGCCATGCTGCAACCTCCGTTTCCGACGTGAGTGAGGTGGCCGCCTGGATTGTATGAATCAGGGGAAACAAGTATTCTCGCTCTGAAAGTCGGACTGTAGGGAGGTGCAATGGTACGATAGGAGGAGTTGCGGTTGGTTTCTCGCTAGTGTGTCCTAGCGCAATGAGTGAGACCGCTGCTTCCTTCTGTGTGTCAATATCGAGAAGTTGATGTACTTGCTTATCTACGAATCCCAGGATAATCTTCGCTGGTACCTGTACTGATGCGGACTCAGCAAGGAGATTAGCTAAAATAGTACCATTATCCCAGAATGTATGACGATACATTCGCGCTTGATACTTATAGGCATTCCGCCAAAATGTGCTTGTACAAATGAGAATAGCGGGAGCCTCTGCTATTGACAGTTCATTCCCTGTTGCCTCAACAAGCACTTGCCGAAAATCACCTGCGCGCAATTGTCTAAAACTCGTATCATGTGCATCAAAGTGATACACTCCTGCTGAAAGTTCTGGCACATCACCACAAACGATGTAGAGTTCAATATGGAAAAGTGCACCTGTACAAGCTGCTGCTCTTAGTGCATACTCTTGACCGGACGCTAGATGAAGCTTTTTGGTCACTCCATTCGCAAAAAAACACAAACGCGCAAGCATCTCGCGATCTGGTATCTGCTCTTCTTTAGAGAAGGCAACTGGCGACGCGATAGCATCGAGTGCGGACATAGTAGAGGAGGCAAAACTATTTGGCAGGACAAGTGGTTCTAGCGATGAGTAAATTTTATAAGGCAAAGGACGATCATTTCTATCCATTTGATACAAGTCTTGTTCGACGCTTTGGACCGAATGATTTGTCCTCGTATGATATCGCAGTGCTACACTACCAATACTGTTACCCACAAAGTAGACTCCTCTTCGTCTATGTCTGCAACTCTATCAATGGAATGCTGTTTCTATAATTTTACCACCTTTTTTTTGTGAAATTGTACAGATACATGACGTAGTATAAAGAAGAGTAGTGTGCAATATCACCGACGCTGTTGATAGCTTCCCTCCTCTACACTCAATAACTACGAAGATGTGGGCGAACCTCGCACGGCCCACCGTGAAAGGGATCGTTTCGTGCAGCGTAAGAATCGCGTTTTGGAAGCACTACGTTTCTTGTGTGAACAACCTGTGCAACAAAATACAACATTTTTGTTACGTCGTCACACTGGCTTTAGTGCCGAAGAGGTTGCGGAACAGGCAGCGATAGACCGCACAAACGCCAGCCGTGACTTGAATCAGCTAGCCCAGGAAGGCGTTATAGAGCGTTTCCCTGGACGCCCTGTACTATTCGCTGTGAAAACAGCCGTCGATGAGCCTATCGCATCACTTGCCAGGAGTTCGGTACAAAATACAGCATCATCTCGCATACCATCATCATCAACCAAGTCTTCCACACCTATACAAGCTGTGCAAGAACCTACTATGATTGCTGCATCGGTCTCTACAGGAACTGTTGCCACAAGTTTTGACACATTGATCGGCAGTAACGAGGGTTTAAAAGTTGCTATTCAGCAAGCACAAGCTGCTATACTCTATCCACCACGTGGTTTACACACGCTTCTACATGGTCCTAGTGGTGTTGGCAAAACAACGCTGGCGCGCCTCATGCATGCTTTTGCATTGGAGCAACAAGCATTGGCATCCGATGCACCATTTGTTAGCTTTAACTGTGCTGACTATGCAGGCAACCCGCAACTACTTATGGCTCATCTCTTCGGTGTTGTACGTGGCGCCTATACGGGCGCGGAGCATGATCGTGAGGGCTTAGTTGAACAAGCACATCATGGCATACTCTTTTTAGACGAAGTGCATCGCTTGCCGCCAGAGGGTCAGGAGATGCTCTTTTACCTGATGGACAGCGAACGCTTCCGACGTATGGGCGATACACGCGAACGCCAAGCATCACTACTGCTGCTAGCGGCAACAACCGAGGACCCAACCATTAGTTTACTCCCGACATTTCGTCGCCGTATTCCGATGACGATTACGCTTCCAGGGCTACAAGAGCGTACCATAACCGAACGTTATGAACTCATTCGCGCCTTTTTCACTACTGAGTGTAGCAGTATTGGCGTACATATTCATGTCGCGCCACAGGTCTTACGCGCGCTCTTACTCTATGATTGTGTAGGCAATATTGGGCAGCTTCGCACCGATGTTCAGCTCATCTGTGCTCGCGCCTATCTGGACTATCGCACAAAAAATTTACCCGAACTCAGCGTGTCTACAGAGACACTGCCAGAGCATGTACGACGTGGACTATTACGAACCGCAGAGATGCATCGTGCATTAGAGCCACTATTATATACTCTCGATGCAACACACAGTTTTACACCTTCTGGATTGAGCCTTGAACGTATTCCAGAATCAGCGCGTGACCTTTATAATACAATCAACAGCGACCTGAACGCGCTTCGCAATGGAGGACTTTCGGAGCAAGAGATCAATCAACTATTGCATCTTGACATTCAACACTACTTTCAGCGTTTCGCTGATACTCTCAATACTCCTCATCAAGAGCAACACGAAACCGTCTCGCATCTTGTAAATGAACATATTATGACCGTGAGCCATACCATTATTCAGTATGCAGAAGAGCAGCTAGGGCGTACATTTCCTGAAAAGCTTTCTCTTGTACTCACACTTCATTTAATGAGTGCTTTGGAACATATCGCGCATGGTCATCATCTTGTAATGCCTGCCCTGCAAGCTATGCGTCACACCTATCCAATAGAGTATGAGGTCGCGCAAATGGCCTTACTACAGGTGCGTTCGCTGCTAGGTGTCTCCTTACCTGAAAGTGAGACGGATGTATTAACTGTTCTCCTGGCCAATGCAGACACACTGCTAAGTAGTGAGGAGGCAACTATAGGCGTTGTTGTGGCAGCACATGGACGAGGTGTTGCTCAAGGATTGGCAGAACTGGCAAACACACTTGTCGGTGTCAATTCTATCTCTTTCGTGGAACTTACGCTGGAACAATCGCCTGAAGAGATTGTGACGCAGGTTGCCCAACAGGTATCGTTAGCAGATCAGGGAAGTGGTGTCCTTCTCCTCGTTGATTTTGCCTCTTTGCTCTCACTTGGCGAATTAGTAGCGCAGCATACAGGAATACAGGTTCGCGCGCTTGCCGATGTGAGTACGCCAGTAGCTGTCGAGGCAGTGCGCCGAGGACAGCGTGCGAAACACATCACGCTCGATCAGTTAACAGCAAGTCTTGTACAGAGCACAATAGAGGTAGCGACCACTCCCTCTAGCATAATGCGCACGTTTTCTGACGAGGCAACCGCACAAACTGCCTACTCGTCGCGTGTCATACTTTCCGTATGTCTCACGGGTTTTGGAAGTGCCACCAAACTCGCGGAATTGATGGAGGAACGGCTTCCTGATCTTCATCGACAGAACGTAGAAATCATTTGTATGGACATCAACCTTTCAGGCAAAACTGAAGACGAGATACAACGCTTAGTAGGCAACCGACAAATTGTCGCCATTGTTGGTACCATCAATCCGCACCTGGAAAACTATCCCTTCCTCTCGCTGACGGAGATTCTCTTTGACGATGGTATCGCACGTCTGCGCACACTTCTAGGTGGCACACTCATTGATCCAGCCCTACTACAGCGTTCAACGTTACCACAAGTTGCGACACCAATCTTCACACAACGCACAGATTTAATTCGTGAAATCACGTACACGCTGAGTCAACGCCTCTTATTCCTCAATCCCACAAGAGCGGTACCACTCATCGAGCGTATGATTGAACTGATCGAGGTCGAAGTTGGCGAAACGTTCGAGATCGAGGTATTAGCTGGTTTCATTCTCCACATTGCGTGTGTTCTTGAGCGTGGAATACAGCACAAAGGGATGCTTGTGAGCGACAAGGTACGTATGCAGGTAGAGCAGGAATTTCCACGCGAACTCAGCATATGCCGCCATGCGTTACAAATACTGAGTTCGCAGGTAGCTCGTCCTTTACCCGATGAGGAAGCGTACAATATTGTTGGTATTCTGAGACAAGTTGACATCTTTTTTGGGGACGAGATTGGGCTGTGAGTGAGCATGACAGGGGCAAGCCCCGTCATACTCATATGTCATGCACATAGCTAGTGTGCTA
This sequence comes from uncultured Ktedonobacterales bacterium, assembly GCA_964657325.1. Taxonomy (GTDB): domain Bacteria; phylum Chloroflexota; class Ktedonobacteria; order Ktedonobacterales; family Ktedonobacteraceae; genus JBBQVS01. Next base: position 60,460 of record CAZZVE010000001.1, read on the forward strand.
TCTGTGCTACACACTTTTTGGCATGCTTCTTGCTATATATACTACAGACCCGAAAAATTCCATATTCTGTGTAGTGTGTTACATGGCATCAGGACGAACACACAGCGCGAAACACAAAACACTGGGAACGAGGTGCCATGATCCGCGTATTGATTGTCTGTAGTTGGGGTATGTCTACCAGTTTACTGGTAGAAAGCATGCTTACCGCGGCTCAAGAGAGTAAGTATGAACTTACCGTTGAAGCATTGAGTGCAGGCGAGTATGCTGCGAAGGTCGAGACCTGTGATGTCGTGCTTATCGCGCCACAGATTCGACATTTACGCAAAAGTATAGAGCAACTGGCAACATCAGTAGATAAGCCAGTCGCCATGATCGAACCTTTTCACTATGCAACGATGAATGGACAGGCGGTCGTCGAGCAGGTACAACACCTTCTCGCAACGCCCCGAAAAGGAAAAACGGCAACGTGAGCAATCAGCAGAATGAAGGACAAAGCCCCATCGGCTTTATAGAGCACACAAGCGAGCTATTTGAACGCTATCTTGTGCCTCCACTCGGTATGCTTGCTAGCAACATTTATTTGCAAGCTATTCGAGATGCCTTCATTATTTTTACATTACCGCTAATTATCGCGGGTAGTCTTTTTCTTGTCCTTGCAAATCCACCTATTCCAGCATTACAAATATTTTTGAAGCCATACGAGAATGCTATTCTTGTACCATTTCAGCTTTCATTCGGACTTATGGCAGTCTTTCTCTCGTTCGGCGTCGCCTACAGTTTGGCACAATATCGCCGTACGGAGCCTGTACAACCTGGCATCCTAGCGATGGTCTTGTTTCTGGTAGCAAGTATGCCCACTCGTGATTTAACCACAATGCCTCTTGGTGAAGTCTTACCCTATCTTGGAGGACAAGGACTACTTGTTGGTATTATGATGGGCATTCTCGCTACCGAGGTTATGCGCCGCTTTCGCGGTTCGCGTTTTACCATTAACCTGCCCAAGACCGTACCGCCAAACGTCAAACGCGCGTTCGAGGCTCTCGTACCGACACTGTTACTGCTCACGGCTGTATGGGGACTTGAATGGTTCATTAGTTCACATACGTATACAACGATGGACTCGACAACACATCTGTTGGTCACGCATCAGTTGACGTTACCAATCCTGCTTATGAACCTTTTTCAACCACTGGTTGTCGTACAGGACAGCTATCCGGCAGCATTGCTCGAAATCATCTTGATGATGTTACTCTGGTCGGTTGGTATTCATGGGATGAACGTTGTTACAGCTATCGCAGCACCATTCTGGTTTACCACATTAGCTGCGAATGCGACAGGTGGACATGGTATCGTCACAGAACCTTTTTTCCATATTTTTGCTCATCTCGGTGGCTCTGGTGCGACATGGCCCCTGGTGATATACATGTTACGCTCACACTCAACACAGTTACGCACAGTTGGCAAAGTTGCACTTGGTCCCGCGATATTCAATATCAACGAACCTGTCACCTTCGGGGTCCCGATGGTGCTGAACCCAATTATGATGATTCCCTTTGTGTGTGTGCCAGTGCTTATCGTCACGATTAATTATGCTGTGTTTGCACTCAACTGGGTGCATGTGCCAATCGTGATACAACCCTTTACCGTCCCCATCGGAATCAGCGGCTTCCTGGCAACAGGAGGTGATATCAGAGGAAGCGTTTTGCAGTTTTTTGATCTCGCTGTCTCCGCACTTCTATATTATCCATTTTTTAAGGCATGGGAACGCGTGCTGATAGCACGCGAAGAGGCCGCCACTACTGAAGTAGAGGGTAGGCGCGTTCTGGCAACCGTCTAGGAGCCAAACAAACTCATATGTACTCCATGTCGGGAAGGAGCAATCATCGAAGAGAAGCGTATAGGGCGTTTTGAACAATGTTGTATACAGAGAGACCGTAACGATGTGTTACAGTTTCAAACATGTATTGCCGAAGCACGGCAAGACCGGAAGGACAGATTCAACGATGAAACTATTTAGTTACAAGCAATTGAGCGCATTATTCGGAGTTATCCTTATCTCCATTATGCTCGCAGCCTGTGGTAATAGCAGCAGCAGCACAAGTGGGACCACGGGTAGTAGTGGCACCACAACCGCTTCAGCCAAGCCAGGACAGGGCTGTAAAAAAGTTGGCGTTCTCCTGCCAGAGACAGCATCATCTGCTCGCTGGGATAGCAAAGACAAGCCGCTCCTGACGCAGGGTATTCAGAGTGCGATTCCAGGTGCAACAGTAGATTACAATAACGCCGGTGGTGTTGCCTCAGTGCAACAGACGCAGGCACAAGCAGACCTGACAAAAGGCGACTGCATCCTGGTCGTTGGTGCTGCTGATAGTTCTGCAGCCGCTGCTATCGTGACTCAGGCAAAAGCAAAGAACGTTCCAGTCATCGCTTATGACCGCCTGATTTTTTCCGATGATCTCAACTACTACGTCTCATTTGACAATCAGAAGGTTGGACAGCTTCAGGGTCAATATGTTGCCGATCACTACAAGGACTACACAAAAACCAGTAACAACCTCATCATGATTGACGGAGCGCAGACCGACAACAACGCTATTCTGTTCCATGATGGTGCTCACACTGCACTCGATCCACTTATCAGCGCAGGTAACCTCAAAAAGGTGTACGAGACATACACGCCACTCTGGGACAACAATACTGCTCGTACCGAGATGAACGGTGCTTTGACGGCAAGTCAGAACAAAGTTGGCGTCGCCTATGTCGCTAACGATGGTATGGCGAACTCTGTTATTGCGGCTCTCAAGACCAAGCAATTAAACGGGAAGGTCCTTGTCACAGGACAAGATGCTACAGTCGCAGGTATTCACAACATTCTTGCAGGCGATCAAGCTATGACCGTCTACAAGGCAATTAACAAAGAGGCAGACGCGACGATTAGTCTTGTGAAGGCCATTTCTAATGGTACAGACACCGCTTCGTTGACAAACAGCATAACCACCAAGAATCCTAAAGGATCAGCATCTATTCCTTCGATTCTCGAAACTCCTGTTGCAGTGGACAAGACGAACATTGCCTCGACGGTTATCGCTGATAATTTCGTTACTAAGGCTGATGTCTGCGCAGGTATTCCTGCTGGCACTGATGGCGTCTGCTAGTTGAAAAAATAGAGTTCATCGTATAAAACGATAAGCTCTTCTTGTTCTTAGTATGAGAGGATGGTATACTACATGTATTCCATCCTCATTCTATAACCACTACCACTTTACAAGGCAGTAACTAATTCGGGAGGACTTATGGCAGAAAGCGTTAACCCTTCCGTTGGTGGAGAACTACACACAGTACCTGAGCAGCCACCAACAACAAGGCAACCACGTCTCCTTATGCGCGGTATTAACAAGAGCTTTGGCGCGGTACGCGCCCTCACCGACGTTGATTTTGAGGTCTACGATGGAGAAGTCGTGGGACTTGTCGGTGATAACGGTGCTGGCAAATCGACACTTATCAAAGCAATTGCTGGCGTTGGGCCAGCCGACGATGGCGAAGTGTTTGTCGCGGGACAACCCGTCAAGATTACAAGTCCGCAGGTTGCGACACGCCTTGGTATTGAGACCGTCTACCAGGACCTTGCGCTCTGCGATAACCTTGACGTCGTTTCTAACCTTTTTCTAGGCCGAGAGCATCGACGATTTGGCATTCTATCCGAGATTGAAATGGAACGCCAAGGACTGAACGTCTTGCGCACACTCGACGTAAAAATACCTTCTACGCGTGCCCTTGTCGCCGCACTCTCTGGTGGGCAACGTCAGTCAATCGCCGTTGCGAAAACTATTCTTAGGAATGCAAAACTTATTCTGCTTGACGAGCCAACGGCGGCACTTGGTGTTGCCCAAACAAAACAGGTACTCAATCTTATTCTACGACTTCGTGAGCAAGGTCTAGCAGTCGTGGTCATCTCTCACAATCTTGCGGATGTGTTCGAGGTAGTTGATCGCGTCGTGGTCATGCGGTTGGGAAGACGTGCGGCTACATTTGATGTGAAAACGACAACACCAGAGAAAGTTATAGCAGCGATCACCGGAGCAGAATTTGGCGGAATTATGCAATCAAATACAACTGCCAACGGTGCCGAAGGAGTAAAATAAGTTATGAGTGAAATTGTTGATAAAAATCCTACCCCTAGTAGTACCAATGTAGCTGCGTCTACTGTGGAGGCTCCCTCTTACACACAGCGACGATCATTCGGACAGCTACTTCGCGGCGATCTCGGCTTTCTACCTGTTCTACTAACATTTATCGTCATAGCGGCTTATTTTGAACTCACCACTGGTGGTCTTTTTCTTACACCTGGCAATCTGTCAAATCTGCTCCTCGAGATCACTTCAATTGGTGTAGACTCATTAGCGGTGACTTTTGTTTTACTCCTCGGTGAAATTGATCTCTCTGTTGCGGTCGTCAGCACATTTTGTGGGGTTATTATGGGTGTGCTTTCTGAACGTTACGGCTTCCCAGCCGTTGGAGCTATTATTATCGCAGTAGTGGCGGGCGGTATTGTTGGAACGATTAACGGCTTTTTCATTGCCGTTTTACGTATTCCCTCTTTCATCGTAACGTTGGCTGCGTCTATTGCCTACTCAGGTCTCCTCTTGACCTTTCTGAATGGACAAGCAACACTGATTATTAATAACCCGCTCATTCTCTCCATAGCAGGTAGCTCTCATAGCTTTTTGCCCGATATACTTGGAGTCGGTCTACCTACGCTTGCGATAATACTCTATGCAGCAGCACTGATCTGGGAACGCCTACAACGTCAACGCGCTGGACTCAGAACCAAGTCTTTTCTTCAGATTGGTCTACAAATAGGTCTCGTTGCGGTGATTGTTGAAGGGGTCGTGGCAATTCTTGAAAATACTCCTTCGCCCACTCCTGGTATCTATCTGGGCGTTCCAAATGGTGCAGCAATTCTCTTCGGTTTAATTCTCATCTTCTGGATTGTCCTTACAAAAACACGGTATGGTCGCTACATCTATGCTGTTGGTGGCAATGCTGAAGCAGCTCGTCGCGCTGGTATCAACGTCGTGCTGATCCGCATGTCGATTTTTGCCCTGTGTTCCGCGCTCGCTGCGGTTGGTGGTGTACTTGCCGCTTCGTATGGCAATGCAGTAGCAAGTGCAGTCGATCCAACGCTTCTGCTCAATGCGATTGCAGCAGCTGTTATTGGGGGAGTAAGTCTTTTTGGTGGTAAGGGATCCATCTGGGCTATTGTGCTAGGTACACTCATTATTGGTAGTCTGGATAATGGTCTCGCGCTTCGTAGTCAGGGGACAGACGTAAGAGAAATTGTCGAAGGCTCCGTTCTCTTGCTCGCGGTAACGGTTGATGCCGTTATCCGTCGTATTCAAGCAGCAAGTAAGAGCGGTCGCTAACACAGAAACAAACATGAATAGAACATGCGCTGAATGTCTGTATTCAGCGCATGTTCTATTCATATTTTTCATGTTCTTGCTGACAACTCTGCAACTGGTCTGCTACTTGTTTAAGAGCTATTCGCGCGACATACAACTTTTCGCTTATCTCTTGTCTCTGTTCCTCTACATGAGGATCGCTTGGAGAAAGACGCAACAACCTAGTGAAGTAGTAATGTGCCAGTTCACGCCTTATGCTCCATTGTTGTAGTAATGCATCACAGGGATGCGAAATTTGCTTATACATATTTTTCTCTTCCTCATTCCTGCAATAGTTTCTCCTAACTATGATACATGTTATTTTACGCATTGGGAATAGAATACCTCACCGTTACGTTATCTATAGTATGAGAGACATGCTACCGAATTGAATTGCTTCTGCGAGAAATGGTTTCTACGAGCGTCAAGAGGAATGTCTACAGGAGCAATATACATATGAGACTTTACGTTGGGGGACTTCCCTATTCAACAACCGATCAAGATTTGATCAGCCTTTTTGAGCAGGCTGGTGCCGTTGCAAACGCAAGCGTGATCACAGACCGTGAGACCGGACGTAGCAAAGGCTTCGGCTTTGTCGAGATGACCACAGACGATGATGCACGACGCGCCATGGAGCACTTAAATGGCACCGTCCTGGGCAACAGAACCATTACGGTAAACGAGGCCCGCGAGCGTCCAGCCCGCAATGATTATCAGAGCAGAGACCGTCGGTCAAACTATAGCAGCAACGACCGCTACTAATCTCAAAAATGCAACAAAAAGTGGCTATCTCAATAAAGAGATAGCCACTTTTTGTTACTCGTCTGTTGGCACTTCTGGTTTATCATTGTTATCCACAGGCTTTGCAGAAATCTCCCCCCACGCTATACGTACCGTTGAGGAAATATCACGGAGGTGCATAGCATCGTTATAGCGTTCCAAATACCACGTTGGCGGAATCCCATATTCTTCAGATGAGTCCTTGCTCCAATATGTGATAGAAGTATTTCTTGTACCCCCAAACAGCGCACGCGGGAATTGTAACGTACTCAAACCAAAGAAAAGCTGAAATGAGCCATCAATAATCCCGCCGTGACACACGATCACAATAGTTTTTCCTGCATACTCCTGAGTGATGCGGTTAAGCGCGGTCCCCATACGCAAATTAAACTCCGCCCATGTCTCGGCACCAGGCGCGATACGTAAATAGGGCCATTCTGCTATGGGTGTTGTCTTGAATTGAACTTGTCGCTCCTCTTGTGTCATGTTTTCATAGTTGCCATCGCGCCACTCTTCGACCTCTTCGTCAGAAGTAATGGGTAATTTCAATGCAGGCGCGATGATTTCGGCGGTATGACGAGCACGATTCATGGTACTACTAATAAGAACATCCGCGCGAATTTCATGAGTTGCGGCTAAACGGTCTCGCAAATGCTCTGCCTGTTTTATACCTAACGGTGAAAGCCGTGTATCTTCCAGAGACCTCTCTACGGCACTAATTGCTTGTCCATGACGTATCAAATAGAGATGAGTTGCCACGTGCTGTCTATCCTTTCAAGCTTGTACAAGCGTCTTCGTATCAAAGATGGTATCACATCAACACAACGATGCACATACATCGAATGTAGTGGCTTTAATTCATTACGCCCTTCAACATCGACATTGGTTCGAGGGCGTAATGAATTAGAAAGCCCCTACCTCCGATAATTAATTATGAAGCTTCTTTAGTATGACGTATGAGCGTATAATAAGGAGTAAGATATACTCAACAGAACTGGTGGGAAAATGCTTGTGTTCTATCACATACTCAAGAAAAGCGTTGGCATCTTTTTTAACATTCTCAATACGTTGCTAAAAGGCAACTTACCTCCCTTTGGTTGCGTCTGCATCCTTGTAGAGCAAGACGAACGCTACCTCATTGTGGAGCGTCCAGAGGGTTCACTCGTCTTTCCAGGTGGTTTTATGCGGTGGAAAGAGCTTTCAGAACAGACTGCACAGCGCGAAGGCAAGGAAGAGACGGGATTAGACCTACGTATTGGTGATATTGTGGGTTGCTACACGATGCCCTCAATCGGTTTTACCGCAATGAGTACCATCACCATTGTGCATCGCGCCGAGGTTATCGGTGGCAAGTTGCGTAGTAGCATAGAAGGCCGACCATACTGGGTTGATGAAGAAACACTACGTAGCCGTCTCGAAAAACACTATTTCGTTATATTGGACGACTACCGACACCGCGGGAAACCGTCCTCAGCCACAAATGCCAGTT
>CAZZVE010000001.1:68269-69660 GCA_964657325.1 uncultured Ktedonobacterales bacterium
GGCAACAAGGAGAATACCCACAATCTCTACGACTGTTGGAATTTGACGCAAGATCACAATACCAATGATGACTGCTGAAGCTGGTAACAAGGAGAGCAAAAGCGCGTATGTAGCCTGTGGCAATCGTGCCAATGCAAGTTGATCACATACGTAGGGAATAACCGACGAGCAAATTCCTACACCAACACCTGCAAGCAGAAGTACAGGTTGTGTAAATACTGGTACTACATCTTTGAAGCCAATTGGACTAACTGTTACGAGTGCAATAAACATTGCTGCACCAAGTCTGTCAATGCCAGTGGCACCACCATCCTCAGCGATGCGATGTCCCAGTATGATATATAGCATGAACAAAATACAATTGGCAAAGGCGAAGACAAAGCCGAGTGGCTCTCCGCTAAATCGTGCGCCAGTCAGAAGCCAGCCTCCAATAGCGGCAAAAACCAATGCACCAAGATTGCGTGGTGTTCGTGCTCCAAACGATGCCAGGATAATAGGACCAATAAACTCTATAGCTCCAACTGTTCCTAATGGAATACGAGCAATGGCAAGGTAGAAGCACGCATTCATTAGACCAAGCACAATACCAAGCGCAATCAGAATACGGCGTGTTGCCCATGCTGAGTTCATAAACATACGCCAGGGCTGACGCCATAGAGCAAAGACAACGGCAGCACTTGCAATGCGTAGCCATGCAACACCAAGTACAGAGACATGAGCAAAAAGAAGCACGGCAAAGGCTGGACCGAGATAGTGAAAGACAGCACTTACAAGGAAGAAAGCTTGTGGTGGAACTCTGTCTATTACACTTGCTTTTTTCACTGACACCATACTATTTCCTCTCAGAAGTATTTACAGATATGGTACTATGAAAAATAGTGAAAATACATAGCGTTCTTTAGGAGATATTCCTCAAATGGAACAAGATTTAAAGAAAAAACAGTTATTTACTTATACGTCTTTTTCACAGGAGATTGATGCGGTTAACAAACGTATATTAGAGGAACTTCAACATGACCCTCGTTTAACTATGTCGGAACTAGGTCGCAGAATTGGCATGTCTTCTCCCGCAGTCACTGAGCGTGTCCGCCGACTGGAAGAAACAGGGGTGATTCGAGGGTATCGACTGGAACTGAATCCGGTGGCACTTGGGCTACCAATCGCGGCTTACGTTCGCATACGTCCAAACGTTGGGCAACTGCCAAGAATCGCAGAATTGGCGCAACAGATACCCGAAGTCGTAGAATGTCACCGCGTCACAGGCGAGGATTGTTTTGTGCTCAAAGTGTATATCCCTGCTATCGATCAGCTTGACCGTCTCCTTGACAGTTTCCTCTTATATGGCTCAACGACTACCACCATTATCCAATCCACGCCTGTCCCTCTTCGCC
>CAZZVE010000001.1:69760-107763 GCA_964657325.1 uncultured Ktedonobacterales bacterium
TTCGCATCAATCACATGCGTCGTGCCAGGACTTCCAGGCCACGTATGCTGACCATCGCTGATACGGTAGTGACGCACGATAGTATTGTTGGCACACTTCGTCCATTGTATACCAGTAACATCGCCTTGCTGAAAAAATGTTTCGGGATTACCTGTACATGAATCGCGGGTAAGCCACCCATTTAAATACGTTTGTACTGCTCCCATACGCGTGTTGACGTTGCCAGCATAGGGAGCTAGTGGGTCTGCATACCCGTGAATTTCCATGATAGGTAGGGGACGTGTGGGATGACAACCTTCTGGAATAGGATAGTATGCGCCAGAAACGGTTGCAACAGCTGCAAGTTTATCGCTGAGCGTACAAGCGAGGCGATAGGCCATACCACCACCAAGCGAGAAACCAGAGATGTAGACACGATGCGTATCTACACAATAGTTTTGCTCGATTGACTGCAACATGTCGCGTGTGAACTGTATATCGTCCGCGTCACCCGTTGGTCCATACGCACCTACACCTGCATTCCACGAGGGCGGGTCATCAACTCCTTGCGGATAGACAAGCACAAATCCTGCTTTATCCGCTTCCTTATTCATACCAGTAGTCTGCTCCATAATCTGCGAGGTCCAGCTATAGCCATGATAGAGCAGAATAAGTGGCTGTGGTTGCTTGCCATATGAGGATGCAAGATGCACAAGAAATGTACGTTTCAAGCCGCCTGATGTGAGCGTCTCGGTCGTATTACCAGCAGCATGAGTAGGCGTTTTGCAGGTGATAAGTGGCTGTTTTGGAGTGGTATGTAAATTCGATGCTGATGCGGGAACATGTTGACCCTTCGCCGTTGTTGTATTACGGTAGGAGGCATAGACATAGAAGACAACACTCAGCAGAATGAGGAGAGAGAGAGCCATCCCACCCAGACCGATAAAATGACGAGGGTTACTGAGACGATTGTTTCGAGGACTTACTTGACGCATCGCTCCTGCTTTTCTCTACTATACTTCAATTTCACGTTTCAAGACACGGCAAAGTATAACATGCTGTGTAAGTATGTCGCAACCAGCACTAGCCGAATATCCCATTCTATATGTATTACCTATCCTATTGAGAATTAACGTCTCTGTAAAAACTGGATTGTTTTCTCGTAGTAATATATGTCACAATAAACGTAGACAATGATATGCTTGTAAAGGAGCAACAGTTACAATGCAACAAGAGATTACCAAGACAACACAAAAAGCAGACTTCGCAGCCGGATGTTTCTGGGGTGTAGAGGCCGAGTTTCGTCAGATAAAAGGCGTCATCTCGACGACAGTAGGCTATGAGGGTGGTACCTTCAATAATCCCACGTACCACGACGTATGCACAGGACGCACTGGACACGCGGAAACTCTGCAGGTCGAGTTTGATCCATCGAGAGTCTCCTACGAAACACTTTTGAACGTGTTCTGGGAGAATCACAATCCAACAACACTTAACCGCCAGGGACCAGATATCGGCACACAGTACCGCTCGGTCATCTTCTATCACTCAGAAGAGCAAAAGGCTGAGGCTCTTGCCTCTAAGGAGAAACTGCAAAGCTCCGGCAAGTACAAGAGACCGATTGTTACAGAGGTTGTGCCTGCGCAAACATTCTTCAAGGCCGAAGACTATCATCAGCAGTACCTTGAGAAGCGCGGCCTCTCGCACTGCAACATCTAGTAATACACGGATGAGGCAAGTATGCTTCATGACAGGGGCAAGCCCTGTCACTACTATACACGAGCTTCGTCATGTAGCGACAGATAGTATAGTAGTGACAGGGCTTGCCCCTGTCATGTCCTATTTTGGTAGCACACATGTTTCGTCAGGTTCTGTGTTACAATCTCTATATTCAATTCTTTCTCTTAATAAGTTTCATTGGAGTTCTCTACGCAAGATGTACCATACAGAAGTATTACGTGTCAACGAAAATCACCCTAATGCATTTATTATTGAACGGGCGGCCTCTTTACTCAGGGAAGGGCAAGTTGTCGTTTTTCCTACCGAAACCGTGTACGGGCTTGGTGGTGATGCGATGCAGCCGCAAGCATTGAAACGTATATTTGCGGCGAAAGAACGTCCTTACAGCGACCCATTAATTGTACATATTGCCGACGTAGAGGCACTTGAGTTGCTTGTCACTACACTACCTGAACAGGCGAAGCTCCTCGCAAATATGTTCTGGCCTGGTCCACTGACAATGATACTTCCAGCCAGTCCTCGCGTTCCCAAACTTGTCACGGCTGGTCTGTCCACTGTCGCAGTACGCATGCCGCGCCATGCTGTTGCACTGGCCCTCATTCGTGCGACGGGTTCACCTATCGCGGCACCAAGTGCCAACCGTTTTATGCACGTCAGCCCAACAACCGCACAACACGCGCTGACCGACCTTGATGGACGTGTGCCACTTATCCTTGATAGTGGTCCATGCGAAGTTGGCGTAGAGTCAACAGTACTCGACCTTGGCGCACCCACACCCACGGTTCTACGTCCAGGTGGAATTAGTCTGGAAGCGTTACAGCACATTTTGCCAGAAGTAGTCTATCATAAAACATTAAGCCTCGAAAAACAGGATGAGCATAAAGCACAAACTGCACCAGGGCAACTACTTACTCACTACGCACCAAGTGTCCCTACATTCCTTTTTGAAGGACCAACACAAGCGGTGGATCGCGCTATGCTTGCGGAGATACAGAGCAGACAGGCACAGAATGAGCGTGTCGGCGTACTGATTGCCGATGAAGATATTCCTACGTTTGCCATCAGTGGCGCACGCATCTACACGTTAGGGAGCGCGAGCGAACCAGGACAGATAGCCACAAATCTCTTCGCAGGCTTACGCACGCTTGAGGAGGCAGGTGTACAAAGTATCCTCTGTCGCAGCTTTACAGAGCAAGGGCTTGGTTTAGCGATTCGGGACCGACTTCGTAAAGCTGCCGGTGGCAAGGTTATCTCAGTCAACCTTGACTGACCTCCGGTTTGCGAGTCTCACGTCCTGGTCTACGCCGCGTTGTCGCCGCACGTTTCGCGGCAGCATTTTTGCGTAGGCGTGGCACGACAAGAAAGACATAGAGCGTCGAGAGCACGAATACAAACAGCGTCAGCACAAGGGGCACGCCTGGAAAAACACCCGCAGTACCGGCCCCAAGTGAAGCAAGTATACCGAGCAAGCCAAAGATAATCACTGTGGCTATAGGAATAATAAGGCCACCACGGATACGGAATGACCGTTCCGCGTTTGGCTGCCGTCGGCGCAATTGTAGGACACATAGACCTGCTACTGTGTAGATCAATGCCTCAAGTACTGAACCAACAAGAATTAATAACTGAAATTGGCCTGTGAGGAAGATGAGAATGGCAATTACTGCCGATGCGCTTGCCAGGACAATCACGGTTACATATGGGACAGCGTTGTCAATGCTGATATGCGCAAAGATTGGCGGTAGTGTATCTTCACGCGCCGCTGCATACATAAAGCGTGAGGCTGTCGCAAAACCGCCGTTAAACGTCATGACCGCCGTCAATAATGTCGCGCCAAGCATTATCCAGATACCCACCTGACCGAGGATAGCCTTTCCTAGCAACATTTGTGGAATGGGCGAGGTTGCCAACGCTTGATGCTGGTTATCTATGTGTAGCACGTTGCTAGCAGCAACAGTGAAAAGTGCATAGGACACCAGGAGTAAACCTAAGCCAACAAACATACCTCTAGGAATGAGTTTGATGTTTGTAATTTCTTCCGACAAAGGTGTTACCCACTCAAAGGCCGAGAAGACAAAGACGCCAATAGCGACCGCTTGTATCAGATCGAGGGGATGACTTAGTGAGTCGAAGGGTGAACGGAGTTGAAAGCCGTGCTGACTGAGGGCAATCAAAGAAATAATAATGGCTACCGCTAGAATAGTGTAGGTTGTTATATCCTGCAACAAGCCAGCTAATTTGATGCCGCGTAAGTTCGCACCAAGTGCCAAGCCTAGAATAGCGAGTATCCAGATCAGCGATGCCCACGATGGCAGATTCAAGGCATAAGTGATAGCATTGCCAACGATATAGCTATCGGCAGCGATAACAGCGACAATGGTCAGCATGTAGCCGAAGGAAATAATTAGCGAAAAATTGTCGTTGAACGCCTCCTTCATATACAGGCGAATTGCTGCGGCTGTAGGATAGAGCGCGTTCAGCTCTGAAAAGCAGAGGGCTGCTAATAGGGCTAATAGGCCAGCGATAAGAATGGCAATCCAGCCTGAGTCACCGCCCACAAGCGAGGCAAGTTGGACACAACCGAGGAGACTAATAGCAGCATACGAGAGACCAGCACTAGTCGAGACCACCGTGCGAAACTTTAAGACGCGACGTAGCGCAACGGGTGCATTCATGCAAGAACCCTCCTGACATCGACACTGATTATTGCTGCAAGCGTACTGTATAGCTTAGAAGTTGTCAATGGTTCTCCGCAAGAGCTTTTTAGAAGTCAAATGTCTTGAAAAGCATGCGAAACGAGAAAGGGAGTTGTAGCTTTGGCTTCATAGAAGGTTATAAAATTCGCTCAGCTTTCTTTATCAAGCGAAGTGTTGCGGGTTTGAGAGGCAATGCTGGAATTTCTGAGAACGAATACCAGCGCAAATCATGTGCTTCAGAACTTGATAACCGGATACTTTTTGGTGACGACGTGAGTAAGAGATAGCGAAAGTCCAAGTGATAGTGTTCTGGTACATCACGTCGGGCTGGAATACTATGCGCATCGACATCAATAATCATTGGTTGCTCAAAGGAAGAAAAAAACGTGAGGTCGGGCAATGCAGACTCCTCAATAGCCTCACGCAATGCAATCTGCGATGGATCAAGTTCGCCTTCCCCATGTCCTCCCATTTGAAGCCACAACTGGAGTTTGCGATGATACATAAGCAACACATTCTTGCTTACCACATCAACAATCAAAGCAGAACCGGTGATGTGACCTTCTAGACAACTTTGCAGCCAAATATCTGGATATTGCGCTATCATCTTTTTGACGAATGCGACCGAGGTATACTCTGCTTTATCTTCAGGCATGTATGTATCCAAGCGTTGTAGAAGCACTTGGGAGGCGTATTGCATTTTCTCTATATTCACTTCTCACCCAGCAACAGTTGTGCGGTTACATGATCTGTGATTAAAATATTTGCCAGCCCAGCCTTCAATGCAGCACGAATAGCGGGAACGTAGGAAGGACCGCCACCTGCAACGAGAATCACTTTTGTACCTTCCCGTCTTATTTTTTCCTTGAGACTAGGAATTTCAAAGCCTGATAAACAATATGGTTGTGGGTCAAGCATTGTATTAATGCACTGTCCCTCAGCATTAAAAACCCAATGGTTAATGTCTACAGCAGGATGCAATGCCTCCACTGCTTGAATCTGTTCTTTGGAGAGTATGCCTTTTAAGATAACTTCATTATTCGTATGAGGAGGCCAAACTCCCATCATAACGATATTTGCCTTCTTATGAAGATCGACGGCTTGCTTTATGATGGGATCATTTTGCATCAACTTTGGAAGATATTCTTGAGCATCAGGGGCCGATGAAAAAAACGCAGGCATGCAACACCATGTATGTTTTCCACCATATGCTTCCGCAATATCAAAGGCAATCAAGTTTGCATCCCCATCACTCGTATGAGCTTGGACGAAACCAATTGTCGCAACGACCCGTACATGGGGTAGGAGTTTGCTTGGTTTGAGATAACGTACTACATTACGCATGAACGTCGTACCACCAGAAACAGCTAGCACATCGGTATCAGTAATGAGTTGATCGAGATAATCGCCAGCAGAGGTTGCGATCTCAATCACAACTTCATCAATAGTTTCATTCTCCAGCATACCCTCAAAGCTACGACCAGGTACAAGCACAACATCGTCGAGTTTCAAGTCTGCACGCACCTCGCGCGAAAGGTTACGTAAATAGCCTGTGCGCATATCTGGAACGATAGAAATGCGTACAATTCCACGATCTTTCGCTTTTTGAAGTGCTTTACTCACAGTCTGTCGAGAGCAAAATTCCCTTTCAGCGATTGTTTCTTGCGAATTGCCATCCTCATAATACATATAGGCAATCTTCCGTAAAAACCGTTCGTCAGTGAGTAAGCGAGATTCTGAGCCGTTCGCTTGCGACATCTCTGAAGGCATAGTGGCACTCCTTTTCTATCTGAAGATAGAGCGAATGTACAACAGTCAGAATTATTTCGTTTGCGGAAGAGGTTTGTATCCCCATGCAGTAAGGTGGGGCCAGATCGCAAGGAAATTTGGCTGCTCCATGTCCTTAATGCATTGGCGATGGAGGGCATCATAATTTTCTGGAATGCCTCCCCATTTCTGAATAAATGGACGAGTCATCTGAAATATTGAATCCATATCTTCTTCATAAGCCTCTCCTTCTGGCGTCCCGGCTCGAAACTCTAAAGAATAGGACTTAGTTTGCACACCCTCACACCAACTTTTCGTGAGGAGTTCGGCCAAATGACTTGTTAAACCCGCATAGTCTTGTGCAAAAAGGTGTCCAGCTTGATATAAAGCACGTGTCCCTAAATCATTCAGTTGAGTCATTGCCTGACTTGTACTCTTGGAACCACTCTCACATTCGGTAAGACGAATAATTCCTCCTGGACGAACAACGCGTTGTATTTCAAGAAGAAGACCAAGCCATTCCCAGGTGCGCACAAAACCTATGCCAAATCGCAGGTTAACTAGATCAAACGAGTTGTCAGGAAATTCAAGCTTCTTCAAAGCATCCATGACATGAAATTCAACACGGTTTTCGAGTCCCTGTGTTTTTGCCTGAGCACGCGAATAGTCAACCATCACTGGATTGATGTCGATACCTACAAGGTTCATTTCAGGATAGGTCTCAGCAGCTTCTAACACCCATCCTCCTGCACCGCAGCCAATCTCAAGCACACGATGAAAGATACCTGGATCGGGTTGTTCTGGCAAAACACCGCCCATTGCGCTTGTAATCATGCGACTCTGAACGATGAGGCGAAGTATCTCTGCCTTTTTCTTTCTCTCGCTAATAACATAGGTACTTGCACTACTGCTTTTTTGGGAGTTGTTAGAAGATTGCATAGTACACTTTCCTTTTTGTCCCTAGTCTCAATAAGCCTTTTTCTATGTGAAGATAAAGGGAATGCATGACCAGAATTATTTCACCAATGTAAGAGGTTTACGTCCCCATGCAGTAAGGTGAGGCCAGATTGCAAAGAAGTCTGCTTGCTCCATATCTTTGTGGGATTGTCGATAAAGAGTGTCATAATTTTCTGGAATGCCTCCCCATTTCTGAACAAATGGGCGTGTCATTTGGAAGACATACTCCATGTCTTCTTTGAAAGCCTCTCCTTCTGGTGTCCCAGCTCGAAATTCCAGGGGATAAGACTTAACCTGCACTTCTTCGCACCAACTCTTCGTGAGAAGTTCTGCTAAATGACCTGTAATACCTGTAGTTTCTTCTGTGAAAAGGTGTCCAGCCTTGTAAAAGGCGTGTAACAACACTTCATGAAGTTGTGACGTTGCTTGGCTTGTGCCGTAGGTCCCAATTTCACAATCAGTAAGACGGATAATTCCTCCCGGGCGAACAACACGCTGCATTTCAAGCAGAAGATTAGGCCATTCCCAAGTACGTACAAAACTTGCTCCAAATCGCAGGTTAACTAGATCAAACGAGTTCTCAGGAAATTCAAGTTTCTTCAAAGCATCCATGACATGAAATTCAACACGGTTTTCGAGTCCCTGCGTTTTTGCTTGAGTACGAGAATAGTCAATCATCAATGGATTGATGTCAATACCTACAAGGTTCATTTCAGGATAGGTCTCGGCCGCTTCTAACATCCATCCTCCAGTGCCACAGCCAACGTCAAGAACATGACGAAAAATGCCTGCATCGGATTGCTCTGATAGAACGCCACCCATCGCTGTCGTAATCATATGGCTTTGAAGAGTGAGACGGAGGAGTTCAGTCTTTTTCTTATTCTGGTACATAACATAGGTACTTGCACTATCACTTTTTTTGGAGTTGCTAGAAGATGGCATGCTGGTACTTTCCTTTTTGTCCCAAGTCTCAATGAGCCTTCCACATAGTTTGCGCTCTACTATTATGCACACTTTGCAGGTGCAGCAAATATTCCTCTTGTAGTACGCATTATACGTATATATGCATGGCTTGTCTAGTAGTGATACTTCAAGCAAAGAGTTGAACACTCGTCTCTTTAAATACCTATGTTGTTCATATTTTTCAAAAAAGAGCATCATGCTACAAATATGAAAATCACTGCATACTGTCAAATATTTTGACTATTTTTACTTATGTATGTTTTACTGATAATATTCTGCATATGCATATCAGATAACACATATCTGACAAATGCTCCATTTTTTACATATTCTGTAAAATGTGTTGATTATTGCAAAGAGTATGTTATTCTTCTCTAAAGGTACCACATTCTCATATCGTAGTACCTAATTTACTATCCAGACTAAAGCTATATACATGGCTTCGCGGCAAGAGACGAACCCATAAGAGGAAAACAACGTCATGAAGAAGAGGCTTCTATTTAAAGTTGAGAAGAATCGTGTTCTTGTGCCTGTTGGAGAGCCATGTCCATTTGGATGTAAGTACTGCTACACGCGAGGGGGAGAGGTAGGACTATCCAAGCTTGATACTGATGATGTCCTCTATCAATTCGAGCAATTTGCGCAAAATGCTTCCTTTGAAACTATTCAATTTGGATATGATGGTGATCCTTTTGCGCGTCCTGCACGAGGTGTTGCCATGTTACAACGATTAGCGACGCTAGGAAAGAACCTGAACTTTAGTACGAAGGCATCGTTAGATACATCTACACTCAATGCACTTGCAGCAATTCAACAACACATGGAGAAGAATGGGAGGATGTTAAGCGCGTTGATATCTGTCAGTTGCTGGAACTCCGCGTCCACTATAGAGCCTCATACTCCTTCTCCGAGCGAACGGATGAGAACGATTGTCAACCTGAAGCGGATAGGAGTACCTGCCTTTATTGCTGTGCGCCCCATTTTGCCACATATCTCTGACCTGGAATATCAGAACATTGCGCTAGAGGGGATACATGCAGGCTGTGATGGGTTTGTCCTGGGACCGCTCTATGCTGATGACCGAGGGCAGTTCGTGCGTTTTATTCCCCCAGAAATACTCACAAGTGTTCCTCATCGAAAGAATGTAGTTTCCTGGTCTGCCCATCAGCCAACATGGACACGTTATGAAGATGAAAAACGTCTTCATCGTCTTAGTGCCATGATTGAACGAAAAGGGGGAACGGTATATGTCTCCTCGGCGGATGCAATGGCGACAGTAGATCAAAGACTGTCCGGTTCACCTCTCCTCATAGGAGCATAATAGAGTTTCAATTCAACAAAGGAACGTGTTTTTCGTTCCACACGAGAGAAAGAGCAAAGCAAATAATAAGCGTAAGTTACGTGGTGATATTCCTGTTAGGTAGCAGTTTTTGCTGTTACTTTTTTTATATTAAAGGAGGGAATGTAGATAATGACAGAGAACGTAGTCACATCAATAGATAAAGAGCCACATTCTCAGTTAAAGCTAGGTGCGTTTACCTTTGTAAGAGAGAAGACAGGACGCATTGTGCTTAACGTGGATGCCGATAGTGGTTTGTATCCACTCAGACTCACGAATGAACAAACATCCATGCTTGCACAATGGCTACATACTTTTCAGGAGGACACTACAAGGTTTTAATCTGGTCAGGGCTTGCCCATCGCGGAGAGTGGTGTGTACTTTCTTTACGTACCACTCTCCGCGATGGGCAAGCCCTCTTCCTTTATTACAGCTAGCTCCGCAATGGATCGCCGATGTGATAGAGGTTGAGGAGTATTTCTTTAAATGCCTGAATTATGTTTGTCTCGTGATAGGAGATATCATGCGACTGACAGAAAGGCTTAATGATCTGTTGAGCCTGCTTCAATTTGTTACGTGGCATACTGGGGAAAAGGTGATGCTCGATCTGATAATTTAAGCCACCGTACATGAAGTCAGTAATAGGATTTGCATGAATGTTACGAGCGGTAAGCACCTGACGGTGCAAAAAATCCATTGTGCTCTCTTTTTCAAGTACAAGCATACCTTTATGGTTTGGTGCAAAGATTGAACCAAGGTAGACGCCCGTAATAGCTTGATGCACAATTACAAAGATGATAGCTTGCCACCACACAAAACGCGAGAAGATGATGCCAAAGTACAAGGCGAAATGGGCAATCATCAAGAGTATTTCGAGAACGTGATATTTCGCCTTCTTGTGCAAGAGAAAGTCTACGCCATTGTATTGCAGCCCAAGAGAGACTGTCATTAACGCAGGTAGAAAAATGAGTGCTTGATGCTTCACAAGAAACTGCCTGAATTTGCCTATTCCTGATAGGTCTTCTAGCCCTGTAAATTCCAGAAATGGAATATCGATATCGGGGTCCATATCCATATGATTGGGATTGCTATGATGCGCATTGTGCTTATCAACCCACCACGCATAACTCATACCAACCACAAGATTGCCACCTACAAGTGCGAGCAGGTCGTGCTTCCATGACTCGTGAAACATCTGCCGATGTCCAGCTTCATGTCCAAGTAGCCCAATCTGAGTAAAGACAAACGCGAGATAGACAGCATTTAGGAGTTGCAACCAGAAGTTGTTAACAACGAAGAGAAACACGACTCCAATAGTGAGCAAAGCTACCAGTAAAGCAATACGCACAGTATAGTACGCAGGCTGTCTCTCTAGCAATCCTTGTTTCTTAAGAATCTGTTTTAATTCGGCGTAATCGTTGGTAGAGGGAGCTTGAAGGGGACGTATAGGTAGCGGCTGTACCGCATTCTCTGCGGGAAGAGTGAGTGAGCCGGACATTTTTCTGTTCATGAACGAAGCGTTTCCTTTTCTTACAACGTAGAGCATCTTAAAAATGCACTATCTATAAGAGAGAGGCTGAGGCTATTTTGTTTCAGTTTGCTGAGCTATTTTGTCAGTTTATCAAAAAGCATAAAATTGTGGGGTAGTAAGCATTTGGACATGTACCAAAGAGGCAAAGGAAGAATAAGAAAGCATCAATTATCTTCGAGAGAAATTGTACTCAGGCTACGATTGTCTTATGCACATACGCAGCAAAATCTTGTAAAGCAGCATTGCCTACAGGTCGTCCTGGACTTTCACCACGGTATAGAGCCAACAACTGCTGAAGAAGAGGATGATATTGTTCGGGTAGGAAGGTTAGTCCCCATACACCACCTGCATCTTTAGAAAGGATAGTATGATCGTGTAGATATGCCTCGACACGACATGCGTTCAACACGAAAGAGATAGGATTGTGTAATGGATGTTGCTGCTCATTCTGAACTTTTGTGACAAGAGCATCTCGAAAGGCATGCTCTGGCACGGTGGGAAGCGTTTCTGCAGGAGGCTTCCCATAGAGACAAATGCCATGTAATTGAAGAACGGGAAGAATGATTGTAAGATTGGGGTCGTACTTGATACTATCATTCCAGTGTTTCCAGGTGTCATTACGCATATCTTGTTGGGCTTGCTCACGCGTTGCATCACTATAGTAGAGGTCGTAGGGCAAGGGATGTTGAAATGGGAAGATATTCTGTTGAGCGAGAAAATGAATGCTCACGGGACATGGCATCTTGGAGACACGTAGCAGTAGCGTGACAAGGACATGCTTAACCTCTATATCCATCCTCTGCTTCGTCACTACTACTATATTAACATCACTTCTTGCAGGGTTGAAACCTCCTAAGGCTAACGAACCATGCAGGTAAAAACCAACAAGTTGTTCGCCCAGCACCCGTTGCGACTCTGTTTGTAGAGTACGAACTTGCGATTGTATCACTCTCGAACAGGTCTCCCAGGTGTACTGTTGCCCCATACTACCGCTCTTCTTTCTTTTCCGCGTCAAGTTTCCGTTGTTTTGCATTGAGCATATCGACATAGACATAGGCATCATGACCCATATCAAACGATTTGATAATGTGCGTATTGTGTTCCAACTCTTCATGCTCAGGAACACGCTCTCGGACAACGAAAATCTGCTCTGTGATCTTTTGGACGTAGTAGCGCTCTTCAGCCATCGTATTCCTTCCACTAGTACTCGTTAAGGGATCGTGCGTTGTTTTTTGCTTGTTCATTCTATTTTCACTATGCTTTCGTTCCAGGTGCTACAATTTCACGTTCATCAGTTTTATCAGTTTCGATTACAGGAATAGTTACTTTAGGCACGAGGATAGCATCACGTCTCGCCTTATCTAGTATTGCTCCTTCGAGGTCTGCTCCCAGCAGATTTGTTTTTCTCAAATCGGCCTCTTTAAAATTGGTGTTACGAAGGTTAGTATCTCGTAAGTCCGTCCAGTTCAGGAGTGTCTTGGAGCAGTCAGCATCGCTGAGATCGGCACCTCTCAGATTGGCGTTACGGATGTCGGCTAAGTGCAGGTCTGCTCCCCGCAGGTCGGCGTCTTGCAGGTTAACTTCAGTCAGGTCAGCACCATGAAAGTCGATTCCGCGCAGGTCAACTCCGTGCAAGTCCGCGCCGTGCAGGTCGGGTTCAAACGCTTTTATCTCCGAATAGTCGCGTCTCCACTTATTCCAAAGTGTTTTACCAGATGCAAGAATAACAAGTTGACGTTGGTCTGCCATAATATGTACTTCCTTGTGTATGATAACTTTTCTACAGCATTGCAAGAACATTCAAAAGGGATACGCTTACTTACACTCGGTCACGAAATATGTTTCGTCTCTTTTCCCACGCTCGTTTCTTCGCGTTAGTACGGTATGCACTATAGCTAAACACACATACAACGACGACGATGGCAAGCAACAACAAAATCAGTGGCTGCATCAAACACTCCTTAGTTTTTATGCTTTCAGGCACACCTGATACTCTTGTTGAGTATGCTTAACGTGTAAAGAAAGCAGACGGACAAGTGAGTTCAGCAATCACAGTCATATAGAGAGATGAGAACGCAAAGACAGTTATGTTAGAGCTTTCCCACAACGAAGATATGTTTCGAGTGATGCTTTATACGAGGGACATGATTTATGAGAGGAGAAAGAATACTCTTTAAGTATATACTATTTTTCCTAAACATACAACAAATACGGAAATCCCAAATTACGCGCAAGTCACCCAAATAGCGATAGCGTTACGTTCATATCAAAGATTCGTTGCTGATTATAGGTTTTCCTTCATACTTCGTTGTAGACAGGATATTTATGAAACGTTTGGAAGCGTTTGTTACGATCCCATTGATCGTCGTATTTTGCGTTGCGCTCGCCATACGTGTCGCATACAACTTCACGGTTGCGGCTGGGTACTTTCCGCTCCACGACTCGTTGACGTATCAGAATATCGCGTTTCATCTTGTACAAGAGCATTGCTATTGTCTCTACTCACACCTGCCGACGGTTGACCGTGCCCCGCTTTGGCCCTTCGTCATAGCGATTATTGACCGTCTTATCGGGCCACAAGATATTCTCGTGCGTCTCGTCCTTTGTCTTGTTGGATCTGGAACGTGTGCACTACTTTATCTTTTTGCGCGAGACCTGTTTGGGGAACGCATCGGCATCTTCGCAGGTATTGTAGGTGCGATCTATCCATTCCTGTATGTCTACGATGGTTTACTCTATGCAGAGTCTCTCTATACGTTTCTATTGCTTGCCTTCTGTTACACGCTCTATCGTATACAACGCTCACCGCGTTTGAGTTTGATAATTATAAATGGTGTACTGCTTGGCTTGCTTTCGCTCACTCGCCCCAATGGAATAGCACTGCTTGGCTTATTCATTTTATGGGTGGGAGTGATGTACAAGATAAAAGTTTTGTCATGGCGTACTGCACTCAAGAGTGTGCTTGTGGTATCACTCCTCTCGCTGATCTTCATCGCGCCTTGGACACTTCGCAATTATAAGGTGACACATACGCTTGTGCCTGTTGCGGTGGGAGATGGCAAGGTGATGTTGGGTGCATACAATTATGAAACCGCTGATCCAGTATATCAGCATGGGTATTACGCGGGAGTATGGATTATTCCAAGTGAATCAACGCCGTGGATTACAGAAAATTTTCCAAAAGATTGCGCGAAGGCATGCGAGGTAACACGAGATAACGCATATAAGAAGGCAGCATTACAATGGATGGAGAGTCATCTTTCCTCTATGCCATTTCTACTTGGACAACACTTCATCAATACATGGGAAGTCGTTCCTCAGGAAGCGGACCTCGCGACGAATCGTTTTCCAGATCGGGATTCATCACGTTTCGTTGTTACAATGATGGAAACCATCACTCCAATTGTGTTCGCACTCGCCCTACTTGGCGTCGTGGTGACAAGCGAGCGATGGCGTGAATTGCTCTTTATCTACCTAATGATTTTGCTTACACTCGCGCAAGATATCGTCTTCTATGGAATACCGCGCTTTCGTGCGCCTATTGAACCAATGTTAATTCTTCTTGCCTCTGGTGCTGTTTGGTGGATCGTCTCTTACAGTAGTAAGTGGCGCAAAAGAAAGCAATAATAAAAATGGTCATGTATATACTTAGCAATGCCAGGTGTGCGCATGACCATGGTGCATATCTAACAAAAAACCTGATCCAACTTATTCGTCGTTGTCCAGGTCTTCAGGTTCCAAATCGTCGTCCTCCTCGTCCTCTTCGTCCTTGTAATCGTCCAGGTACACCATGTCGGAGTAGTCTGTCGAATACGAGTCCTTGCGAACACGAATCGTTGGGTTAATGGTGGGGAAAGGCTTGAGGCCAGTTTGCTCAGCCGGACCCTCCATCTGCATCTCATATGCTGGCGCACCTTCGCGTACCAACACCTCGTCGCCCACTGCCATCGACTCGAAACCCAGGCGTCTCAGGTCCATCACCATACCGGGCCAGGTATCTTCAGCGTCAACAGCCCACCACTCACGTCCCATACTGCGAACAGGTCGAACGCGCAAAGGTCGGTTGAGATCGCCAATATTCGCCAATAAGGATGTACGTTTCCGTTCGGCTTTTTCCACGGCTATAAACCGTCCCTTCATAAAATTGGGCACTTATGATTACAATTTCATTCCATCTATACAGTATCTTTAGCGAAGATATCTCCTACGACTATCTTCTTTTAGAAACGTCATACAACGGAAGGTGTTATGTTAATAACATACCATATTATATAGACGTTCCGCTACCTTAAAAACGGGTATATTCTATAGTGGAATGAATGTTACTACGATAATACTTCCTGCTTACTATATACGTTCAAACGTTCACAAGTAGACCACAAAAAAATGGGGCATATGCACCATATTTTTTTCCTGCTCTCCCTTTATACTTTGCAGTACACACCACGATTTTTGTTATTGACACTACACAAGAAAACGTGCATACTGCACAGATAGAGGGTTATAAACACGATGGACACGACCGCAATCCTCAGAAGGATACGAGCAATGACACAGCCGAGAAAAAGATTGCGAACGCTTTCGGGGACAACGGTGCGTCGCATTCGTAATACACCCAACTATCTCTTCCTCTTGTGGCGTTGGAGTACGTGGTTTTATGCGGCAATCATTATCATAGGCTTTCGCCCGAAAGTTTACACTCCAACTACAGTACTTGTAGGCTTTATTTTGCTTGCCGTCACCTTTATACAGACGCTCTTTGTAACGCTTTATGCTCCAGTCTTTCAGGTTTTTTTTCCATATCTACCACGTCTTGGAGGATTACGACCCACTGATCAAACGCTGCGTAGGAGAGCACAGGATGACAACGATGAAGTATTGACCCCACTTGCAAGTACGCCGAATAAGTATTTTACGATAGCTATTTATGCTCTTGATGTGATTGTTTGTGGGCTTGTCGTCTATTTTAGTGGTCCTAATGGTGGCGAACCTTATTTTGGTGTCAGTTCACCTTTTCATCGTTATGGTCTTTCAGCAGCACTCGCGGCAGGCTTTGCGTATGGCTATCCTGGTGCGATAGTTGCGTCGATAGGCTTGGATTTGTTCATTGCATTCGCGATTTTTGTTCATGCTCCTGGCACACCCTTCTATGTTCCAAACGTCTTAGATATCACAGGTTCACTTTTTGATACACCTCTTGTCGCAATCATCGCGGCAGCGTTTGCCAACACTCTTGTAAGTTACGCGCAGAGTAAACGGCGTGAGCAGGATAACACACGTCGGCAACGAGCATTGGTTCATGTGAGCGAAACGCTTGCAAAAGGTGCCGCGAATAGGCAACAACTTCTGCAGCAAAGCGTGACACCAATGCGACAAGGTGGGCATTTTCAACGTCTGATGATTGCGCTCCTCAATATTCAAAGCAATGATGAAGCAAACAAAGATACGCCAATGGAGCCTATTATTTGCGTTGAAGTTGATACACATACCGATACTCTTCCAGATGATACTGAGGCACTTCTACAACAGGTAATGCAGTCCGGGCAAAAGCTTGATACGTTTGAACCGTTGCACGATGAGAGCGGTTATGGTATCGCACGTCTGTACCTCCCTCTGTACAAAGATGAACAGGTGCAGCTTGTGCTTGGGGCCGAGAATGTGCGGCAAACACCTTATGGAGAAAGGCAGGAAGAGTTTCTCACTATTACGGGGGCGCAGTTGCTTGTCGCGCTAGATAATATCCGGTTGACGGAAGAGACAATAGAACTGAACGCGGCGGCTGAACGAAGTCGTATCGCACGCGAAATTCACGATGGTATTGCGCAACTGGTCTACATGATGAGCCTGAATGCCGAAACCTGTGCCACACAAGCCCATCGTATGGCGGAAGCATCTGAGGAAGACGCTGAACTGATTACTCCTCTGGCAAAACGAATGGATACGCTCGTCACCGTCTCTAAACAGGCGTTGTGGGAGACACGTAACTATATGTTTAACCTCAAGCCACTTATGAGTGGCTCAACAAATCTCACACAGATGCTTACAAATCAGGTTCGTGAGTTTCAGGCCATTAGTAGTCTCCCTACACATTTTGAGGTTGTTGGTGTTGAAAGTTCGTACAATGGTAATCAGAAGCGCACACGCCGTTATGCGCAGGTAGGAGCAGCTATCTTTCGCATTGTGCAAGAAGCACTGACCAATGCATATAAACACGCGGACGCAACGCAACTTTGGGTACAGCTTTCTCTCACGCCTGAACAGGTTGCGGTTGAGATCAGCGACGACGGACAAGGCATGCAATCCGCGTACTATAGCTATGATCTTACCAATAATGGCGAACGCCAGCGTATATATTCTGGACATGGTATGCGCGGCATGCGCGAACGCGCTGAAGAACTCGGTGGCACATTCGATGTTGCTCCACTTCCAGAGGGCGGTGTCAAGGTACACGTTCAAATACCAGTGTAGGGACCGATTTATCGCGTCCTAGGAGTGAGGTGGGGCAACACCTCAGCAGCGATGCATTCTTCTCGCCGCTAAGATGCGATACATCGTCTCATAAAAGGAGCCTACGATGGCAAAGATACGCTTGATGATCGTAGACGATCACGAAATAGTACGAATGGGCATGCGTGCCTTGTTCGAGTTGGAGTCAGACATCACCGTTGTCGGCGAAGCGAGTAACGGTGCTGAGGCTGTTGCGAAAGTGAGAGTGCTAGACCCACAGGTGATTTTGATGGATGTGCGTATGCCAAATATGAACGGCGTCGAGGCATGCCGCGATATCAAAAGCACACGTTCTGATGTGTATGTCTTAATGATCACCTCCCACGATGATGCAAAGGCAGCAGAAGATTCTATTCTCGCGGGAGCGAGTGGCTACCTCATTAAGAACTCTAGCCGTGCCGAACTCCTCAAGGCTGTTCGTCTTGTCGCAACAGGTCAAACGTTAGTCGATCCTAATTCAGCGAAACAAGCAATGACCAAGATTTTGGCATTGGCAAGCGGAACAACCCATATTCCAGGTGAGGAACTTACAGACCGCGAACGTGAAGTCCTTACGTTAGTAGCCCGCGGCTATACGAACAAACACATTGCTGATACGCTGTATGTGAGCGAGAAAACGGCGCGTAATCATGTTAGCCATATTCTTGAGAAATTGGGATTGTCACGCCGTAGTGAGGCGGCTGCCTTTGCCGTCGAGAATAAGCTTGTGCCACCACGCGAAGCTCACCGCGATGAGTAGATAATAGAAAGACGAGCTATATGTCTGATGTTGAGCTAGACCCATTACACCCGTTGCACGCTTCGGGCCAAGACTATCTCTTGAACGATCAATATAAAGATGCGGCAAATTTGAATGCACGCATTCAGTTACATGAACGCTTTAGCACGCAAACGTATGATTGGCAACGTTGGGTATTTGATTCAATCCAGGCAAAGCCAAGGAGTCGTATTCTCGAAATCGGTTGTGGTCCGGCACGCTTATGGCTCAATAACTTTGATCGCATTCCGAAAAATTGGCATATCACGCTTTCCGATTTTTCTCCTGGTATGCTGCAAGAGGCACAGCAAAATCTTCAAGCGGTACGGCACAATTTTACTTTTCAACAGTTTGATGCGCAGTCTATCCCCTTCAAAGAAAAGAGTTTTGATATCGTTATTGCCAATCACATGCTCTATCATGTACCAGACCTGCACAAAGCACTCTCTGAGATACGACGTGTTCTTACTCTAAAGGGCCGCTTCTATGCTTCCACAGGTGGGCTCAAGCATTTACGCGAGATAGGCGACATCGTGAGACGCGTTGAATCATCCTATCATGGAGGAAGCATACCACGAGATGCATTCAACCTTGAGCATGGAGGCGAAGCTTTGTCTCGCTGGTTCTCACATGTCACAATGCGTGAGATAGACGATGCCCTGGTTATAACAGAAACCGAGCCGCTCATTGCATTTATTCTTTCCTTGCCTGTACAGTCCTTTATGACGGACGAAAAGCTTCAGCGATTACGCGACAGTATCAACCAGGATATTAAAATGCATGGAGCCATCCACATCACCAAAAGCACAGGTATATTTGAGGCTTTGCGATAAATTTATTCAAGATGCGGTATAGATACTCACATTGCTATAGACAATATCGGCGTCTTCCCCACCTGTAGTGGTGGTTGCTAAAAGAGCAATGGAGCCATCGGTAAAGGTATTCTCTTTATCTTGTACCGTTGTAAGATACGCTCCATTTGCATAAAACGAGAACGTATTTCCATGTGCAATAAACTGTAGTGTGTTCTTCGCGCTCACCTTTAGTGCGGATGAAGGCGTCCAATCCTGTAGCGTTGCATCACCTGTTCCTGTACTAAAATTGCTGGACTTCGAGATTTTGTATCGTCCGGCGTTATCGACCTCAAACAAATAGCCTGCATACGCTCCAAGCGTTTTCGTGTTAACACGGAAAAAGACGCCACCCGAATGGCCGCTTACGATAGTCATGTCAATAGAAAGCGTTATGTTGCTGTATCTGATCCCTTTTTCGAGGCATCCCTGCAACTGACCCTCATTCAATAAAGAGGTGCCCTTCTTTATATGGTAGCCGTCCGAAGCGAAGACACAGCTTGCGTTCGTGTCCCATTGCTCCTGCTGAGTATCAGCATTGTTTGGATCATTCAATGCATCATGATACGAAGCGGTACCCGTGGTCGCGGTTTGGATCACGCCTACTGTTGCAGAGGCATGTGCTTGAGCTGTTACAGTCAAACCTACAACAGCGGTTGCCGTAGCATGTTGTGCCTGTTGTGTCGCATTCGCAAACGCCTGTGCTGTCGCTGTTTGATTCAGCGTAGCGGTAGGTGATACTCCCCTTGTAGGCGTTGCACCGCCACTTGCAGCGGTATGCGTATTTCCTCCTGTTCCAGATACGCCTTTTGTTCCCGGTAGCGCGTTGGCTAATAATACATAGATAATGGGACCAATCACAGCAAGGAGTACGATCAGTGCGATTATCGTTACAACACGAGCGCGTGTACGCGTTGGTGATGATCGGGGTCGAAATGTTTGGGTAGAACGACTAGCGGTAGGAATATACGCAGGTTCATTCATGATGCGTGTTGTCCGTCTCGTTGGTTGTTGTTGCTGTGGTGCGACAGGCGTAGTACGAGGCAGAACGAGTGGGACACTTTGCACAGGAGCACTCCCTTGCCATACGGGAGTTGCGGGATTTCCTATCGTACTCATCGCCCTCGGCGTATTGATGGCTCGACAAAATGCATCGGCAAGTTCTGTTGCGCTGACATAGCGCAAATCAGGATTTTTCTCTAAGCCACGCAAGATGACACGCTCTACTTGTGGTGAAATATCTTGTATGATACTGCTCGGCAATGGCGGTTGTTTGGTCATATGCATAGTAACAACGGCGATCTGGTTCTCTGCTGAGAAGGGGAGACGGCCTGTAACCATCTCATAAAGCAGGACAGCTAGCGAGTAAAAGTCGCTTCGAGCGTCGGCCTTGTAGTCTGGCTCAAAAAGTTCAGGAGCTACATAATCGACCGTTCCTAGCACGTTACCTGTCGAGGTGAGTTGAGTTGCATCGGAATCGCTACGAGCAATGCCAAAATCGGCGAGATAGCAGTTGCCATCGTCATCGATTAAAACATTCGATGCTTTGATATCGCGGTGAATGATGCCTCTTCTGTGAATGTAGTCCAGCGCGTCCGCAATTTCGCGCATATAGCGACAGGCGTCAGAGAGAGAAAGAGGACTCCGCCGAATGAGAGAGCGTAGCGTACCGCCATTCATAAATGGCATAACAATATAGTAGTACGGGACGCCATCAACGTTATCCACGCCCGTATCGAAGACAGGCATCAAGTGCGAATTGTGCAATGACGCCATCAAGCGTGCTTCGCGGATGAAACGCCGCAACAATTCCTCGTCTTCACGCTTGAACACCTTTACGGCAACGTCACGCTGAAACTTCGTATCGAAGCCGCGATACACGTCCGCCATACCGCCGCGTCCCGCTAGTTGTCGCAACTCATAGCGATCCAGTACGCGCCCTTCTAAGCCTGCCATACGATTTCTCCAAAAACTAGGGAGGGATGAACAGGGATGTAGGGACTAGATTTATCACGTCCGCGTGCTGCTCATCAGTTTTGTTGTCTCTTCTATAGAACGTTACAGGTAGGTTTTAGTTGCGATTAATAGAGGTATTTTGTGTTATTCGACCTTTTGACAGAGCTTACTGAATATTTTATCCTGGCAGTTCAGTCAACCAGTGCTTCACTTCCTCGATCATGCGATGACCTGTGATGGTTTCAAAGATTGCCAGGCTTTTCATAGCTTGCTGACGTGCCTTAACAGTGTTGCCTTGCATATAGGCAGTTCTGGCAAGGCCGTACCATGCATATGCATAAAGTTCCTGGCTCCCTTGTGGTGAATTCACAAGTACCGCATGAGCATCTGCTTCAGCCTCTTCTAGCCTGTGCTGACGAAGATACATTTCTGCCCTATCGCTTAAGATAAGTGAGAAGAGTCCTGGATTACCAATCTCTTGTACCTGCTTGAGTCCTTCATGGTAGAATGCATCTGCTTGCATCTGCTTACCTAATCGCCCTGTTACAGAGCCAAGATTTCCAAGAAGCAAACCGATATGTTCTCGATGCTCTATCTGACGTGCTAGCAGCAGTCCTTCCTGATAATAGCTCTCTGCTTGTAGATAGTTCCCTCTATGCTCTTCCGCAAGTACACCTAAGTTGATAAGTAGCAAAATAATAAGTTCTGGCTGCTCTATCTGACGTGCTAGCAGCAGTCCTTCCTGAGAATATTCCTCTGCTTGAGTAAAATCCCCTCGACGTTCTGCAAGTAGTCCTAGATTGATGAGCAACAGAACAATGGATTCAGGCTGATTGAGTTGATATGCAAGTGCTAATCCTTCTTGATTATATGCCTCTGCTTGAAGATAGTTCCCTTGATGTTCTGTAAGAGTCCCTAGATTAGCAAGGAGTTGAACAATTGATTCCTGCTGATTGTGCTGACGCGCCAACAGCAACGCTTCCTGATAGTAGGTTTCTGCTCGCGTATAATTTCCTCTGCGCGCTGCGATGTCTCCTAAATGTTGCAGAGCCATAACTAATCCAACACGGTCTCCCACAGTTAATGCTACTTGCTGAACTTGTTGCAGATGCACACACGCGACATCATATAATCCCCGTATCAATAAAAAAGGCGTAAAGGCTGTTACTATTTGGATCAACTCTTCATTCATACCTTGCTCAAATGCGTAATCTAAAGCAGCCAGGATCACAGGGTTTTCTTGTTCGAGTACATCATAATTCTTTTTGTGGTGGGTAACACATGCTACGATGCACTGGACTAAACGACGAGTAGCGGAAGAGTCTTGCATATGCGCGTGTGCGTAGTCTGCGATGGTTTGGTGCATCGTATAACGATCTGGTCCGATGCTTTCTACAAGTCCGGCATCCGAAAGGGTGTCAAGTATTTCGACGGGAAGAGCACATACCGCAAGAGCCATCTCTTCTGAAAAGGTGTTCGGCTTCGCAGGAAAAATGGAAAGGGCACGTAGTGCCAACTGAGCATGCTCGTCCAGCTGCTGATCGCTTACAGCAATAACAGCTTCTAACGAAAGACGTGTGTTTTGAGGCAAACCAGGATGGTGTTCGAGTGGAGACAGCACTTCCGTGAGATGTAGACGAGCGTGAACATTTCGCACTTGCTCAAAAGCAGCTTTTACCCGACGCGGTTGATCGTTGTACGTCTGCACACGCAAATATTTCCCGATAAGAGTAAGAGCTAAAGGCAGTCCTCCAACGAGGCGAACAACATCCTGTACTTGTTGTAGTTCTTTATTGACGAGATTGGATGTCCAACGCGTAAGAAGTGCAAGACTCTCTTGCTCACTCAATTCTGGTACTGAGAAAATATTCTCGCTATCTGTCACTACATAATGCGGAACCTGTGAAAAGCGAGTGGTGATGACATAAGCACAATGAGGACCGCCAACCATAAATGCGAGTGCCTCTTCAGCCTTCCAAACATCGTCGAGAATCAGGAGCATATGCCGCGTTCCAATACGATGGCGAAGAGCCATAGCCCAGCCATCAGCGGTACCATGCTTCACTACTTCTGGTGATGCAACTCCTAAAAGTCTTCCCCATCGACTCAGATGTCCCAACACATTCGACTCTGTGCCTAACCCAGCCCAGAGCACTCCATCATGGAAATACGTCAAAACACGTTTATCATGTGCTATCTGTAACGCAAGAGTTGTTTTGCCAACTCCAGGTAACCCATGCAAAGCTATGGATGGACTCCTCGCATTCATAAACAAGCGTTGCTGTATACGATGGAGCAGATTTTCACGACCAATAAGACCCTCTGCTCCTAGCGATAATTCAGGAATAGATGGATCACGAACAGGCGTTTGAATAACAGGAAGTTGACAGTCATTATCGAACATATGGCGCACGAGTCCTAATTCGTATGCATTTTTCTCGAACAGGGCACAAAGCTTTTCACGAAAAAAAGGATAAGGAAAAGAAATTCCTCGTTCCCATCGACTTACGGTAGTGGGATCGGTTCCAACAGCTTCCGCAACTGTGTTCTGAGACCATCCACGTCTTTCGCGCTCGATCTTCAGCCGGGACTCTCCATTCATTGTTTCCTCCTTTCCGCTCAGGAAAAGTGTTCTGTACTCAAGGCACAAGAACTAGCACCACTTCAATTTTTCATACCTTCACATACACATGTGCTCCATCATCATACTTATACAAAGGGTTGCCCTTGTGGAACTTCAGCGCGCCATTGTCACTCGATAGCCACAACAAGACTCTTGTACCCTTTGGAAGGGAGATGCCATAATGCCAGTGATCGAGCGCAAAAGGTCCGGCGACACTGAGAAGCCATGCACCTTGGTCGTCGTCGATTGAGTTTGGCGTGAGTTGGTCACAGGAGAGCGAGTTGTCGTCGTGTATGTCGTCGGCCTGGAAGTCGCAGGCGCGAAGCGTCATGCCATTGAGCGATGCTTTTGGATCAGCATAGGGATAGTTGGGGAAGTTCGCTATATTTTTACGTGCCAGCATCGCTTGTGTCCAGACCCATGAGCCGACTTTGATGATGAGCGTTGTCTGCACTAACACATGTACGATTACCTGTGGCGCGACTTTTACAGTCAGTAAGCAGCCGCCTGTACAATCAGCGGGCAACTGCTGACCAGAGGTTTTAATAAGCGGGGTTGGTAAGACTTGCTGTGGTGAAGTTGCATCAATTTTCTGCACAACTCCGCCGAAAGCGACTAAGGGATATTGCGGAGACAATGGAAGTACCATTCCTGGTTGTAGCGCATGACAATCTTGACCAAGCGCGGCATTCAATGCTTTGACAGTGTTCGGATTCACGTCACTAAAGACCTGACCCGCATTCGCCATATGCATTTGATAGGTCAGAATACTATCACAGGAGTCACCGCCTTGCACTGCATAGAGTAGAGAGCCAGCTTGCGGTAGTACAGTTGGAAAGGCTGGTTGCGGTGTTGGGACGGCTGGCGAGGGAGGTCCAGAGAGGCCATAGAAATATTTCGTCACTCCTGGAATCACACCTCTTCCTGCATTGGCAGCAACAAGGTATGCTGGTATAGCGAGCACAACAAGGATAGGAATCAGAATAAGCAATTTCCAGGGAATAGAACGCGCGACAATACGTACATTTTCCCCTGGCGTACTTTGTGGACGGAAGCGGCGAGCCATCGGCGACTCCTTATGGATAATGACCTCAGCATAGTAAAGCGCATTATAACAGGGAATTGTAGAGGATACCAGTCATAAAAAAGCGTACATACATACTATACTCTGATAATGGCTTCAGCACCATACCTATTCCTTCCACAATATAGAAAATCTCCATTTTTCAAACAGAGGGAGTGTTGCGGTATGTCGCAACACTCCCTCTGTTTAAACACCAGAATGTACTAGCCTTGTGAAAGAGCAGCGTTACTGCTTGACACCATCTTGCTAAAGGCATCATCGGCGGATGATTGACCCTTGAGGACGCTAGTGAAGGCATTTGAGATGATGTCTCGGCACTGATCCCATGCAGGAACAACGGAGGCAACAAAGCCGTATTGTAGCGACTGCGGACCAGCCTTACGAGCAGGATTCTTTGTGAAGTAGTCCTGCAACATTGACCCATTGAAGGCAGACTGACGTACAGGCATATACCCTGTCTGTTGAACAAAAGTTGCGTTAGAGTTGGGGTTAGTGAGAAATTTCATGTAATCCCACGCCGCCGACTGTGTGTCAGTATCGACACCTGCATACATTGCTAGATTCGTGCCAAAGAGTGTTGTAAACTGTCCTTTTGGACCAGCTGGAATAGGTGCTTCCGAGAGTTGAAATGCTCCGGCAACGGATTTCTTAATGAATGAATAACTGGCAACAGTGCTGATGGCGAAGAGCGATTTTTGTGAGGCAAAGTCGTTCTGCCAGTTATAGCCTGATGTTACATGAATTGCTTTCGATTGTACTAGAGGCGCAAGTTCATTAAGAGCTTGCTTCGCGGCTGTAGCATTGTCACCATCCGCAAATGTAACCTTCTTGCCATCAGCCGAGACAAAGTCGGTGCCACCAAGTCCCTTGTACAAAATTGACCACAGATCAACGTCTGGAGTATAGGACAATCCCCACTGCGAACCATCAGGCTTTGTGACCTTTGTCAGGTCCGTGAGCATCTCGTCCATCGTTGTTGGAGGATTAATGCCAGCCGCCTTGAGCGCGTCTACGTTGTAGTACAGCACAATAACGCTCTTGTTGAATGGCAACATGTACTGTGTATTGTTCAGTTGACCGTCTTTCAGCATACTTGGGTAAAAGTCTGAAAGTTCACTCTGGCTGAAACCGTTTTTACCAGAGATAAATGGCTGTAACGAAACAATTTGGTTTGTCTGCTGGTATTGTGTAGCCCACTCTTCGTACACTTGCGAGATTGCAGGTGGTTTTCCTGCTGCAATTGCAGCAGTGATTTTCGTTTTTAGTGTTGCATACGAGTCATATGCCTGCAAATTCACCGTCACATTAGAGTGCTGCTGCATATACTGCTTGGTCAACGCTTCAAGCGATGTTTTATTCGCGCCTGTAGCGAAAGCTTCCCAAAAGTTCACAGTATACTTCTTGCTTGCATCCAGCACTCCAGGAGTGCTGCTTGTCGAGGTATTACTACTATTGCCTGTTGACGAGCCACCACAGGCTGTCAAGAGGAGCATTGTTACCGTTGCGATAACATAGGCCATAAAAGACCATTTGCGATGCATGTGAGACCTTTTCCTTTTTTAAGAAAATAGCTGAACAAACGGATAATAAACGTATTTCTATCTATCAACACATCCCAACCGTTCAATAGAACGCTGAGCCAGTGAAAACTGGTGGACGAATTAGCCCTTCGTGCTACCCACCGAAATTCCTTCAATGAATTGCTTTTGAGCAATAAGAAAGATGATCAAAATGGGCAAAGTAGTAAACGCTGCCGCGGCTGCCAGGCCAGTAGGATCGGTGCCCTCTGCCGTTGTAAATGCCTGTAGTCCAACCTCGATAGGACGGAGAGCATCAGAGCTAGTGACAAGGTAGGGCCAGAGAAATGCATTCCAACTGCCAATCAGCACCTGTAACGCGACGACAGCGAGGGCTGGGCGTGCTAATGGAGCCGCGACAAGCCATAGGAACTTGAAGCGCGAACAGCCGTCGATCTGTGCCGCTTCCCAAAGCGAATCAGGTAGAGAGAGAAAGAATTGACGTAGTAAGAAGATGCCTGAAATGCTAACACCAAATGGAATAATCTGTGCTTGATAGCTGTCAATCCAGCCAAGCGACGAGACAATGAGGTAACTTGGAATCAGCGTTGCTTCGGCTGGAATCATGATTAGCGCAAGAATTGCCAGGAAAAGAGCTTGTCGCCCTGGAAACTTCATCATGCCAAACGCATAGCCAGCGAGGAGCGAGGTAATCACCGCGAGTACAACGGTACAACCTGCAATAAAGATACTATTGAAAAAGTACTGGAGCCATGGTGCCATACTCCACGCACGTGCATAATTTGTCCATTGCCACTCTGGAAAAAAGACGGGTACGGACGAATATGCATCATGCGTCGTAAGTAGCGACGAGACAAACATCCAGTACAAGGGAAAGAGCGCGAAGAGAGATGCGACAATAATCGCGCTATAGCGTAATGCTGTCCACGGCTGCTGCGTACGTTGCCAGAGGCGTCTTGAGCGATTCTTTGGCGTAGTGACAGTTGCGATAGGTGGAATAGTTGGTAGAGTAGCCATAAGAAATGTCGTTCCCTTCCCTCTCTAATAAGCTGTGTTTACGTCGCGTCGCGTGAATAGTAGTTGTGTCACGGAGACAGCAAAGACGAGAAAGAATATGATGACGGAGACAGCCGCACCCAGCCCATCATGTGAATTTGTAGCGAATGCTTGTGAGAATAGGTAGAGACCCAGTGTACGCGCCGCGTTGTTTGGGCCACCCTCGGCACCCACGAAGAGAAACACAGGCTGGAACATCTTGAATGCTTCAATGGTGCTGAGCAGTAAGACAACCAGCGTGATAGGCAAAAGTAAAGGCCATGTAATGTGCTGAAAGACCTGGAAAGGATTGGCTCCATCGACCCGTGCCGCCTCTGCTAGCGATGGAGAAACATTGCTCAGGCCAGCCATGAAGAGGATAGTACTGAAGCCAACAGCTTTCCACGTCGTATAGAAGATGATGCTTACCAACGCCCAGTGTGGATCGCCAAGCCAGTCGATAGGATGTAGATGGAGCAGACGAAGAATACCATTGAACAGGCCATGATAGTTATCGAACATCCAATACCAGATGGTAGTCGTTGCTACAAGTGGCGTAATAAAAGGTGTAAAAATCGCAAGTCGCCAAAACGCCCGTGCGCGAATATTCGCCATGAGCAAAATAGCAAGAAAGAGTGAGATGAAGAGATGTAACGGGACAGAGACGACAACATAGGTTAACGTGACCTGTACGGATTGCCAGAAGTTTGGATCATGAAAGAGAAAGGTATAATTATCCAGACCAATAAAGGGCTGTACACCACGATTCAGAAAATTCCATTTAAACAAACTCATATAAAAAACGAAGATTGATGGGGCATAGGCAAATACACCTAGAATGGCAAAGACGGGCAACAAATACAAATAGGCTTGCCCTGCTTCACCCCAGCGTCGGGATCGTCGTTGGAGTGAGGTACGTGTTTTACGCACAGTCCCCACTATCTGTAGATCACTTTCCATAATTACTCCTGATGGGATTACCTGTTCGATATGCATATTCATCATACTCAATGTTTGTTAAAGCAGTGTAATTTTCATGCAAACAACGAGTTAAAATAGAGAGATGCATCTCATTTGAAGTATAAAAAGAACAAGTGAACAAATGGACGGAGAAAAACATTTTAGAGAGAAATGTGTATGTTGACCTGCCGCAAATCATGCCGACAATACACATTTCTCGGCCATCCATTCAACTAAACGGAGGGTTGTAAGAGATTATTGAAGATATGTGACTTCTTGTGCAAAGTTACACAATAATTGGGAGAAAAGATTGGATACGTATGTGTCATGTGTGCTGCAGCACATATGACACATACGTATCCAATCTTTATGATATACCTTTTTAGGCGAAGTCGCGCAGCAAATGCACTTGAATAGGTTGGCGTAGTGTTCTTAGTGCCTTTACCTCGATTTGCCGGATTCGTTCGCGTGTCAGTTTGAAGTGTAGACTCAACTCCTCCAATGTATGACAGTACCCATCCTGTAAACCATACCGGAGTTCAATCACCTGACGTTCGCGTTGACTGAGCACTTCCAATGCTCCATTAATCTGGTCTCGTAACACTTGATGTGTTACCGCATCGACTGGTGCCATTGCTCGCGGATCCTCTAACGTATCGCTTAAATGATATTGCTCGTCATCAATCAGAGGTGCATCCAGCGAAATTGGTGTTTCTGCTATACTTTGCAACTCTACAACACGCTCTTTAGTGACATTGAGCGTGGATGCGATCTCTTCTGGTAGAGGATCACGTCCTAGTTCCTGAAACAGTTGCCGAGTCAAACGCTTCATCTTATAAATCAGTTCTACGACATGGACAGGGATATGAATGGTGCGTGTATGCTCTGCTACCGCTCGACTGATAGCCTGTCGAATCCACCATGTTGCATAGGTACTGAAACGAAATCCCCGTGCCGGATCGAATTTTTGTGCAGCCCGAATGAGGCCAAGATTACCTTCCTGTGCGAGATCGAGTAGCGAAAGACCATGATTATTATAGCGTTTCGCAATGCTCACAACGAGGCGTAAATTTGCCTCTACAAGCTGCTGTTGCGCCTGCATATCGCCATTTACCATACGGCGCGCAATACGCATCTCTTGTTCTGCAGTCAAAAGCGGATAACGTCCAATCTCACCAAGATATTGACGAATTGCGTTGTCCACTTCGCACCCATAGTTCTCTTCCTCATCTTCGTCACCCGACTCAATCACCTCATCAGTATTTGCTGTACTTTCTATATAGTCGTCATCGTCATACTCATCAAGCGTGTAGTCTACTACACTTAGCAGGTCCTCCTTGTGAGCATTTCTATGTACCCTTGCACTCTTTTTTGTTTCTCTTTTTGCTGTAAGAGGCTCATGTGTTGAAACACGCTTTGTATCATTGCGTCGATTGGACACTTCTGAAGTTCCAAGTGCGCGAGACTTTACTTGTTCCACAATGGCTACCATACACCTACTCCTTTACCTACCTCAAATCCACATTCCACAATTTGGTAACCGGAGATTCATGCTGCCGAAACTAGGACTATACAATTGAACTGTTCTATGCAACACGTGCTCGAAACATGTCCGAGTATCCCCCCCTTTATCTACTCGTGCAATATTCATGCCAAACAGAGAAAAAGCGGAACATATGCGCTCGTCCCGCACCAATGTGCGTGAGAGACAAGACGAGCATCCTCTCTCGTCAATCAAAAGACCCGAAATTTTTTCAGATACTGCGTAAATTTACACACTCACATTCACACAAACAAAAATATGTTTGGTGTACGTTTATTTGCACTAGATAGACCTCATAGGGCTTGGGAACCCGCGTGGAACTGGCATTCCACAAGATTCAACAACAATTTTTCATGTAATTTGTAAGTACAAACACTTGTGCTTTTACTATAGTGTATAAAGGGAAGAAATGTATGCAGATGAATAGGTGGCTTACACATGTTGAGTCAGAAGACGAAGAGGTCCCTCACAGTCCAATACGCCCCCGTGCCTCCGTCTGGATTGATCCGGTGGTACAGCACAATGTCTCTGCATCCTATATCACAAAAGAGCAACATGAAATTCCAAATCCACAGACACCTATTCCTGCCCGCGCTTCAGCACAGCAAGCCACGTATCCAGTAAAAGTACGTCCTCGTTACTCTCGTAACTATACAGTACCGCACGAAAGCGATGTTACGCGTGTCCCCACGCTGCCTCAACCAACAATATGGCAATACGAACTACCAGACTATGAAGCTGAAAGTAGTCTCTCATCACTATCGCTTGCATATTCTGAAGCAACCGTAGAGCATACGATTGACGAACTAGACACTTTACCTCCTCCTCGATTGCGCGTATTTGATGATATAGATGAGATCGATACTGTACCACAGCCAAAACATGACATACTTGCTGGGGAAAAATCCTCAACAACTATTGAACGGAAAAAGGCTGATGGAAACGTATTCTCTCTTCCTTTCATACAGCCCACGAAGGAACCTGACCGCCAAAAGAGTATGACCCTACATGCACCCACTTCTATAAGCGACGTTACCACGCTTCCACCAGGTGCCACAACGGTTGCGGTGCCACGAGTTGCTGTTGAAAAACAGAAGGTTGAACTTTTTGCTAAAGTACCTGCACCGACAACTATTGCTCAGGGCAGTTCATTGAATTTTGTGGAGGCGTCGTGGACAACGGGGCAAGGGAAAAACTCGGTACTGGCAAAGCGTATTGCTAGTCGAGGGCAACGTAAAAGTACTCTCTCGCTCAATCCTATTGATCGCTGGCGATGGTGGCTACTCTATCCTGGTCGTATGGAGTTTTTACTCTGGCTTAGTGGGACTATTATCCTAGTTGGTGTAACATGCTTACTCTTATTTGCAACACTATTAAGTACGGGGTGGTTGAATACTGGCTTATCAAGTATCAGCAATAGCAGTGGAACAACACAAACATCAAGTACTCCTGGACATACAGCAGCAACGGGGAAATCTTTTTGTACTGCAGCGAATATGGCGAGTTCACAATGTCGCTCGACAACTGTTGTTTCATCAGGACTAAAGCTTACGC
Source organism: uncultured Ktedonobacterales bacterium (assembly GCA_964657325.1). GTDB lineage: Bacteria > Chloroflexota > Ktedonobacteria > Ktedonobacterales > Ktedonobacteraceae > JBBQVS01. The sequence goes on from CAZZVE010000001.1 coordinate 101,141, forward strand.
TCATTGACGATGCTCTATTACTGCCTGATATGCCTATTTATTTACATGGGCAAGGATTTACGGCTAACAACACTGTAAATTTTACCTATGACGCCTCTTTACCCTGTCATCCAAATATAATATCAACTGATACACAAGGGTCGTTTTCTCTCTACCTGATGCTGGATAGCGGTGTAAAGGCGGGGACACATCATATTATTGCCTACGATGTTGCAACAACGCATGCTATTACAGTTGATGTGAGTATCTCACCATCTCCAACCGGAAAAGCCACTCAACCAACGTCAACGCATACTGTTCCGGGCGTGACTCCTACATCGACATCAGGTGCTGGTGGAGTCAACGGCGGTGGTTTTCCAACACCCGTAAGTCAGACACCCGTTCCGATAATACCGACAGTTGGTGCGACGCCAACAGTTATATCAACTCAACAACCTACACCGACCATAGGAATAACACCATCCCCCACTATAGGTGTGACACCAACGGCTGGCATCGTACCAACTTCTACATCTACCACAACTTCGACAGGTGGAACGAAATACTCAGGGTCAGCCTCTATACTCAAAAATGCGTTGTATGACGAACGTGTCAACGAGCACGTTTCAATCAGCATGTGGCTTTGGATCGCGGTGTTTGGCTATACACTTGCACTAGTGATGTTGAGTTGTGCTGGCCTACTCTATCGTCGCCATCGTCGTATATCTTCAAGGTAAGTTTACATAGAAAGGGAGGTATTTCACGTACGACAACATCTATCTGTTGTCGTACGTGAAATACCTCCCTTTCTATGTAAACTATAAAATAATGACTGATTTGGTTGCATCTATATACTAACCTTATAGCTATAGTTATGGTGTTTGTGTTATGTAGTGTGGGAGGTTTTTATTATGAACAATCAAACAGTTGTAATGGAGAATGACGCCGCATCTCTGTGTATTCCAGAAGAAGAATACGTTCTTGTTGTTGATGACGCGTCAGCAATACTCTCAGTTGTCATGTTGCTCTTAGAAACAGAAGGCTATACAAGCTTAGGCTTTACCGACAGCACAAAAGTCCTGCCTTTTCTGAAAGAACTTCATGAGACAGAGCAAAAATTGCCTTCGGTCATCCTCCTTGATCTCATGATGCCTGTAGTTTCTGGCTATGATATTGCAGCGGCAATAGCAGTTCATGAGTGGTCAAGGCTAATTCCTGTTATCATCATGACTGCCGATCATCGTATTACTGATATTCATGATATCCCTGGTGCATCGGATTGGTTCAGTAAGCCTTTTCGGATAGAGGTATTGCTAAATAAATTGAGTGCGTATTTGCCTACCCCTTGTGCTCAATGATATATGCAAGCAGACCAACAAAGAAGCCTATAGATTTTGTATTTGATAACTGACAGTCTATGTACGCATTCCTATATCTGTACGTTTGTGCAAAAAGATGTGCTCCGATAGTTACATATTCTTAATACCTTTGTATCTTGTACAGATGCTCAGGATACTTAATAATACATTGACAGACCGATTGTGCTATCTGGTTACACTACTATGCCCAAAGCGTTAACTCATGTAGGAGGTGTTTAAAATATTGTATGCATAGACTAGTATTACTATTTACAAAACAAAAAATAGGTATTCCTCTTCGTATAACGCTTGCTCTTGTAGCAATATGTGCCAGTATCGCACTTGCATTTGCTGCCTTTAGTGGTACACAACACAAAGCGCGTGCCGCTGCAGGGACATTGCAAGAGATTGGAGCACCTGGAGGAGAACCATGGGGCATAGCATTCGATCATAGTGGTAACGAATGGGTAGCCCAACCGGGTTGTGATCCAAATCCGGTCTGTGGTACTACCGTTCAGGGAAGTATTGCACAGGTGAACCGCTCATCGTTCAGCGTTGTGCAAAATTTCGCAGAGCCAGCAGGCTATAGTAGTCCACTTTTTGTTGCCACTGACACAAGTGGTAATGTGTGGTTTACTGAGCCAATGAGCAACGCTATCGGTGAGTTGATACCGAGCAGTGGCACATGGCATCAGTGGCAGGTACCGACTGCCAGTGCAGCACCATTTGATCTCGCCTTCGACGCAAGCGGCAACCTCTGGTTTACAGAGATTCTTGCGAACCAGATTGGCGAGTTTAGCAATGGACAATTTCACGAAACCGCAACACCTTTCGTCAACAGCAAACCATATGGCATCACTGGACCTGATCCCTCAACAGGCCATATGTGGTTCAGCGAAAACAGCACACAGGCGGCGCGTATCGGCAGCTTCACTCCACCTACATCTGGCGCGCTAACAACGGGGAACATTAAAGAATATCTCACAATCAATCCTGGCAATAACACCACAGTACACTTAATTACATATGACTATCAAGGTGATATCTGGTGGACAGAAGGTACAAATAGCAGAATTGGTCGTCTTATCATCAGCCAGGCACAACCCGGTGCATCTAATGGCGTTGCTGAATATCCAACACCTTGTAACAGTGGTGGCTGTCCAGGTTCCCATGTTTCGGGTATCGGCGTAGATGGTAGCGGCACTATTTGGCTCGATGACTCGCTAGCAGATCGCATTTATTCTTTCAATCCTAACACCGCAACTTACTCCGCACCTATCCAGTTAGCTAGCGGTTCTCATCCGCACGACGGCCTCGCCGTTGACAATAATAATACTGTCTATGTCTCCGAAGAGTTTGCACGTAAGTTTGCTGCAATTCCGCAAACGGGTGTGCCAACTCCGCCATCAGGGGGAGGTGGAACGAATACTCCTACAGCAGCAGCACCAGTAAATCCTACTTGGTACTTCGCTGAGGGGCGTGTTGGAAAGGGGTTCCGTGAGTATCTAACTCTCGGCAATCCAGGTACAACCGTGTGTACCGTCAACATCACATATCTCTACACTACCGATGGCAGTTCTACACCGCACACGAAGACAGTAACGAATGTTTCTATTAATCCGACCAGCCGTTTTACCGAATCGGTTAATCAAGACTTAAGTAACGATGCTTCAACTTCGTTAGGATACAACGTAGCGAGCATCGTGAATGTAAGCAACACCTCTACCTGTGCGGGCGTGATGACGGAACGTCCCATCTACTTTACAAACTATCACGGCATTGCTAGTGGTACCGATGTAGCGGGTGCAACACACCTGGGAACAAGTTTCACCTTCGCAGATGTGGCCTCGAATGCATCACACATTTCATTCCTAACCATTCTGAACCCACCAAACAGTGTTAGTGCGACCGTTACGGCAACCTATTATGCTGGGGGAAACGTGGTCGGGCGGCAAACAGCAACTGTTCCTGCTGGTACGCGCGGTACTATTTCACCAAGCCAACTGACACTGCCAGCACACTCACTAGCAGTTGTCACTTCGACATCGCCTGTGATGGTAGAGCGTCCAACCTATTTCCTCAATGAGAGTCAGGGTGTTTCTGGTGCCTTTGACGTAGTGGGCACACAGAGCACCGCAAACGACTGGTTCTTCGCAGAAGGCTTTACTGGTGCCGGAACACAGGAAAATCTCACACTTGCGAATCCAAATACCACGGCTGCGAATGTTAGCGTAATCCTGAAATCGCAAGTAGGAGGAGTTACAAAGACGTTCAACTTCACAGTTGGACCTCAAAGTCAGACGATTTGGAATGTGAACCAGAATAACACCTTCAATGGCACACCAGAAGTATCAGCTGAGGTGAAATCCAATATAAACATCGTTGTGCAACGTGAAATGTACTTCCAGTACCATCACGCCGCAACAGGTGTGCCAACAGTCTATGCAAAAGGAGGTACGGACTCTCTAGGATTGATTGGTTCCGTCTCAAAAAGCTACAGTTTCGCCGAAGGGTACACCTACCCAGGGTACAACGAGTGGCTAACCTTACAGAATCCAAATACAACAGATGAAACGATCACTATCACATTAACTAATAGTACCAATCAGAAAATAACTCTTCAACAACTAGTAAAAGCCAACGAGCGGCAAACGGTAGACATCACCTCAGTAGTGGTAAAAGCCTTCAAGCCAAGTACCAACAAAAACGCGAACTCGATCTCCATGTCGGTACAATCGTCAGGCACTTTTGTAGCGGAGCGACCAGAGTACTACAACACTTCTGGAACCGGCTTTGTTGTTCAAGGAGGAACGGATATTATTGGTTATCCAGGTAACTAATTAAAGGAAAAAGGAAAAAAAGTTCATGATCGACCGTAAAAAAGTCCTTCTGAGCCTTGTTGTGCTGGCGACTCTTGTCGCCAGCATTGCCATGATTTTTGAGTATGTGGGGAGTGAAGCGGCGGTTCATGCGCAACAGGCAAATGCACAAAGCGTTACATCGACGGATTTCACTGTACCAACAGGTGCCGATCCATGGGGCACAGCATTTGACAGTAGTGGGAATGTTTGGGTGGCCTTACCAGGATGTGATATTGCATCTTGCTCAGGTCCCTTTCCCGGCAAAATTGCTCAATATAATCCAACCATGAAATCCTGGGGTACCACTTATTCGTTACCAGCAGGTTATGGTCAACCGCTCTTCCTGGCATTTGATCCTCAAGGAAGAATTTGGTTCACAATGCCTTTAAGTAACTCTATTGGTATGCTCAACCCTGCGAATGGAACGACGCAGCAATTCGCTGTTCCAACCTCTGCATCTGGTCCTTGGGGCATCGCGGTTGACTCCAAGGGAATTGTCTGGTTCACTGAACACTATATAAATAAAATAGGCTCATTTAATCCCACTACACACAGTTTTCATGAAATACCAACAGCTACATCCAATAGTCAACCTTATGGTATCACAGTTGACGCCTCTAATAACGTCTGGTTCACTGAAAATAATCCACTGGTTCCTGGAGTTGCAGAATATACAGTGAGTGGCAATCTACGCGAATTTCCTATGAAACCAAATGGTAGTTATCTCACACCCCATTTGATTACAATTGACACTAACGGCAACCCCTGGTGGTCCGAAGGATTTGTTGGTGCAGTTGGTGATTTGAAGGTTGCTTCTGCTACTCCTGGCACAAGTAATGGTATAACGCAATATAGCTATCATCCTAGTGGTCCTGCTCATACTTCTGGTATAGGTGTTGACAGTTCTGGAAAAATCTGGTTCGATGACTCATTAGGAAGCATTTATGGCTCATTTCCTGAAAGTGGTAGTGGTGCATTTAGCCTCTACAATACCCCTTCGGCAGGTTCTCATCCGCACGACGGATTGAATGTCGATAAGAAAAATAATGTTTGGTTTGATGAAGAGTTCGCTAACAAGCTTGCACTCGCAACACAAACCGGTGGCTCAACAACGCCAACGCCAACTACGCCCACATCAACTCCAGTACCTGGACAGGTCGTGGCGAAGGATACCTTCCAACGCGCAAACCAAACAAACTGGGGCACTGCTTCCGATGGGCACACATGGGGTGGCGACTCAGGAAATACGCCAGCATTCGCTATCACCAACAACACGGGCACTGTCACCAATGGTGGTAGCACTAGCTATAGTGCTGTACTAGGGCCATCACAAGCAGATGTTGATGTCGTTGTTACTGGCTCATTAAGTAGCTATGCCAGTGCGAACTTTGGCGCGGTAGCACGTTGGACAGATGCCAACGACTGGTACAAAGCCTATATTGATGGTGGTGTTCTATATATCCAGAAGAAAGTCGCAGGTACCTCAACAGTACTTGTAAGCACTCCCTTCACGGCTCAAGCAAATACAGCATATACCATCCGCTTCCAAGCATTTGGCGCGACGTTGAATACAAAAGTGTGGGCGGCAGCCAGTGCGGAACCAAGTAGTTGGACGCTCACCACGTCTGATACCTCGCTTACAACTGGCTCTGCGGGTATACGCGTCTTGACGCAAGCAGGAACGGCGACATTCACCTCGTTCCAGGCTACTGCACTGAGTGCGCAGTCGGGTGGAAACACTCCTACACCTACAGCAACAATCGGCACTACTCCAACGGTTGGCTCATCACCAACGGTGACACCGACCTCGCCAGCATCAGGGCAGACATTAGGTCAAGACACGTTCCAACGGACGAATCAAGCCAAGTGGGGCAATGCCTCCGATGGACAGGCGTGGTCTGGCGATGCTAATACATACACTAACTTTTCTATTGCAAGCAATGCTGGCGTTGTCGCGAATAGTGGCAATAACATTTACAGTGCTGTATTGGGACCATCTACAACTAACGCTGAGGTAGTTGTAAGTGGTTCACTCAGTAACTACGCCAACGCGAACTTTGGAACTGTACTACGCTGGACAGACGCCAACAATTGGTACAAGGCGTATGTGAGTGGAAGTACATTCTACATTCAGAAAAAAGTCGCGGGTAATGCAACATTTCTTGCAAGTGCTCCCTTTACCGCGAATGCCAACACATCGTATACGATACGCTTCCGTATTGTTGGTACGACACTTAGTGCGAAGGTGTGGGCAACGGGTAGCACAGAACCAAGTGCATGGACGATTACTGGAACTGACACTTCGCTTACATCTGGTTACTGTGGTCTACGAGTGATAACACAAAGTGGCACCGCAACATTTACCTCGTTCAAGGCAACATCGTTATAGTCTCTAATAACGCAAGAGGCCGAGGTGAGCAACGTT
>CAZZVE010000001.1:107773-109673 GCA_964657325.1 uncultured Ktedonobacterales bacterium
CCTCTTGCGTTTGTCCTACCTACTCATCCTCATCAACGGAAAAGACATAACGACCGCTTACACTATAGTATTGCAAGTTGCCATCATCGTCCGTTTCTGGTGTTGTCTCGTCGATGTCTGTTACCAGGATAGCCTCTTCGTCATCATCCACTGTGTAATACTTGATCTGTTCCAGGCTCATGTGTTTCCCCTTTCGTGCATAAGGTAACTAAGAAAATACTGTGATGAACCTCTCCCGTTCATCCCCAGTGACTTTACCTACTCTTTTTCATTTCTTCATGTTTTGGTATACTAGGAACCCTTTAGTACCATTGCAAATTCAAGATTGAAAACTAGGGCATCCACAAGGACTGCTCATCCCACATGCGCATGCACCTCGCCGTGTTGTCGTATATGAGGCATCGCTTGTGGACAATACTTTTTAAATACGTACAATGAGGTTGGATTTGGGGACCCACAGACGCCCACAAGGGGCGACCCTACTATACGACGTTCTTGAATGCGGAGCATGCCATATATAGTAGGGTCGCCCCTTGTGGGCGTCCGTTGTGTATGTATAAATCGTTCTTCGTATTTGAATAGTATTGTCCCTTGTATTTTCCATATAAGCATGGTATAGTAACAAGCAAGCATTAATAAACTCAAATAAGAGTGACATGTGCCGCCTCTCTTGTATTCTCTCTACCTCGTCCCTCTACCGTTCCCCTCCACAAACACCATGAAATACTCTCCAAACGCCATTTCGCGCTTTGCGCAACATATTCTAGGCAAGCCGCTCTATCCATATCAAAGTCAAGTTGCCGAAGCTATTCTTGCCTCAATCTGTGCTGGCAAGGGTCACATTTTTAGCATTATGATGTCGCGCCAGTCTGGTAAGAACCAACTCTCCGCAGTGTTGGAAGCGTACCTTTTGACCTACATGTCACATGGCACTATCGTCAAAGCTGCTCCAACATTTGCCCCACAGAGTATAAACAGTCGTCTACGTCTACTTTCCATGCTCGACACACCATTGACCCGCGAACGCATCTGGCAAAGTCATGGACACATTATTGGTCTCGCACCACAGGCCGATCCAACCCTTGTACATGCTCATACTGGACCGCGCGTCATGTTTTTCTCTGCCGCGCCCGAAAGTAATGTTGTTGGCGCAACCGCCGACCTGCTTTTAGAAATCGACGAGGCCCAGGATGTGACACGCGAAAAATTTGACCGAGATTTCAGACCAATGGCGTCAACCTGTAATGCAACTACAGTTTTGTATGGAACTGCATGGAGTGACAACACATTGCTAGCTCAACAGCGTGCCGTCAATCTTGAACATCAGCAACGTACAGGTGAACAACTGCATTTCGAGTTCGATTGGCGTACACTCGCCGCCATCAATCCCGCGTATCGTACCTTTGTCGAACAAGAGATCGCACGTCTCGGTGAAGACTCTCTAGCTATACAGACGCAATACTACCTACGTCCATTAAATGGTGCAGGCTACTTTTTCAACACGTTGCAAAAAACATTGCTACAAGGCACACACTTTTGGGAAGAGACGCCTCGTGAGGATGAATGGTATATCGCAGGTATGGATGTGGCAGGTGAGGAACGCCCGACATCTAGCATGGCAATTTCGCATGTTGCATCATCGCGTCGTGACAGCACCGTTATCACAATTGGACGTGTCTGCTACAACGAACTCGGCTTGCCAGCTATCGAGGTTGTGCATCATGAATGGTGGACAGGTCGCTCACATCTCGAACAATACGCGGCAACCGTTGCGCTTGTCGAACGTTGGGGCATTCGCTCGCTTATTGTTGATGCGACAGGTATTGGTGCAGGACTAGCTTCACTTTTAGCAACCGTGCCGTAAGCCCCCTGGCTTCCAGACATGGGGATATAAGGCACA
>CAZZVE010000002.1:0-32268 GCA_964657325.1 uncultured Ktedonobacterales bacterium
CACCAAAGAACAGAGTATCTTGCTCATGCAGTGCTTATCGCGTCTCGCCACTTAGATGCATAACTTGTCAAGCAACAAGTGAAAATGCAGTGATGTGCTAGCATAGAAGGTGCTTTATTGCCTCTGATCCAAGTAGACGTTTAGCCGACTGAGAAGGGCCGTATGAACAGTCTTCACACTTGGGTCAGCGTCCAATTCTAAGAGTTTGTCTTGCTCTTTATAGTAGTCGAGCACATGCGTGGTTTCCTGGAAAAAGATGCCTAGTCTTCTCTCTATAGCTTCTCCTGTATCATCAGAGCGTTGATACAATTCGCTGCCATCTTGATCACAAATGCCAGGAACCTTTGGAGGACGAAATTTGATATGATAGGGATGTTGTTGAGCACGGCAAATATATCTTCCAGCAAGTCTACTCATTAACTCCTCTTGTGTGACCCTAAGGTAGATCACCGCATCGATCTTTCGACCAGTACGCTGCAACTCATTATCGAGTGCTTGTGCTTGGGCAAGAGTACGAGGAAAACCGTCTAACACAATGCCCTGTGTACTCTCTGGCTCTTCGATAGTAGTACGTACCATCGTAACTGTGATCTCGTCCGGCACCAATGCACCACGTTCAATGTAATCTTTTGCCTGTAAACCCAATGCTGTCTTTTCCGCGATTGCTTGACGAAATAGATCGCCGGTGGCTATATGGCGTATACCGAAATCCTGAGTAAGTAATGCTGCCTGCGTGCCTTTTCCTGAACCTTGTGTGCCAATCAGGATAATGTTCATGTATTTTCCCTTCGTTGTGGGTAGCCAGAGTGCTTCATTGCATAATATCAACAATGCTATACTATTATCAACACTACTATACTATATAAAATTAGCAAGGGCAAAAGCATGTGCAGCTACTATAAGTATTTTAGGAGGAAGCGGTCATTCGCAGGTGTCATAAATCCTCCAACGAAGGGACGAGGCTATTGGACAAACGATAAGCCTACGGAAAGTGCTCAACAATGGTTTGAGGGTGCCGAGCATCACGATGGAAGCTGGTGGAGTGATTGGCTTGAGTGGTTGAAAACGCGCTCTGGTGAGCAGATGGCACCGCCATCTATGGGTAGTGAAGCACATCTGCCGCTTACTTCCCAGGCGCGGAAGTAAGCGGCAGATGTGCTTCTAGCTATCCCCGTTTATGTGTCTCGATCAACGCACGGTACCAGTGTCCGCTTTCCTTGATTGTACGTTCCTGCGTTGCGTAGTCCACGTAGATGATACCAAAGCGTTTGCTGTAACCCTCTGCCCATTCATAGTTGTCGAGCAGAGACCAGATGATATAGCCTTGGATTGGCACACCTTGTTCCAGCACATGCTCAACCGAGCGTATATGTTCGCGTAGATACTCGATGCGGCGGGAGTCGTTGATCTCACCATCATTTCCCACTACATCGTCAAATGCAGCACCGTTCTCGGTCACCAGCAATGACGGTACTTCATACTCTTTATGTAGCCTTGTGAGCAAATCGCCAATTGCTTGAGGGTAGATTTCCCAGTCCATTTCAGTATATGACGCACCAGGGATCGACGCGACAAACTCGATGCCGTCGGGCTTCACTGGATTACCGCGCACGACCGCGCGCGAGTAGTTGTTGACACCAAGAAAATCAAGAGGGGTGCTGATGACCGCAAGATCATTATCCTGTATTGGTGGTGGCTGCACACCCATATTCTCGAATAGATGCTCTGGATATGTACCTTTGTAGAGTGGTTCTACAAACCAGCGATTGGAAAGTGCATCGGCTCTTGCGACCGCCTGTGCCGTTTCGGGCGTATCATCTGCAGGATACATAGGAGTGAAGTTTAGCGCGATACCAACCTGTGATCCAGCTTTCGTATGTGTGCGCAGACGTGGTACAGCTAATCCGTGCGAGAGCAACAGGTGATGCCCAACTATCACCGCAGACTGCATATCCTGTATGCCAGGGGCATGAACTCCTGTACCGTAGCCGAGATAAGCAGAACACCACGGCTCGTTATGTGTAATCCATGAACTCACACGGTCTCCTAGCTGACGTGCCACCACCTCGGCATACTCCGCGAACGCGTATGCGGTGTTTCGGTTTAGCCAGCCACCCTCATTATAAAGTGCAAGTGGTAAATCCCAGTGATAGAGTGTGACAATGGGGTGGATGCCCTTCGCTAGCAATGCATCCACCAGACGGTCGTAAAAATCGAGGCCACGTGTGTTGATGCGTCCCCTACCATCTGGTAAAATGCGGGGCCATGCAAGCGAGAAACGGTAGGCACCTATGCCGAGTTGCGCCATGAGTTCTACATCTTGTGGCATACGGTGATAGTGGTCTGCCGCCACCTCGCCCGTTTCACCATGATATGTTTTGCCCGGCGTTGCCGCGAATACATCCCATATAGATTGGCCACGCCCATCTTCGTGTGTCGCTCCTTCTACCTGATAGCTAGAGGTCGCAGCACCCCACAAAAATGTCGTGGGAAAAGCCGTGGAAAGAGAGGCATCCGTTAACGTCTGATGTTGAACATCGTCGCTGATACTCATGCGTGCTCCTATTTTTGTTTTGCTTGAATGCTCGATATCATTTCACAATGAAACTGTAACTGTTGAATACGGAAAGTCCTCCCGGTAGGGGCAGCAATTCACTGCGCCCAAAGATGGGCTGGGAGGGGATCACGTTGGGGAAAAGCATTGTTGCCGCCGCCTTGCCCCGCCGCCTCTCCCATCTTTGGGCGCAATGAATTGCTGCCCCTACCGACATTTCGGTTTTCGGTCATTAAAGTTTTATTCTACACTCGTCTCACCGTCGCCATAGAGGAAACAGTGTGTCCAATGCCCACCGCCCAAATCGGTTCGCTTAGGAAAGCGTTCACGACATACAGGCATAGCATGAGGGCAGCGCGGATGGAAACGGCAACCGCTCGGTGGCGTGATAAGGCTAGGAATTTCACCGCGTGCTGGCAGTTCGGTACGACTCTTTCCATCAAGGCTCACTCTGTCAGGATCGGGTGCGGCAGAGATGAGCAGTTGTGTGTAGGGATGCTTCGGTTGCTGAATCACCTCGTCACTTGGCCCACCTTCAACCATTTGACCCGCGTACATCACCAATGTATCCTCCGCGAAATAGCGCGCGCTGGCGATATCGTGCGTGATGAAGAGCAATGCCAAATGCTCCTCCTCTTTCAGACGCAGCAGCAGGTTCAGGACATCCAGGCGTATCGACACATCCAACATCGAAACTGGTTCATCGGCAAGGAGTACCTCTGGTTGAGCCGCCAGTGCGCGTGCGATAGCTACGCGCTGCCGTTGTCCGCCGCTTAACTGATGCGGGAATTTCTCAATGAACTGCTCAGCAGGACTCAGACTTACCTTCCTGAGCAATGCCAACACCTGCTCCGTCTCCTCACTCTGTGTATGTACATGTCCGTGTACACGTAGGGGACGACTCAGATGATAGCGTACATTATGCACCGGGTTGAGCGAGGCAAATGGGTCCTGAAACACGAGTTGTACATGGCGTCGATATTGGCGTAGAGAAGCGGCACCTTTGAGTTCCACTGGCTTGCCACGAAAGCGCAGCGTGCCAGACGTAAGGTTATACATACGTGCCAGCATACGTGCGACAGTCGTCTTACCGCTCCCACTTTCGCCCACGAGCGCGGTAGCGCGTCCAGGATAGAGTGTGAGTGAAGTATCCTCTACCGCATGAACAGCACGTGCTGGCCCGAACAGTCTGGCCTGTCGCAACGGAAACAGTTTACGGATATGCTCGGCTTCAAGAATAGCTTCCTCTTGATGCGGCTGCTCTTGAGTAGATAATGCTTGGTTTGCTATACTCATTCGGCTTTGCCCCCTTCTACGAGTGGTGCTTGATACTTCTGTGCGAAATCTGATGCCGAAGGCGGACCTGCGGGTGCAAGCCGACTATTATAGAGATGGCATGCCACAAGCTGATCAGGACTTTCCTGTGCAGATGATTGAAGTGTCGGTATAATGCTACGGCAGGCATCAAAGGCAAAGGGACAACGGGGATGAAACGCACATCCAGATGGAACGTTGCGTAAGTCAGGTGGCGAGCCAGGAATACCAGTCATGATACGGCGTGGACCGGAAATAGTGGGAAACGACTTGAGCAAGCCATAACTATAGGGATGACGTGGATGCAGGTACAGATCTCGACGCGACGACGTTTCAACCAGTTTGCCCGCGTACATGATGGCAACTTTATCCGCGATTTCTAACAAGAGCGAGAGGTCGTGTGTGATGAAGATGACTGAGAAGCCTAACTGTTCGCGTAGACGCATAATCTCCGTCAAAATCTCACGCTGCACAACCACGTCGAGGGCCGTTGTCGGCTCATCCATAATGATGATTTCGGGTGAGAGAGCCAAGGCGATAGCGATAACCGCACGTTGACGCATACCACCACTCAACTCGTGCGGATAGCTGCTGATGCGGTCTGGCGCGATCCCCACAAGTTTGAGCAATTCCAATGCTCGTTGCTTGCGAGAGTCAGGACCCATCAACGGTCGATGCACCTTCAGGACATCCATGATTTGCCGACCTACAGTCATTACAGGGTTGAGCGCGTTCATAGCACTTTGAAACACGATGGAAAGTTCGCTCCAACGAAAGGTACGCAACTGCGCAGGTGTCAACTGCAATATATCAATCGGCTCCATTTCGTCTTCGTTCCGCATTCCACGCTTTCCCCCTTTCAAGCGTGAGCTAGACGGTGTGATGTGAACAGCGTCGGCATCATCGTGCGAACGCGGATAATAGATGACCTCGCCACCTACAATCTGTGCAGGTGGACGCAGCAAGCGCGAGATAGCATAGGCAAGTGTTGACTTGCCACTGCCACTTTCACCCGCGAGGCCAAGAATTTCGCCACGCTTCAACGTGAAACTTACATGCGTTGCCGCGTGAACAGTACCGTTGGCGGCAGCATAGTCTACGCTGAGATTTCTTACGTCAAGCAGAGTCTCTTTTTCAACCGCAACAGCCATTACGCCACTCCCTCTTTCTCTACGAGAATAACCCGTTTGGCTTTCACAACCTTAGGTTTTGGTTCACGTCGTAAACGTGGATTCGCGGCCTCGTCGATACCAAAATTGATAAAGGCCAGTGCTGCCCCTACTAGTGCCGCGCACAAGCCGGGTGGCACAAACCACCACCACGCCCCAAGCAAAAGCGCATCATTGTTTTGTGCCCAGAAGAGCATCACACCCCAACTTGGAATCGTCACGTCACCAAGGCCGAGAAACTCGAAGGCAATTTCTGCCAGGATCGCATATGTCACAGTTCCCAGTAAGCTTGCGGCGATAATCGCAATTTCATTAGGCAGAATTTCATAGAAGATAATACGCCATGTACTCTCACCTGTGGCACGTGCCGCCTCGACAAAATCGCGTTGCCGCATTGATAGCGTTTGTGCTCGCAACACACGTGCTCCCCATGCCCAACCTGTAATCGTAATAATGATTCCCAATTGTAATGGTCCTTTAAAAGGAAAATACGATGCCATAACTACCGCAAGCGGGAATGCTGGCAACACCAGGAATACATTCGTTACAAGCGATAGTATATCATCAATGGCACCGCCAAAGTAGCCAGCAGTCAAGCCAACAAGGACAGAAAGAGCCGTAGCGAGAATGCCAATCGCAAAGCCAAGAATAATCGAGGTGCGTGTACCGTCGATAAGCTGTGTAAACACATCTTGCCCTGTTTGCGTCGTGCCAAGCCAATGCGTAGGTGAAGGCCCCACAAGCGTATCTGAACTGAGCGCATTTGGATCACCGTGTATCAGTAAGGGGCCAAAGATGGCGACGAGCACAAAGATACCTATAATAGTAGCACCAATCGTCACCTTGCGGTTCAGTGTGATGTAACGTAACACATTGCTCAGGCGTCCGGCAAAGAGTGTTGCTTGTGTTGCTGGCGCACCTCCACCAGGAAGGGGAGCCGCCATAATACCAGTACCAGCAACACCACCAGTAACAAGCGAGTCCACACTTGTATCCGAACTGGATGTGGCAATTGTTCCATCATTTGTTTCTTGCACAACCGCGGAAGTTTGCTCGTTGTCGTCAGATGATGGCGTGCGCTGTGAAGATGTTGGAACGCTCATAAGCGACTACCCCCTTCCCTGACGTACACGCGGATCAAGAGCTGTGTAGAGCAGATCGGCGAGAAAGTTCGCTCCTAACACGGCGCACGCGATAACTAGAAAGATGCCTTGTATTAGCGCATAATCACTGTTAGAAATGGCTTGCAATAACTTGAAGCCAATACCAGGATATGAGAACACAATCTCGGTCACAAGTTGCCCCGCGACCACAAAACCTAATGCAAGCGCAAAGCCTGTGATATTCGGCAGAATCGCATTGCGTGCTGCATAGGCAAACATCACCTGACGTTCAGGCAATCCCTTCGCCTCTGCCATTAAGACATAATCCTCGGAAAGGGTTGTCATCATCGCATTACGCATATTAAGCACCCAACCCGCCATGGAGCCAAGCACAAGCGTCAGCGCAGGTAGAATAGAATGATAAATAGCACTTTCAATGAAATCTGGTGTTAATCCAGGTGTGACATCGGTACCATAGCCACCTGTGATGGGGAACCAGTTCAGAATAAAACCAAGTATGTAGAGAAAAATTAAAGCAAGCCAGAAGTAAGGGACGGCAGAGAAGAATGTTAGTAGTGGAGGCAGTATAGTATCCAAAGCAGAACCACGTCGCCACGCAACAATCATCCCTAACAGCGTTCCCACCACAAAACTAATCACAACGGAGACCGTCGCAAGTAACAATGTCCAGGGCAATCCTTGCCCAATCACCTCTGTCACCGGTGCTGCGGAATAGGTAATCGAGACACCGAGGTTGCCATGCGCCAACTGACCAAGATACTGAAAATACTGAATGTATAATGGCTCGTGGCTGACACCAAATGCAACCTCCAGGGAATGCAACGCTTGTGGCGGCAAATTACCCTTAAAGCGCCCAATCAATGCTTCCGCGGGATTTATAGGTGAAAGGCGTGGAATAATAAATGTTATAGTAATTGATGCCCACAACGCAACCAGATAAAATCCGATACGGCGAAGTAAGTGACCCATCTAACAACTCCTTCTATGAGAGTACGGGACCAATGATGTACTGAGGCAAGGGCACCCGCAAGGGGATGCCCCTCCCATATAACGACAGTTACAAACGCTTCGTGCATGGGATGGGCATCCCCTTGCGGGTGCCCTGATTCCCACATTCGATGCTGTTCATTTATGACCGTACATCATCAGTTCCCTACAAAACTACGCCGCCGGGTGCAAGTTCAACATCACGATTTCAGCATCGGGATAATCAAATGGTGCAGGGGATGCATAGGCGTTGTTAGCTGAAGGCCAACCAGTGAAGCGGGCCGTGCTATATTCGTTCCAGGTCGCACCATAGACGAGCGGAATACTTGGCAATTGCTCAACCATGATCTTCTGAATATTTGCAATCGCTTGCTGCTGCACACTCTGGTCAGTTGAGGTTGCATACTGGTTAAGCAATGTATCGGTCGTAGAATCGCTCCAACGTTCCCAGTTAGAAACCGCTGTCTGACCTACTGGTTTGGTGTTGGTGCTGTTCAACATCGAGTTGTAAAGGAAGTACGGTGTGGGACCTGCGTTTGTCCAAGAGATGGCGGTATCGAACGAACCTGTTTGCATCGCGCTGTAGTAGGCGTTGTACGAGACCGCGTTTACCTTCGCATCAATGCCGATCTTCTTGAGATTGTCTGCCATGATTTGACAGTCTGTCACCCAGTCTGTCCAACCATTGACAACATTGAGGTTAAAGGAAAGCTTTTTGCCACTTGCATCGGCATAGATACCATCGCTGCCCTTCTTGAAGCCCGCGCTCTCAAGTAACTGCATTGACTTAGCGGTATCAATCGAAAATGCCGAGTTTGCGTAATTAGATGAGAGGAAATTCTGATTAGAGGGTAACACAAGCGCAGTAGGGCTGGACACAGGCTCGTAGCCGCTCTCGGCAACCTTGTACATTTGCTGACGATCAAGTGCACTACTAATTGCCTGACGTACAGCCAGCTTGTTAAATGGAGCCTTTGCTGTGTTCAGATAGAGCATGACAACATTTCTTGCAGGGAACCAATAGTGGTTGTGTGCAGGATCGCGGTTGACGTAGGTCTTCTGAATATCAGGTGTAAACAGACCTGTCCAGTCAAGTTGTCCCTGTGAAAGCACAAGTTCTGCGCCTGTATTTGAGTTAAATGACGGATATTTTAACTCCGCAACCTCTGGCTTGCCCGGCTGCCAGTAGTTAGGATTCTTCACGAAATCAACAAGCTGCGGTGTGAATGATTTGAGTTTGAATGGACCCGTACCAACTGGACTCGTATTCGTATACTTCGTTGGATCACCCACAGTTGCCCAGAGATGCTTGGGCAAAATCCAGACCTGCCCACCAAGATACCAGAGAATTGGTGTATAGGCTTTCTTGAATGTAACAGTGACCGTATTGGCGTCAGGGGCAGCAACGCTGTTAATATATTGCCAAATACCGCCACTATCGGCAGCTGGATACTGCTTGATAGTATTCAACGTAAACACCACATCATCGGATGTAAATGCTTGTCCGTCTGTCCATTTAACACCTTGACGCAGATGGAAGGTTAAGCTCTTCGCGTCACTTGCGAATGTATAACTTGATGCAAGCCACGGTTTGACACTACCATCCATACGATTAAAGAACAGGAGCGTCTCATACATTGGCCCCTGTATACCATCTAAAGCGGTGGGGGAATAAGGACTAAAATTCTCGGTAAAGTCACCTTTAGGACTGGGGGCAATAGTGAGTACTGCGTTTTTAGCACTACTCTTATTCGCACTACTTCCGCCGCCGCCGCATGCTGATAGTAGCATGACAAGGACAACAAGACATGAGGTCATAATCATGCCCGTTCTGGTCTTGGTCCCAAAATTTACAGATAAAGGGGTAAAAGACACGGAGAACCTCCTCACGCTGGAACTGATGTACGAACATAAGTATGCCCGTACAGGAACAAGATCAATCGTTGATCTCTCAAAGCACCAATGATTACAGCGAATACACGAGCCTTACAAACCTTACAAGGACACGTTCGAGGTTGGAAACGCGAGATGTTGAGTAGAACCACTAGAAGCACGCACTACAAGACTGGTCGCAAATTGAACACGAATAGGCTGCGCGTTCTCGTTCGCGCTACGATGCCCAACAGTGGATAACTGGGGGGAAGTCCAGCCATTGTCAGCATCGTGCGTGAGTTGAGGAGTGTCTAACAACGACAGCAGGACTTCAATACCACGCTGGCCCATTTCGTAGAAAGGTTGCCGCACAGTTGTAAGAGGTGGACGAATATGTGCAGAAGTCGAAATATCATCAAAGCCGACCAATGCAATATCATTTGGAACGTGTAAGTTGTGTTCCTCGGCGGCAGCAAGTACACCATACGCCATTTGATCATTCGCGGCGAAAATAGCGGTAGGCCGTTGTTCTTCTGGCAACGCAAAGAACGTGTTTGCCGCGATCCGACCACCATTAGGCTGAAATTCACCCTCCATAACCAACTTTTCATCCAATGGGATGCCTGCCTCCATTAACGCTTGCTGATACCCTTCATAGCGTTCACGTGAACAAAGGTAGCGCATTGGACCTTGAATATGCGCGATTCGTCGATGACCGAGGCTCAGCAGATGGCGCACAGCATCATAACTGCCTGTATGATTATCAGCACCCACCCATGGAATCATCGCATCTGGCTGTTCCTGGTCATCAATGACGACAACTGGAAATCCATTTTTATGCAACTCAGCAAGATGATGTACCGATTCACCCATGAACATTGCAAGGACGCCCGCCGTCAGCTTCGTCGCCAGAATGTTGTCGATGACGTGACTCTTGTCCTCATCATGCATTGTGCGGTACGCACTGTACAACACAAGTTCATAAGGTGTTTGCTCGATTGTTTCAGCCACTCCACGTAGCACATCCTGAATAAAGGGTTGCGTAAAAGAAGGAATAAGCACGCCGAGCAGACGACTCTTTCCACGAGCCAGATTGGAGGCGGTAGCACTGGGCACAAAATTTTGCTCTTCGACGATACGTAAGATACGTTCACGCGTCTTTGGGTCCACGTCTGGCTTGCGATTTAGGACACGCGATACCGTGGCTTTCGATACACCTGCCAGCCGAGCAATATTGTCAATAGTAGGCTTCCCCGACATACAATGCTCCTACGCGTTACTACGCGAACGTAACCGCTTCCGGTATCGGTTACAGCTAAGTATACTGATGAGAGGGGGTGCTGTCAAGGGTGTTTTTGGGAAGAAAGTGTAATTCAATTTTTTGTAGGTCCCTCTCGACGAAGTATTCGTTGTTTCTAAATTTGGTTGTCAACATTCATGAGGATATAGCCCTGGAATACTTACAGGCAAATGTCCCTGCGCTTGTATCTCTCCGAATAGCACACGGGCGACGGCTGCAAGTGCTGGTCGTGTGTATTCGTAGGTAACGAGGTAGGTATCTAGTTCTGGGAAGGCGAGCAGGTCATAGGGATTGTAGGCGGCGATACCGATCACGGTTTTACCCGTATGAAGTATTTGCTGTACGATATGACCTTGATACGAGTCCTGGTTCGCGTTCGCTGTGACAACTATCACGAGATCGGCTACGCTAACTGCTTGCTGAAGTTTTGCTGAATCTTCGTGTATCGTCTGCTCTGTAATTGTCAGTGCCTCTACGTGCGAATGGCGTTGCCGCACATGCTCTGTAAGTGCGTCACCTGCGAACTCTGTATCGACAGCCCCGCTAAAGATTGTGGGCTGTAGGAAAAGAAGCAAAATTTGTTGTTCCGCTTGCAAACGCAAGGGTAGAAGTTTTTTCGCGTCTCGCACAAGCGTTGTCGAGCGTGCATAGGCAGTGTCGCGCAACCGTTGATGAGCTTCATTGCCAATGCTGGCAAGGTCATTGCTTGAGAGAGCGTTCCAAGAGAGTGTACGTGCCTTCAGTTGTAAGACGCGTTCGGCGGCATTCTGCATTCTCTCTGTCGTGAGCGTGCCATCACGAAGTGCAGTATGTATGGCTTCGACGCTACTTTGCTGTAGAGCAAAATGATGGGAAATTAATACGAGATCGACACCCGCTTGCAATGCCTTGACCGTCCCCTGCTCCACGCCTACGATATCTGAAACCGCACGCATTTCCATGCAGTCTGAGACAATCACCCCTTGAAAGCCCAGGCGTTCGCGCAATAGTTGTGTCACAATTTCATACGAGACCGTAGCTGGTAACATCTCACCCTGCATCAGAAGGGGTAGATACATATGCGCAGTCATGATGGCATCTGCACCCGCCACGATAGCGCGTTTGAACGGTATCAATTCTAACGCATCGAGTCGCTCTAATGCATAAGGAACGGTCGGTAATGTGAGGTGAGAGTCAACGGAGGTATCACCGTGTCCTGGGAAATGCTTGAGTGTTGTGATGATACCTGCGTCATGATAGCCCTTGACCATTGCAGAACCAAGACGTGCTACTAGCTCAGGGTCTTCACCAAAGGAGCGCACACCAATTACAGGGTTTGTTGGATTGTTATTGACATCGACATCGGGTGCGAGATTCATGTTGATGCCAAGTGCCTTGAGTTCATGTCCTGTTGCAAGAGCAACTTCGTAGGCAACCTGTTCCGACCCAATCGCGCCAAGAGCCATGTTGCCTGGAAAAATAGTGGCATGTTCTCCGAAGCGGCGCACCATACCATTTTCCTGGTCGATCATAATCAACAATGGCTGACGATGCCCTGCCTCTCGCGCAAGTTGCTGTAGGTACTGTGTGAGTTCATAGACCTGCTGTGTATTCTGAATATTCCGCTTAAAGAGAATGATATTGCCGACATGATACTTTTGAATCAGGTCGATAGTTTCTTGCGATGGCATAGGCTCGAAAAAGCCAACCGCTAGCACTTGTCCGATTTGCTCTTCAATCGTCATTGTATAACTCTGCATCTTCTTCTCCTCGACTGATTTAGAGTGTTATAGCCGCATAAGCAGCGCTGAACGCAGGGTGTTCGGCATGTAGAATAGGGCCAATAGTTTGTTCTTGTTGAAGACGACGGAGGATATGTTCGCGCAGAAAGTCATCATGAAGCAACAAGCCACCACCCAGCACAATGGGTAATTGTGATATGGGAGGCGCGACTGTTTGTACAAGTAGCGCAAGTTCGTCCGCGGCCTGCTCGATGATCTTTAACGCAACCTGATCGCCTCGCTGAGCTGCTTCAGTGACGTATGCAGCAACCTGAGCAATTCTTGCTTTGTTATCGGCAGTGTACACAACTCCAATAAGGTCTTCTACTGTGCGTAGTTGCCAGCGTTGTAGGATGAGATTGAGCAGAAATGTGTCTTCACCACGTCCGTCCGCAGCTCTTACCACCGCCTGCAAGCCTCGGCGTCCGATGTCATAGCCACTACCCTCGTCACCCAGGATATGCCCCCAACCACCAACTCTCGTAACAGTGCCATCTTGAGTACGTGCTAAAGCTATTGAACCTGTGCCTACGATCAAAACAAGGCCAGCGTCCTTGTTCAATGCACTTAGAAGCAGTTCTGCGTCGTTCGTTATCAGAACAAATGTGGCAAGTTCTTGTAGATATGAACTAAGCAGCGTAACATCAGAAGGGCGGTCAATACCTGCGAGTCCTAACCATGCTTTCGCAAGCGGTAACGAGCAGGAAACTTCGCTGGTTGCTCGCATAACTGCATCACGGATATTGTGTAATGCTTGGTCAAGCCCGACAGCGGCATAATTCGCGCTTCCTGCAAGCCCACGTCCACGTTCGCGTCCCTGTGCATCGACGACAATTGCAAGCGTTTTACTTCCACCGCCATCGACGCCGAGGTAATACGATTCGGTTGACATCGTAGGTGCTCCCCTCAGGACATATTTTAAGAGAGCAATTGCTCACGTTTCATGCTCGTATAGAAGGTGTATTTACTGCCGCAATAGGTAGCTTTGGCGTATTCTATTGGTGTATCACGATCAGCGTAGGTTGTGCGTCGTGTTAGCAAAACAGGGCTGGCGACCGCAAGATTTAGAAGATGCGCCTCATCTTCTCCTGCTACACTTGCCTCTAATTCTTGCTCAGCCTCTACTAGCGAAATCCCATATTTTGTCTCAAGTGTGCGGTACAATGAAGAATTGGCGAAATCCTCTTCTAACAATCGCTCACAGCCGGGAAAGTGAAGTTGGGAGAGTTCGATAGCAAGCGGCTCACCATCGGCAAGGCGAAGTCGTTGTAGGCAATAGATCATCTGCTCAGGCTCGATACGCAAGCGTTCAGCCGTTTTTTTATCGGCGGGGCGCATCTCTGCCGAGAGGACCTTCGTGCCTGGATGTTGCCCACGCGCTTTAATATCTTCGGTAAAGCCTGTGAGATGAATTAGTTGCTGTGTGATTTTGTGCTGACTCACAAAGGTGCCTTTACCCTGCTCTCGGTAGAAAAGCCCTTCATTCACCAGTTCGGTAATCGCTTGTCGAGCCGTCATACGACTAATGCCATACAACTCACCCAATTCGCGTTCGGACGGAATGAGGTCGCCCGGCTTCCACTCACCGACACGAATCTTCTCGCGCATAATCTCTTTTAGCTGATAGTAGCGCGGCAAAGGGCTTTTTCTGAAAATAGTATTCATGCCTCAACTCCAAACTTCTCACGAGACACATCATAATGAGAATACAAATGCCTACAAGCAGAATGGTTTATTGTATAGACCAGTTCTATGATGCTATACTTTGTTCCATACGTCAAGTCTTTCGCGAAACACAATGATACTTTCGCTTTACAGTAGCAATTTTTACGTGCTTGATGGTATACTTGGTCTATTGTATAGACCACTTTAGTATAGCGTACGAACGTTGTTGTTATTCAAAGAGGAATAGGTGCTGGATGCAGTTTACTTTGCGTGGTGCTCGTCTCGTGGACGCCACTATGGACCGAACCAATAGTGCTATTACGATTGACGGAGTGTCTATTCAAGGAATTGAAATGGACGATAGAAGAGGGTCGCAGGTTATCGATGCCCCGGATGTGATTATCACCCCTGGTTTTATCGAGGTTCACACGCATGGGAGCGGTGGCTTTAATTTGCACACCTGTGATGCAGAGGAAATAGCTTCATACGCACGCTGGATACCTACAACAGGCGTTACCTCTTTTTTGATAGCGGTCGTCGGCACAACTCATGCATTACCAGAACAACAACTACGCACAGCAGTAACCGCAATTGAGCAACACTCTAGAGGTTCGGCGCAGCCACTTGGCATTCACCTTGAAGGACCATACATTAGCGAGAAACGGCGTGGTGCTCATCCTCCAGAGTGGTTACGACTTCCAAATGAGCAAGAGACACAACGCATACTCGAACTCACAAAGAATTATTTGCGTATAGTCACGCTCGCTCCTGAGTTACCAGGTGCCGAACAGATGGTGCGTCAACTTGTAGACGCGCATGTCACGGTGAGTATTGGGCATACAGATGCCAACTATGAGCAAGCACAGGCAGCAATTGAACTTGGCGTTACACACGCCACTCACTGTTTCAATGCCATGCGTCCACTCCTACATCGTGAACCAGGACCGATTGCCGCTATCGCGCAGGCACCACAGGTACTGGGAGAGGTTATCGCTGATGGAGTGCATGTGCATCCAGCGGCACTAGAGATGCTTGTAAGAATGCTAGGGCCAGAACGTCTCATTGTTATCACGGACGCGCAAGCTATTGCTGGACTTCACGATAACGGAGAAGCGTTCGCGTTCGCTGGACAGCAGGTGCATGTGGTTGATGGAGCAGCCTGTCTTGCCGATGGCACTCTTGCCGGTAGTATCCTTACTATGAATCAGGCTTTACGCAACATGTTAGCAATGTCGCATGTCTCGTTACAGGATGCCGTCAGGATGTTAACACTCAACCCTGCTCTATCAGCAGGTTACGCTCAACGCAAAGGCAGACTGCGAGCAGGTTACGACGCAGACCTACTCATCTTTGATTCGTCGCTCACATTGCAAGCTACACTCTGTCGCGGTCAACTTGCATTTGTCAGTGAAGACTGGAAGCAGCGTTTTGCGAACGTTATACCTTCATAACTTATCTAGTGGTATAGATGTCTTGACAAATAGACCGGGACGGTGTACCATTTCTTACATCAGCTTCATCGGAATATCGAGATGTAACAAGCATTATTTGGAAGGTAAGAAAGGAGAGAGTTTTATACACTGTAGAGGCTTTACGCTCTTATCCGCGTTTTTTAGTCGATTACATATTTTTAGTGATGTATCAACATACTTGAGTTACGAAAGTTAGGAGATCCCCCTATGACTCCCAACGCCTTCCCTTCGACAGGAATGAAAAGCAACAATAAGCTGTTCATAGTCAGTCTTATTGTCCTCTTCTCGCTACTTCTTACCGCCTGTGGTGGTGGCAACAGTAGCAAAAATTCAAGTGGTCAGACAGTTCTTAAGGTTGCTACGCAATCCTACGATTTCGCGCAGGCAGGCTTTAATCCCTATAATGGACATCCAAATGCAGGTGTGTTGGGCCTCGTGTATGAGACACTCTACTTTGTTAATATCAACGGTGGCGCATTCACGCCCATGCTCGCTACTGATTACAAGTGGAGTAGCGACAACACTCAGGTAACGTTTACCACTCGGCAGAACGTAAAGTGGAGTGATGGTAAGCCATTTACCGCGGATGATGTTGCATTCACCTTTAATCTCATGAAGCAATATCCAGCCGCTGATAGTAATGGTGTATGGAGTTATCTTAAAGACGTGACTGCACCTGATGCAAACACCGTCGTCATGACATTTCAAAAAGCGTATCCTCCCGTACTGGTTACGCTTGCGGGTCATGTCTATATCGTTCCCAAGCATATCTTCGCGTCAGTTGGCGATCCAACCAAGTACCTGACCGATAAGCCAATCGGCACTGGACCATTCACTTTAAGCAAATATCAGACAGACCTGGCGGTATACGTGAAGAATCCAAGCTACTGGCAGGCCGATCAGATCAAGATTGACCAGATTCGCTATCCAGAATACAAAGACAACTCGACGCTGCAACTAGCACTTCCTAAAGGCGAGGTTGATTGGGCGGGCTACTTCTCACCTACGTTGCAACAGGACTTTGTAGCGAAGGACTCGGCACACAATCATCTCTTTATGGATGCCGTCAACCTGTATTCCATCTGTCCAAATCAAAAGGACCCGATAATCGGCGGTACGACAGGTTTACCCGTGCGTCTCGCTTTGAGTACAGCAATTGATCGCAACGCTATCGCGGCACAGGCAACGGCTGGCCTCGAACCCGCTGGCAGTATGACCGGACTCGTCCTTCCAACCGCAAAAGATTGGTTGGATGCGCAATACGGAAATCTGTCCTCGACCGCTGACACTGCTAAGGCAGAAAAGTATCTAACCGATGCAGGATACAAAAAGGGCAGCGATGGTATCTATCAAAAGAATGGCACACGCTTATCCCTTACATTGAGAAGTGTTGACTCCTATTCTGACTGGAACGCCGCCGCTAAACTGATTGCCGATCAAGCTAAAGCAGTTGGCATCGAGATCAAGAACGTTACTGTAGGTGAGGATAACTACTACACCTTACGTACTAATGGCAAGTATGACTATCAGTTGCAGTTCTGCGGTATGGTTGGTGGTCCCACCCCCTACTACCTGTACAATCAATACCTGAATAGCAACCAGATTGGACAAGGCAAGTTCAACTTTGTGGCCTGGAACGATGCCACCACTGATAAGTATCTGAACCAGTACGCCTCGACTTCAGACGTAGCGGTACAGAAACAGGCAATTCAGGGTATCGAGAAGGTATTCGTGAATAACCAGCCCTTCATCCCATTATGGACTGGCGCGGACTATGACGAATACTCGACTAAGAACTTCACGGGCTGGCCTGACCAGAGCAACCCGTATTCGAGCGGTAGCCCGAATACCGGCCCTGACTATGAGCAAGTTATATTGCATCTACGTCCCGTGTAGAAGCGTTTTATGGTAGTGCAGGGAGAACCAACGTTCTCCCTGTAGTATCAGATAGAAGGAGCCATGGTATGCGTCACTTGTTGCGTCGCATTTCATTTTACCTGTTTGCCATCTGGATAGCGGTCACACTGGACTTTTTCATTCCCCGCTTAGCACCAGGCGACCCCGTGGCGGCAATCGTTGGCAAGATGTCCACAAAAGGCTATGTCACACCTGCGATGAAACAGACGCTTTCAGCAATGTTTGGCCTGGATACCCATGATCCCTTATGGTTGCAATATTTTAAGTATCTCGGCAACTTGTTTCATGGCGATTTAGGCAGCTCAATTCAGTATTTCCCCACTCCTGTTCTCAAGATTATCGGGCAAGATATCGGTTGGTCTGTTATGCTTGGTGGAGTTGCTGTAGTTCTTAGTTTCGCCATCGGTTGTCTGCTCGGTATACTTGTGGCATGGAAGCGCGGTACATTGCTTGATACAATACTCTCGCCTGTGATGAACTTTTTATCGGCTATTCCTTACTTCTGGCTTGCCCTGATTTCGTTGTATGTCTTCTCCTATTTGTTAAGCTGGTTTCCTTTGTCGGGGGGCTATGACTCTGCGAACATTGACCCTGGCTTGACACTTGACTACATCGGAAGCGTCATTCAACACGCCTTTCTGCCTGCCTTGACGCTAATTATCTCCTCGCTAGCAGGATGGATGCTCACGATGCGTAACTCGATGATAACCACACTATCTGAGGATTACGTCTTAATGGCGAAGGCAAAAGGACTCCCAGAGGGACGCATCATGTTTTGGTACGCGGCGCGTAACGCAGTGTTACCAAACATCACTGGTTTCGCCATTGCTATTGGCGCGATTGTCGGCGGTCAGTTGCTTACCGAAATGGTGTTTTCTTATCCAGGCATTGGCTACGCCCTTCTGCAAGCGGTCAATCAGCAAGATTATGCAATGGTGCAGAGCATTTTCCTCATTATTACGTTCGCCGTACTCGGAGCGAACTTTTTTGCCGATATGTTGTATGTCTTTCTCGATCCACGTGTGCGTACAGAAAGGAGTGTCTAAATCATGCAAGAAGGACCGCGTAGCATGAGCATCACTCCTATCGCAATTGCACCTGACGAACCATTAGCCGCACGTGTGCTAGATGTACTACGTGCTGCATGGAAATCCATAACGATCAATCGCAAGATGGCGGCGGGAAGTGCGATTCTGAGTTTCTTTATTCTCGTTGGTCTGATTGGACCATTCTTCATGACGATTGACCCAACCGCCACCTCTCATCTGTTCCTGGCTCCGCCATCCGCGGCACATTTGTTAGGGACAACGGTTGTAGGTGAGGACATTTTCAGTCAGTTGGTGTATGGTACTCGGACAAGTGTATTCTGGGGGCTAGGTACAGGCGTACTTGTGACGCTTCTCTCAATTGTAGTTGGTCTGATAAGCGGCTACTTTGGTGGACTGATTGATGATCTGCTCACACTCTTCACCAATGTTTCGCTTGTGCTGCCTGCTCTCCCATTGGCGATTGTGCTCGCGGCCTACTTTCCACGCGGACCGTTGACAATTTCGCTGGTGATAGTATTCACAAACTGGGCATGGCAGGCACGCGTGCTACGTTCGCAAACGTTATCAATGCGAAATCGTGAGTTCGTTGAGGCTGCTCGTGCGAGTGGCGAGTATACGTGGCGTATCATCTTCTTCGAGATTTTCCCTAACGAAATTGGTCTGGTCGTAGCAGGTTTTGTCAGTACCACAATTTATGTTGTTCTCACGTGGGCCGCCCTAGAGTTTCTCGGTCTCGGTGATGGTACCATTCCTAGCTGGGGTAGCATACTTTATTGGGCACAGCAAGCGGGCGCATTAGGGGGCGGTCTGTGGTGGTGGTTTGTGCCTCCTGGTGCCTGTATCGCAGTGCTTGGAGCGGGCCTTTCGCTCATCAACTTTGGCATCGACGAGATTGCAGACCCAAGGCTACGTGTGGAACGCCCTGCCAAAGCCATAAAGGCGAAGACTATTTGAGGCCCTATCTCACGCGGCCTGCATAACGCTTAAGCAATTGCTCGCCTCGCTCGATGCCACCTGGAACGTTGTATGACACAAAAACAGGTGGCTCTATGCCCCGCTCAAGAAGACGCTGAATCGTTTCGGCGGTCAGCATTTGCGCGATAAGAACGGCGGCAAGCGAGGAAACAGAGCAGGCTTTGCCTCCCTGTGGTAGATCGAGTAAGGCATCGCCGAAAGGTCCACAATTGTCGATGACCACATCAGCGAGTTCATACAGCTTTTTACCTGATGGATGACGTGACACAGATTGTTGTGTGTGTGTAAGCGAGGTTATCACAGCTAGCTGATGCCCATGGACTTTCACACGTTGCGCAACCTCTACAATGGCGGCATTTGTCCCAGAATGTGAAGCGATGAGAAACATGTCTTGTGGCGCGATGGAATAGCAATTCAGTATCGCTTGACCAGCCGCAAGATCGCGCTCTATGTCTGGTTGCCGTACACGTGCAAGCGACCAGTTGGCATAAAGGGCAAGGTCTTCAAGGTCGATTTTATTGATTGGCACCAATCCACCTGCACGACCTGCTAACTCCATTGCAATAGCTCGTGAATGGCCTGTACCATATACTTGAATGACTCCATTCTTCTCGATGCAGTTGGCGCAGAGCAATGCAACATGCTGAATCGCCTCAACTTGTGTATGACGAATCCGCTCAAGCACCTTGAACGACTCTTGCCAGAAAAGTTCTAAGCCAATAGCTTGATTATCAGACATGAAAAACTTCTCCTCATTTGTTACATAGTGCGAGTGATCTTCGAGAGGCTACGTGGCTGATCGGGGTTCAAGCCCTTCTCTAAAGCGAGGTGCTGAGCAAAAAGTTGACCGACAACAATATACGCGAATGGCGCGAGTAACTCTGCAACACTAGTATCTATTAGAGTTGTAGAGCCTTTTCCTGCTCTACCTGCTTTGCGTACAATGGCATTAGGAAAAGAGGGTAATGTCAGTTGTATTGGTACGGTTGCAAGGGCTAAGAGTTGCTGCTCTTCCGCGATTACAAGCGTATCCGCGCCACGTTCTCGTAGCCATTGCAGCAATGCGAGTGAGTCGGAGCTTGTATGTCCAGGTGGGGCAAAGACAATAATGGGTAAACTTCGTTCGACTAGTGCGGCAGGTCCATGTCGGAAGTCGGCAGTTGAGAACGGTGTAGCGATGACATAACACGTCTCTTCCAATTTGAGAGCTGTTTCACGGGCGTTGCAGTACTGAAATGTACGCCCAAGCACCACACAATCACGAGCGTAGACGTAGCGCGCCGCGACCTGTGTGATCCTCGTTTCGCTTGTAAGTGCCGCGGTCACAATGTCTGGAATGCTTTCAATGCTCTCTCGAAGTGCCTCATTACCCGCCATGAATGAGGCAAGCATCGCTAGCACGAGACACGTTGTGGTGTATGTCTTGGTGGCGGCAACGCTTAGTTCAGGGCCAGCATGACAGAGTAGTGTATATTCGGCGTGAGTTGCTAACAATGATTTCTCGGAATTAGTCACGCCTACTGTGAGTGCACCTGCAACACGTCCTTGTGCGACTACTTCCACGATATCGGGCGACTCGCCCGATTGTGAGATACCGATGACTAGTGTTTGCTCCAATTGAAGTGCCGCACCATAGAGCGTGTAGAGTGAAGGCGTGGCAAGTGCTACAGGAATACCATTCAAATACTGAAACAGATATTGCGCGTATAATGCGGCGTGATCGGATGTACCACGGGCCGCAATGAGCACCATTTTCACGCCGCGCCGTTTTGCCTCCAGCGCAACCTGACGCACAATATCCTTTGTATGATCGAGTGTGCGCCGTAAAGCCACTGGTTGCTCACAGATTTCTTGTAACATAAGCGTCTGCTGTACTGAACGAGCAGTTTCTGTCACTGGCCGCCTCCTCTATGTGCTGACAAGAGTTATAAGAGCTGATGCCTGTAGTGTATACTGCTTGCCTTTTATCTGTCAAGACATCTATACCACTAGATGTATATACTGATTTTAGCCTATAAACTCTGACAATCAAAAGCAGTCATTTTTCTCGGTAGGGGCGGCAATTCATTGCGCCCAAAGATGGGTCGGGAGGGGCTCGCGCTGAGAGCGTGAATCGTTGCAGACGCGTTGCCCTACCACCCCCATCTTTGGGCGCAATGAATTGCTGCCCCTACCGATATTTCTGTATTCGGTTATCAAAGTCCATCATGGAGCTAAAAAACGGAGAACGGCTTACCCTCCTCCGCTACAACGAGGTCAATACAAACATCTAACGTTCATTCTACTCGTGTAGCATTCTTGAGATGCTTAACAACTTCCAAGTTGTGTCCACACTCCTGCTGACCCGCCCGGTACATCTGCCTCTGACCACCACTTCGCCTGCCATAGGAAGCCATTATATGTCACCTTACTACCGCCTACATATGCTGTGGACGAGTTCCAGGCAGCTATACCTGCACATGCCCCACCGCCTGTTGTTGGTGTTGGTGTGGAAGTTTGACCCGGTGTGGGCGTAGGTGTCTGACCAGAGGGTGGTGTGGGTGTAGATTGTGGTGGCGTAGCACCGCCGAACTGTACGATAATTTTGGTGAAATCCCAGTCGTTCTGTGGGACGCTGCTACATGTGCCGGAGAGAGTGCCGTTGTTGTTTGGTGGATTGCATTGACGATCACGATTGACCGACCAGTAGGTGAAGCGTCCCAGGGAATTGCTTTGAGCAAAGCCTAACAATGTTTGGAAGTCTGACTGGGAGAAGTACTCGCCACTATCGGTGCGCCCGTTCATCGATGAGACACCTTCATATCCATAAGCTTTAGCACTACTCCATCCAAAAGTGTTCATCAGGATCGTGTTAAAGCTCTGCAAGGCACTAATCTGACTGCTTGCTCCATTGAAGCCGCCATCAAACGGCATGATCGCAAAATTATTTGGTGTATAGCCTAGCGTTTTGGCATTGTTGAGAAGTTGCTGTCCAAAGTAGCCTGTACCGCTAGTCGTACCCGGTATGGTGATCGATTCGTAAAGTCCAGGGTTGTTCTGCTGCAATATTTGCGCAGCACCCAATTCGTTGTTGATGGCTGCTGCATTCTCGTACTCTGGCTCTTCCAGGTCAAAGTCGAGTGCGTGCAAGTTGTACTTGCTGATAACTGTTTGCTCTGCTGCGGCAGTGGCCTGCGGAGTGCCACAGGTCTCGCCAAGTTTTGTGCCGCCATAGCCACCAAAGGAAACGACGACATCCCCACCCGCGGCGCGGATGGCGTTAATAGTTGCTGCAGCTTGAGTGTCCGAGGAGATATTATCTAGCCCTGCGTCGCTTGCCCATGCTGGTGTGCAACCGCCATTGGCTAGAACGAACGCGAGCGTGAAGGCTTTAGCTCCGCTTGCTGACATAACCGAGGGCAGATTAGGAGGATTATTCGACAATGGCATCACGTAGGGTGCCGCGTTATACCAGTTGCTACTGACGGTAGGAGCCGCTTTCGCATGAGAGGGCCGCCAGTTGGACGCAATTGCGATGAGTACGATG
This sequence comes from uncultured Ktedonobacterales bacterium, assembly GCA_964657325.1. GTDB lineage: Bacteria > Chloroflexota > Ktedonobacteria > Ktedonobacterales > Ktedonobacteraceae > JBBQVS01. Next base: position 22,685 of record CAZZVE010000002.1, read on the forward strand.
AGCAGTAAACTAGCAATGCTTATTGCTCTCAGTAGAACGTGTTTACTTACTTGCATGATGTTTCCCTTTTTTAAAAAGACGTAGTGTATCAAATGAACCTTAGTTTCAGTATAGACATATTAATGTCTATACCAGCTAAAGTAAGAATAGGTGAGTGATTTCCCAATAGCTCTAGCACAACCTCCAACGATAAAGCTGTTTATCATCTTGAAAAACGTACTCACCATGTAACACAGAAAAGTTACCAGCCGATGCTCAGAGTCATGCTAGTCGGTGGATTCGCGTTCGGGAGAATTTTGACCGCACTTTGATCGTTCACATCGTCATAAGGAAATCCGTAGGCTCTATGGTCGATGCCAATCTGATGCCAGAATCCTGCATACTCGTTTTGGATGGAATTGATATAGTATGTGGCTGGGTTATACCAGTTCGCGGTATTCAGCGCGACACCTCTGTTCAATGCAGCGCATACCTCTGCCCCCAGTTCCAGTGCCTGAGAACTCATGCCCCCGGATGCTAGAGCACCTGAACATGCTAGAACATCGCTGCTAGTGGGTTTGTTCAGAAAGAATGGACCCGCACCATTGCGCGTAAATCGCAACTGACCATTGACCACTCCCCCTGAGAAGGTAACGCCTTGACGAGTTAGTGTAAACGGGTTGGTAGCGTAGTAGTTCCACATCTGATCAATATATGTCTGCATATAGTTCGCTTGACTACCACCGGGTGCGAAAGATGCAGACGAATGTGGAGCTAGAATTCGGTAAGGTGTGACGAGTGCTTGGAATGCTGGATTAACGGCGGCGGTATACTGAGAGTACACTTGATCTCTACTGAGAGTAATACCAACTGTCTGGTCATATCCAATAGCGGTTTGCTGTAAACGTGCAGTCATTGGAAACCCAAACATATCGACCTGAGTGGTATTGCCTCCAAATGGAGTTACACCGTATTGATAGGCAAATTCATACCAATCGAAGTACACGTCAGCATTTGGATCGCTGGGATTACCGAGGTTTGGGCCGCCCCAACCACTGTCATCAGGTGCAATCGGAATATACATAGGCGATCCAAGCGAGAGATACATTCTTGCGCCGTCGAGATGAGTAGGTATCATTACTGTACTCGTCTGATTCAGCGTAAAGGACATATTTGCATAGTTCACGCCATTTTTAGTCAAATGATTGGGTGCACTGGCATCCAGATGGTTGATATGAACGAGGGTTCCATCGGATCTCAAATACGACCATTGGCCTGGTGTGGCTTGACCCAGGATCATGACGTAGACCTGATTGTTTGCCCAAACTCCATGCGTATTGTTCTGTATGATGAAGGGGAATGTTCCGTTGGTGCCGCCTCCAATAGTGGGTGTTGGTGTTATACCGCTTGCACCAGTAGGAGTTGGCGTTACACCACCGCTACTTCCTGAACCGAACGTCCATGTGTAGTTGCTGGTGTCGTACTGCAAGCCAGCCTTCTGATAGGTAAAAGAGTAGGTAATTGCTTGTCCCGAACTCAAACCACTTGCTGTATATTCCCAGCGGGCCGTTCCATTGTTGTAAGTCATGTTGACGTTTTGCTGACCACCACCCGCAACACTATAGTGCAGAATCACATAGCCTGCTGTCCAACCTGACGGTTGGAACCAGAAGAGGGCCTGTGTAGAACTACTGCTACTTGCTCCTTGGCTGAAATCGCTCGCATCCGCATGAACTCGGTGGATTCCTACTGTTGATACATACGCCAAGGTTCCAAACAGCATCAGGATGCATGAACAGGTAGTGAGTATGGCAACCTTGCGAGCAGAAAGTCTTCGATGATGAATGAGAGAGCTTACATCTTTGTTTTCCATAAAGATGAGACGCTCCTTTCCTTCTATTGAAGTTGATATTTTCCCTTCCTGGAAAAGAAGCTACCATGAGAACTTCCTCCGATACCCTTTTTCCAGGAGGGGAATTACACTAGGTGCAAGACGTTCTTCGCTTTATGGATGTGTCCATGAGTATGAGCCAGTATCGTACTGGAGACCGCCTTTTTGATAGGTGAAGGAGTAGGTAACGGCATTGCCTGAATTGATACCTCCTGCTGTATACTCCCAGCGCGAGGCACCACTGTTATAGGTCATATTGACGTTTTGCTGACCGCCACCTGCAACCGTATAATGGAGAATGACATAGCCCGCCGTCCAGCCACTGGGTTGGAAGGTAAACTGTGCTTGGCTCGATCCTGTGCTACTCACGCCCTGAGCGAAACCGCCGTTTGGAATGGGTGTTGGAGTCGGAGTCGATCCGAAGGTATAACTGTATGAGCCTGTATCGTACTGAAGACCGCCTTTCTGGTAGGTGAATGAGTAGTTAATGACATTCCCTCGACTCAAGCCTCCTACTGTATACTCCCAACGCGAGGTACCACTGTTATAGGTCATATTGACGTTTTGCTGACCGCCACCTGCAACCGTATAATGGAGGATGGCATAGCCTGCCGTCCAGCCGCTTGGCTGAAAGTTGATTTGTGCTTGACTGGTACCAACGTCACTCGCGCCCTGCGTAAAGCCGCTACCCGTTGGTGTTGTAGCTGTGGGAGTAGGTGCTGATGGAGTAGGTGTTACTCCACCACTGGCGCCACCCGAAGTAGAAACCTGCACATTATCGACGATCATGGATACACCGGACTGGGTCGCGGCGGTTGGACCACCACCGAATGCATTCGGGAAGCCACCACCCATCGCGAGGTCAAAGATGATGAAGAAACCGTGATCCACTGCGTTCGCCCATGTTGTCGCATCGACCTGATTAGCATTGACTGTGAAGTAGTTGGCACCATCGAGATACCAACGTATCTGCTCAGGTGACACACTTCTATCTACGATGACCGAGTACGTATGAAAGCTGGTCTGGCAACCAGGACACGCATGTTGTCCGCTACCAATACCAGTGGTTTCGTTGCAGGGACCGCCCGGATCAACACCACAGTGCAGGGTCCCGAAAACAGAACTGAGTCCATTGATATCTTCCATCGTATCAATTTCACCGTCGTTAGGCCAGTTCTTGTCTACCCGATATTGTGCGCCTAGCATCCAGAATGCAGGCCAGTAGCCAGCCGCTGCTGCACCGGAGACATTAGGCTGCTGAATGGAAGCACTCACTTGTAACTGACCACCCACAGGTGCCGCAAAATCCGCACGCTGTGTCTCAATGCGCCCCGATGTCCAGTTTCCACTAGCGTCTCGAAGAGCAGTTATCTTCAGATGACTGTTTCCATCTTGCTGCACATTCGCTGTGCTATTCGTCATGTTCTCGATTTCTCCGGTACCCCAACCTGTTCCGGTATCGTAGCGCCAATTGTTGGTATCAACGCCTGTGCCAGCACCGCCGTTGAAATCGTCACTAAAGATGGGCGTCCAAGCTGTGGCTGCGTGGGCTTTGTGTATCCCACGAGAAGAGACGACGCTTATGGCTGCAACCGCCAATGTTACTACCAGCAACAGCAATGTTGCAACACGAAGCGTCCCGAACGTCCGGTGTTGTTGAATACCGGTTGTCTGTTCCCCTTGAGGAAACCTGTACATGAATTACCCCTTTCCAATACATGTTGGGACGTAGAGAAGCAAGCACATTCTCACCTCTCACTAGACAAAAGTAGCTATCGAATGCGGAAACCGAAGTTAGTTTCCACAAGAAGCGTGTCGAAAGTAGAACAAGAAGACAACATGACAACAGTACTTACTTCTCCACAAAGACCAGAGGAGAATACCGCAAGTATTGTATTTCTTCATCAAAAAGGAGAGAGTTGGTGCTACAACCCAATCGAGAGAGGTCGTGGAGCACCACTCGATGCTCGCACAACCAGGTGCGTTGGGAGCCGGATACGCGGAGTGGTACTTGCTTGGCTCTCCTCAAAGGAGTGCTTTAGTCCTTGTTGCATAGTTCGTTTATGCGATCCTTTCTCCATGCTCTGATTCTGGTCAATCATGGTGATGAGGACTTCGAGGGCTTTGCGTCCCATCTCGGAAAATGGTTGGTGAATGGTTGTGAGAGCGGGCCGTATGTGGGCTGAGAAATTATTATCGTCAAAGCCAACAACCGCGATCTCTTCTGGTACAGATATGCCCCGTTGCTCAGCAACTTCTAAGACACCGTATGCCATTTGATCATTAGCAACGAAGACGGCTGTTGGCCAGTCCTGCCTGTCACGTGAGAAGAGTGTAGTGGCGCACCGACGGCCAGTTGCAGGCTCAAACGTCCCCTGCAAAAGAAGTGTTGGATCAAGAGAAATTCCAGCATCCTGTAACGCTTGGCAATACCCCTGAAACCGTTCAACAGCACAAAAGAAATTCTGAGGACCTAAAATATGAGCAATACGTCGATGTCCAAGGTCGAGTAAATGGCGTGTGGCCTCATATGCGCTAGAAATGTTGTCAACACCGATCCAAGGAAGAGTCGCTGGTTCTGCCTGGTCATCAATGGTGACGAGCGGAAACCCGTGTTGGAAGCGGTGTCTAAGATGATGTGCCAGTTCACCAGGGAAAATGGCGAGGAGACCTGCAACCATCTTCATACTCAGAATGCGGTCAAGCACGTCGGAGTGGTTGCGTTCAAAACCAGTGCTGTATAACACGATTTCATAATTGGTGCTTTCTGTGTATTCAGCAACACCATGCATGATTTCGGGAACGGAAGGCCATGTTAATGGAGGAGCAAGCACACCAATCAAGCGCGTATGACCACCCGCCAGTCCAATAGCGGTTACGCTAGGAACGAAATCATACTCTTGCACGACGCGTTGCACGCGTTCGCGTAAAAGAGCATTCACGGATGGATGATGGTTAAGAACACGCGAGACCGTTGCCTTTGAGACCCCTGCAAGACGTGCAATGTCCTGAATCGTCATCGTATTATGCATGCTACCAGCCTCCTTGTTTCTCTGCACTATTCGGCAGAAAAACTGTGCTTTTTGCATCGGTGCAATTTGCATGTACGAAACATGTTTGCTTCGATATAGCAACTGTAAATCAGAAACCGGTTTCTGTCAATAGTACAATGGAGAAGTACACCAAATTGCCTATAGATATAAAAGGTCTTAACCTTACATTCAAACTATTGTCTTTTCTCTAGCTCAGCCTTGGTCCCACCCTCTGCGTTTCAGCATTCCAGCGGCTATAGGTGCATCTACATAGTACTGCTGACGAACTAAATGGTGCATACGTTGCAGAATCATACGATCCACCAGTGCTGGGAAATGACGAGCTAAGCCAATTTCTAATTGGCCCTGACGTGTAGTGGCAATGTCTCGACGTGGCTTACCGGTACAGGCTCGCACGGTGGTAGTAATCATGGCACTCAGTGGCTCCTCGCGCACCAGTCCTTCGAGTGACACACCAGCCCTCTCAGCATGACTATGAATGGGTGTTTTGATGTAGCCAGGGTAGATCGTTGTAACTCCAACATGACTCCCATATTCTAAACGTAATACATCCGACCATGCAGAAAGAGCACGTTTACTGGCTGAGTAGGCCACCGCAAAGGGCACATTGGCAAAGGCTAGGCCGGAGGCAACGTTGATGATTCGTCCACGCGACTCAATCAGTGCTGGTAAGGCATAACCAGCCACGCGCCATGGACCAAGCAGGTTAATTTCGAGTGACTGCATGACGCTCTCATCAGGTGGTGTACCTGCATCTTGGAGTAGTCCAACACCAGCGGTGTTAATCAGTATGTCAAGTCCACCAAGCTCTACAATGATCTGCTGTACGGCTAATCGTACAGCCTCATCATCAGTGATATCCGCAGCGACAATTCCAGGCCCGCTCACGCGATCAATGCCCATGACCTGCGCACCTCGCTCGCGTAGTGCCTGCGCAATACCACTTCCAAAGGAACCGGCTGCCCCAACAACGAGAATTCGACTTTGTGCAAGACTTCGCCAGGTTGCTATACCAGCCTTGCGCGTGATAGTTCGAGACATGCTAAATCCTCCTATTCACCTGAATGATTCGATAATCTTCACGCTCTGCGTTTTTCTCCTTGTAAACCATAGTTGTTCTCGTATTAGCGAACATAGCTCGCTCCATTGATATCTATTGTGGTGCCAGTAGCATGTTTTGCCAGCCCTGTTGCAAGAAACAAGACCACGTTGGCAACATCCTGCGGTTGAGCGACCTCCCCCAAACCTGTATCAGTGGCAGCAGCCTCCACTCCGACTTCTTCGGCGAACACCTTGTTAAAGGATGTGTCTACGTAGCCTGGCGCAAGAGCAAAAGCTGTCACTCCCTGACGACCGTTTTGTCGGGCAATAGTGCGTGTCATCGCAACCACTCCTGCTTTCGCAGCCGCATAATGCCAGTAGTCAGGGTCTTCGCCACGGAAGGCTGCACGACTCGCCATATTAATGATGATCCCGCCCTCAACTTGTTTTGTGTAGGTTGCGATTGCTTCTCTAGCGAGAATTGCTGGAGCTTTCAGGTTCACCGCGAGCGACACGTCCCATACACGAAGCCAATCATCCAGTGTTGCATTCAGCGGAGCAGGAGGATAAATACCAGCATTGTTGACGAGAACGTCAATGCTTCCATGAACCTGCAACGCTCTTGTCCATAAATTGGCAACTTCCACAGGATTTCTCAGGTCAGCAGGTAACGGATGTGCAGCCTCACCAAGCTCCTGCGCTAGAAGAGTAATTCCTTCACTGTTTACGTCATGAATCAAAGCTTTGCCACCACCTGCAACCACTCCACGAGCAATGGCAGAGCCGATACCACCAGCAGCCCCTGTGATAAGCACAATGCGGTTATCGAGACGTATCATGTGTAAGACCTCCGAAGCAATAAAGATGTGAAGCCAATATTAACATGGCCTCGTAAATAACGCTCTCTGTTCCTTGTAAAAGGTATTATTATGATTGTGGATCACAGCGTATAGATTTCGAGCTATAGCTACGATTGTTGTATGATGATCTTAATGCCCTCGCGTGAACGTAGCGTTTCCAGCGCACGCTCATACTCTTCGAGAGCATACGCATGTGTGACCATTTCGTTAACCTTCACCGTGTGACTTTTGAGATAGGACAGTGCTCTGTCGAAGCAATGCGTCTGTGCAAAGGAGCCAACAATGGTTAGTTGCTTCTGGAAAATCTCATAGGGACTCCAATTGAGACGTGCATCAGATGGATACACACCATAGACAACGACATGTCCTCCGGGACCGACATACTCCAGTGCTTCATTACATAGTTGGGGCGAGCCAGTTGCTTCAATTACATAATCGAAGCCTCTCCGATGCTCCTGTAACAGGCGAGCACGATGCGATTGTGAATTCTTGCGGTCGATTGGCACCACGTCGTCAGCCGCCAAGCGTGAGACAAGATCAAGTTTGGGGCCAGCAGGTGCGGCAACTGTAAGATGGGCGGCTCCATTCAATTTCAGCAACTGAGCTAGAATGATTCCTGTAGGTCCAGCACCAAAGAGCAAGACCGAACTGCCGGGTTTGAGAGCAATGAGGTCCATCCCATGAACGGCACATGCTGTTGGCTCAACGAGGGCAGCCTCTTGCCACGTCAGATGCTCAAGCGCGAAGACCTTCTCGGCCTTTATCGCAATATATTCTGCCTGTCCACCTGAAATATTGACCCCATGCGAGAGAAAGTTTTCACAGAACAAGGGCTGATCACGTCGGCAGTAGAAGCAGTGTCCACACAATTCAGTGTTATCAGCAACTACTCTTTCTCCTACCTTCACGCTCTCGACAGCAGGGCCAACACTGATGACCTCTCCGGCAAATTCATGCCCTGGAATGAGTGGAAATGCGGCGAGAAATTCCCCTTCGTGAATGTGCAGATCGGTCCCACAAATACCACATGAGCGTACACGAATGAGCACTTCATCAGATGCTATCTCTGGCATTGGCACCTCTCGATAATGTACTTGTCGAGGGGCATCATAGATAATTGCTTTCATTTAACCTCTCCAAACCGTTCAAGATCATAGTCAACCGAATCTATGAGGGTGATAGTTTGCTCGATAAGGTGTAGTTGATACAACGGCTGTGTTACTAAAAGAACTATGTATGGTGGCTCAAAAGTTTGAGTTGCTCTCGTACACATCCTACTCAGTTGTGAATACAATGTGTAGGAGAGCGTCGGATAGAAGTTAGCGTTTAAAGCTTGAATAAACTATGCTGTTTCAATGCTTCCTACACGCTCCTGGGTTGCCACACGAGTACGCCTTGTACTCCAATAGCCTGAGACCACGAAGATTGTGGGGAAGAAGACGACCAGACCGCCGATGCAAACCCACCACCATGTGGCCCACTGTGAGCCATTCTGGGCGTTGGTTACAACGAACGAGAAGGCTAGCGTTGAGAGCACGACAACCATACGCAGAATAAAACCTTCAACCGCCATGCCAGTTCCGATGAGTGCCGGGTTGATGTCTTCAATGGTTTCCGTGTAGGCAGCCATCCAGGTCACATAGCCAACAGCCATCGTGATACCGAACAGACTAAGGAAAACAGTTATCAACCCACTACTGGTGGGTACGCCAATTCTGCTGATGAAGAGGATGGTAACGATAATTGTTGCGATACAACCGCCGAGCATGTAGGGCTTGCGCACGAGCGTCTTATCAGAGATGAAGCCAATCAGGATCGCGGCAACCACGTTGACAAGCCAAAAGATGCTGACAAGTCCATTTGCCTCAGCGATGGTGAATTTGAAGATACTGACCAGATAGAGTGGGAAGAAGCCTACCGCGGCATAGTAGATAAGCAGATAGACACTGATACCGAAGGCACTGACGATTAAGCGAGGATTGAGCATTTGTCGCCACGGATGCTCTATCGCCTTTTCGACATCAATAGTGTTCGCGCGACTCTCGATAGTGGCTTTTTCCTGTAGAGTGTTCATCACTTGATCGCGCATTCCTGGTGAGAGTTCACGCAGGAAGAGAAAGCACACGATAGAGATAACAACGCCCACAATGCCGGCAATAACGTACTGAGACTGCCAGGTACCGTACGTTGTAAGTGTTCGACTAGCTACCGTAGTTGCCAGGACGCTGCCCCCTACGGGGCCGACAGTCCAGAAGCCCATCGCGAGCGCACGTCCGAAGCGAGGCGAGAAGTCACGTACTAGCGCAGGTGTGGCGACCAGGATGATCCCTTCGACAAAGCCTAATACACAGATACCCAGTAAGAACAGCCAGAATACATTCAGAAACGACATGATGATAGTTCCAACACCAGTGATAAGCAGACCATAAACGATGAGGTTGCTGCGTCCTATACGGTCCGATAGGCTACCGAAGATGGCGGAGATGGCTCCAATCAAGTTGCTGAGAAGCAAGATGAATGTATAAGTGGAGACGCTGAGTTTAAACGATACTAAAATGAGAGGTGCTACAGAGGAAAGAACATATGACTCGTAGTAAAGCATGATGGTGGCGATGACAGCTAGAGCGAGATACCAGATGCGCCAGCCGTTGGTAGGATAATGCTCCAGAAAGCGGTGTCCAGCTCCGATTTGCAGAGTGCTGTTCATGAGAAACCTCCTTGATACCCGTTAGCTAGTACTACTGTGTACTAACAAGTTCA
>CAZZVE010000002.1:32368-84303 GCA_964657325.1 uncultured Ktedonobacterales bacterium
TTATTTCAGCCAGTTTACCAGTACATCAAGTGCTTCGACATGGGAACCCTTGACCAACAACGGATTGATTTCCAGCGCGTTCAGTTGTGGACCGAGTGCGAGTGCGAGCGTACTGACACGATAGATGACCTCGCCCACTGCCTGGAAATCCACGCCTTCCCGTCCACGTGCGCCATGTAGCACAGATGCGCCACGCAATTCGCCGAGCATCTTCTCAATTTCGTCGTATCGTACTGGCAAGATGCGTACTGCCGTGTCATTCAAAATTTCGGTCCAGACGCCGCCGAGACCTACAGTAAGCACCAATCCCCATAGATCATCGCGTATCACGCCAACCAGCAATTCAATACCCGACGGACGCATTGGGCTAATCAGAATACCTTCGACTTCGGCGTTTGGCTGCCTTGTTCGCACGCGTGTCAGCATTGTCGCAAATTCCTCGCGCACTGCCTCTTCGCTGCCTACATTGAGCGCGACACCACCCACATCACTTTTGTGGGGCAAGTCTGGCGACTGAATCTTGAGCACTACAGGCAGACCGACTTCGTGCGCGGCTTGTGCTGCTTCATCAACAGATGCCGCGAGTATGGCAGGGATCATGGGAATGCTGGCTTGTTTCAGTAGTGCACGTGCCTGAGCTTCAGACCAGTTCCCTTTGAACGAATGATTGTGAGGGAGCGTTGGCGACGTTTCTGTCTCCGCTTTAGCAGATGTGGAATTGATGAACTCGGACCACCAGAGGAAGCGACCAATGGCTCGTATGCCATGTTCCATGCCTGCGGTCCAGTGGAGACCTGTGCGCTCCACGACCAATCGTGCCATAGGCGAAAGGTCCATGCACGTGTTAGAGGTCAGCAGAACCGGGCGCGGCGACTTACGAATAACACTGTTGAGATTATCGTATGTGGGTAGCATCAGTGCCAACATTTCCGGCGTTGGTTCGCGTCCACCTTCTGTAGCTGTCAGGTTTAGCACAAAATCTATGTTGGGATCGTTGACCACCACCTCTAGCGAACGCTGTTGAATCGACGAGTCTACGACTACGTAGCCAGTCACATCAAGCGGATTATGGCAGGTTGAAAAGGCTGGCAGAATAGCTTGTAGTTTTGTAGTTGTCTCCGGTGCGAAATCTGGTAGCACCAGACCAACCTCTTCCGCCAAGTCCGAGATAATATCACATGCACCGCCCGAAGGCGTCACCACGCCCATTCTGCGTCCTGGTAGTGGAGCAGTGTACCCGGCTAGACCAGCAGTAGTCAGCAGGTCTTCCAGTGAATTGACGCGGATAATGCCAAGTTGACGCAGCGCGGCGTCATTTACAGCATTGTTGCCCACGAGTGCTCCCGTGTGAGCCATGGCGGTGCGCGAACTGGCTTCGCTACTCCCAATCTTCAGTGCCACGATGGTTTTGCGCAGCGAGCGAGCTTTCTCAGCTACGCGGCGCAGTTCTTCAGGATGACGAATGCTCTCAAGGAAAAGGGCGACAGACTGCGTAGACTCTTCCTCAAGCAGATAGTCTACTACATCCGTCACCGAAATCATAGTCTCGTTACCCATCGCTACCAGAAGACTCAGGCCGATGCCATGCCCCTGAGCGTAGGAGAGAACCGCGCTCGCTAAGGCGCCACTTTGCAGAACCACGCCTACTGGACCAGACTTGAGTGGCGGCATAATGGGTAAGCCATAAGGCGTAATTCGGTTAGTGATGTTGATAAAACCGTTCCCGTTTGGACCGAGTAGCGTTAGTCCGTGATTTTGCGCGAATGTGAGGATTTCGCGTTCAAGCCTCGTGCCTTCTTCCCCTATTTCACTAAAGCCGGAAGTCAGAATCACAAAGTTTTTCGTGCCTAGTTCCGCGGCCTCCTGTATGATCGAGAGGACATGCGGCGTCGAGACCATCACGAACGCCAAATCAACTGCTTCGGGGAGAGCACGCAACGTTTTATACGCCTGCTGTCCATGCACAATCTCACGGTTTGGGTTCACCAGGTAGATCGCGCCGGGGAAGCTATAATTTTTTAAATTTTCGTAGGTATAGATGGACCAGCGCGAATTGTCGGTTGCTCCTACCAGAGCAATACTTCGTGGGCAAAAAAATTGCCGAAGTTGCTCTGGTGTTACATGCTGAGACTGCATCATCTCTTGTACCTCGCATAAACATATCTCGAACACCATTGTAAGAGAACTGAGCTACGAGCGTTTTACTCAACCAGACGAAAATATGCTAGTGTTAAGTCTTCGCCGACACTCTCGAATGTCACGCTTACCTCGGCACCAACCACAATGCGTTCGCGTGGAGCATTCACAATACGTGACATCATGCGTACGCCCTCTTCTAGCTCGACAATAGCGATAACAAAGGGTACGTCTGACGCGAATGGGCCAAAGCCCTGATGGGCGACTGTGTACGAGTAGATGACTCCCTTGCCGCTTGTCACAATCCACGAGAGTGAGTCCGCGTGACAATGTGGGCAGATCGAACGTGGATAGAATACCGCCTCTGAGCAAGCATTGCAGCGTTGAATACGCAATTCTCCCTGTGTCAGACCTTCCCAGTAGGGACGCGAGTCGCTATCCTGCTGAATCATAGAAGCTGGAATGTGTTCTGGCATAGTGCATCAGTCCTTTCCCAAAATAACGGTAGCCCCCGATGAGAGAACACCACCAGTTCCGTGGGCAAGCGCGATACGTGCGCCTTCTACCTGACGAGGACCACACTCACCGCGCAATTGTCGTGTCGCCTCGATGAGCAGGAAAATGCCATACATACCTGGATGGCAGTAGGAGAGTCCGCCGCCATTCGTATTCATTGGAAATGGACCGCCAGGAGCCGTGCGCTGTCCACTGACGAACGAACCGCCCTCACCGCGTTCACAGAAACCTAAAGCTTCCAGCGTCATCACGACGGTGATAGTAAACGAATCGTAGATTTCGGCTACGTCGATATCAGCCGGAGTCAAACAAGCCATAGCGAAAGCATTCCGTCCCGAAGCCACAGCTGCTTGATGAGTAGCGAGATCGGGCATATTCATAATCGTATTGTGCGTGTGAGCCTCGCCGTGTCCAAGCACCCAGATAGGTGTATGTTGTAAATCGCGTGCTCGTTCGGCGGTAGTCACGACGACAGCACCGCCTCCATCTGTCACTAGACAACAGTCTAGCAAGTGCAAAGGCTCGGAAACCCAGCGTGAATTCAGCACATCCTCGATAGTAATCGGGTCACGCATCATCGCCTTTTCGTTCATCGTAGCCCACTTGCGTGTCGCCACCGCGACCTCTGCCAGTTGCTCACTTGTTGTGCCATACTTGTACATATGGCGTGTCGCCGCGAGCGCGTAGGCACCCACTGGAGTTGGCAGACCAAAAGGTGCCTCGAACTGTTCTGTTAGCTTATAAGTAAAGCCGCCGCGTCCACGCGAACGGTCGGAACGCTGAGTGCTGCCATAGGTGATCAGCGCGACCTCAAATAGCCCTGCCTCGATACCTGCTACCGCGTGTCCAAGATGGGCCTCGAAGGACGAACCCCCGATGTTTGTCGAGTCGGTATATTTGGGCGTGATGCCAAGATATTCAGCCAACATCAAATTAGGGGACCAAGCCCAGCCGCCCGCGCAGAAGAGCGCGTCCACATCGTCAAAACTAAGTCCCGCGTCGGCAAGTGCGGTTCGTGCTGCTTGATGCTGAAGTTGCAGCACCGTTTTATCGGGGGTGCGACCGAGATCAGACTCGGCTACACCCACAATCGCTGCTCGGAGACGCGCCATTAGAGTGCCTCCCCCACCTTTATATGACCGCGCAAAAGGTTGCGTGAGATGATGTAACGCTGAATTTCGTCGGTGCCTTCAAAAATGCGGTATAGACGAACCAGGCGATACCAACGTTCGATAGGCAGTTCTTTCGTATATCCCATACCGCCAAAAATCTGCATCACGCGGTCGATCACATGGTTCGCCATTTCAGCACCGTGGAGTTTAGCTACCGAAGAGGCGTGGCGTCCGTCCTTGCCATTCTCAGCCAGCCAAGCCGCATAGAGCACGAGCCAGCGTGTAGACTCAATTTCTACATAGGAGTCTGCGATCATCCACTGAATGGCTTGATATTCTGCAATGGGATGACCCATCGAGACACGTTGCTTGGCATACTCAATCGCCATTTGCAATGCACGTTCAGCGGTGCCAATCGCACCAGCAGGAATACGCCATCGGCCCGCTCCAATCCATTGCATTCCTAAATTGAAGCCGTTGTGCAATTCACCCAGGATGTTCTTTTCGGGTACACGCACGTTCTCGAAATACAGCGAAGCAGGCCCCCAATCACCCATTGTATGAATATAGCTAGATGTCCAACCCATCTCGCGGTCCACCAGGAAGCAGGTTACGCCACCGTGTCCGCCTTTCACCGCATCGGTTACCGCAAAGACCATAGCGAAATCAGCCTCGTTACCGCCTGTGATAAAGATTTTTTCCCCGTTCAGCACATAATGATCGCCATCTTTTTCCGCGCGCATCTTGATGTTCGCCGCGTCCGAACCTGCTCCTGGCTCAGTGAGCGCAAAGCAGGAGCGGCGATCTCCATTGATTGTTGGAATGAGATAGCGGTTTTTCTGCTCCTCGTTGCAGTAATAGAGAATATTGTCAGCATTCCCACCGAAATTGAATGGCACAAATGTGCGCGATATCTCCATCGCGATGATTGCGCCCATGATTGGACCAAGATTAGCCCCGCCATACTCTTCAGGAGTGTTAATGCCCCAGAAGCCTTGATCTTTAGCTTTCTGCTGTAACTCCCGAATTTTCTCGCGTTCGAGAGCCGGACGCCCTTCGCGTTCGTTGCGTAGGACATCGCCCTCCAATGGAAGCAATTCTCTGTTTACAAACTCACGGACAGTCTGCTGAACCATTTTTTGTTCTTCGTTCAAGCTAAAATCCACGATGGTGCTCCTTTGCAGTGCTTGCTGACCGGAATTCCAGGTAGCTTGAGGGAGACTACTCAGTTCTCTCGTTCTGCCTGAAAAAATACTAAAGAGTTATCGACATCTACAGAGATAATAATTGTGCATGAAAGTAGTCGAGTTGAACAGATGTGTAGGTTTCCAGATCAATGGAGGGTAAAAAGTGCCAGGTTTTCTGAAGTGCCCATAGGTGTCCGAGACCGAGTACGTTTGCGGCTAATACACGAGGTTCCAGGATATCGGGGCGAAAGACGCCCTTACGCTGTCCTTCCTGAAAAAGTGCCAGGAATTGAGTATCCAGATGCTTAATCATCTCAAGGATGCGATGGCGCACCTCGCGTGGCAGAGTGGAACTATCGCGGTAGGTAATCAGGACGCCTTTTGAGCCACGGTCCAGGTCTTTGTAGAGTTCGCGCACGATAAAATCGAAGCGTTCGAGGGGATTGGCAATATCAGTCCCTTGTTTGAAGAGGTCAAGATGGATAAGCGCGGTCTTTTCACAACAGGCGAGCAGAATATCATCTTTGCTGGGGAAGACGTAGTAAATGAGTCCTGTGCTGATTCCCGCGGCACGAGCGATATCGGGTACTGAGGTCCCGTGAAATCCCTTGCGGCTAAAGAGATCATCTGCAGCGGCGATAATTTCCTCGCGGCGAATACCGCGAGCAGTTTTAGCGACCATGTGTACTCTCGTCCTTCTTTGCACTTGGTACATGATAGCTGTCGTCAGTCATCCTGAAGCTGTCGAAATTGTCGGTATATAAAGACTACCATATTTTGAATGAACATTCAATAGAATAGCTCCCTAATTTTTCCGAATGTCGTCTTCATTAGTGATGCTGCACGTGCAATGATGGCGCATATAGGCTAGGGAGCTACAATGGGTATGGAGGACGCCGTTGTCCTTGCTGAGAAATTGGCGACACAGGTTCCTCTGATCCTTTTTTAGCATAGTGCGCGAATGAACAGCTCTTACCCTACTTTTTGCTCTTTCAACTCTCCTATGAGTATTTGCTGATCGTCCGCACACTGTTCTTGCTTGCCAATTTTACGACAAAGACGACTCAATGTTTCTTGTTCATCCGGCGTCAAGATACTCATTTCCTCAAGAATAGCTTGAATATGTTGTGGAAGAACTTCCTCGATGACACGTTGTCCTGCTCCGGTCAACGATAACGTGACGACGCGACGATCTCTTTCATTCCGCTCACGCTTCACCAATCCTCGCCGTTCAAGGTTATCAACAACTGTCGTCATGTTGCCCTCGCTTTTCAGAATTTTCTC
The DNA here is from genome assembly GCA_964657325.1 of uncultured Ktedonobacterales bacterium. GTDB lineage: Bacteria > Chloroflexota > Ktedonobacteria > Ktedonobacterales > Ktedonobacteraceae > JBBQVS01. Next base: position 38,604 of record CAZZVE010000002.1, read on the forward strand.
CGCGATCTGCCCGAGAGGGAGTGGACCCAGATGAAAGAGAATATCAAGCACTCCATATTGACTAAAGGTTAAGCCTGCGGAGACGAGGTGCCGTGTTGCTCGTGCTGATGATGACTCAGCCGATCTCTGCAATTTAATATAGGCATCGATGGCGCGTATCTCATCACGATTTCCTTTGTAGTGTGTTCCCATATTTCCTTTCATATATAACTGTCTGATATTGAAGAAAAGTATAGTATAAATAGCATCATTGTGCAACCTCTGCTTACGTATGTGTAGTTTACCATATGTGTGCTCTCCATTTAGAGGAGTAGATATTTAAGGGTAATAAATCTTCATTTGAGAATATTGACAATCAAAAATTTCTATGTTAAAGTTTTTATACAAGATATTTCATGTTTCGTCAAGTCTTTGCGTTGTGAGACGGAAGCATGACGCAATAAGAAGTCGAATAACTTACTTATCAATCACGTTTTATTGTATCGGATTATGCACAAGGAGGAAGCAACATGGTATCTGACAATGTAGAGCAGATAGCTCCACCTATGAGAGGTGGTATACCAGGGATGCGTGGCGTTGACCATATCGCGCTGACGGTACCTGATCTTGAGGAGGCGACTAACTTCTTCGTGGATGTACTCGGCTGCGAAGTGTATTACTCAATCGGACCGTTCATGGACTCAGCAGGCAACTGGATGACCGAAAATCTTGACGTTCATCCAAGAGCTGAAATACCCGAAATTCGTATTTTGCGTTGTGCGAATGGTGCCCACTTTGAACTGTTGACGTTCAAATCGCCCGATCAGAACAAGACTCTGCCCAAGTTTAGCGATTATGATGGGCATCATGTTGCATTCTATGTCGATGATATGGAGGGTGCTGTAACCTACCTGAAGAGCAAAGGGGTCAAATTGCTTGGTCCTATCAAGGATGGTGTTGGACCGGAGGCAGGCGAAGGCTCAGCCTTTGTGCATTTCCAATCGCCCTGGGGGTCGATGTTTGAACTTGTCAGTTTCCCTCATGGCAAACTCTACGAACAAAAGCAGGAGCCACTCTGGACGCCTGATAAGGTATCTCAATGATGAACGTTGTGAAATTACTCCTCAAAGACCAGAGGAAAGGACATTACGAGGATGCAGATTGCGAAATTGGGCTATGCAGGCTTTAACACCCCTGATGTAGAAGCCATGCTTGCGTACTACACGAATGTTATCGGTTTTACTCTTGTGGAACGAAGTAGCGATGGAGCCGCGTATCTGCGGAACGTGCTCGACCATCACACCATCGTCCTCTATCCCGCCAAAGAGCAAGGTATCCGTCATATTGGCTTTCAAATCGGAGGTGGGCAAACACTTAGGGACGCAGCCACTCAATTGCAGAGTCAAGGGATCACAGTTGAGACACAATCGGATGCACAACCGGGTGTCGCCGAACAACTCCAATTCACAGACCCAGAGGGCACAACACTTCATCTCTACACTACAATGGATCAAGTACACACCCCCTTTTCAGAAGTGGGCATCGTTCCTGAGAAATTAGGCCATATTGCTATGGCTGTACACGATGTTCAGAAATGTGCGGATTTTTATCAGAACGTCCTGGGTTTTCGTGTGTCGGACTGGATCGAAGATTTCTTCGTCTTTATGCGTAGTGGTCCCGACCACCACACCATGAATTTCTTGCGAACCAAGTATCAGAAGATGCATCACATCGCCTTCCAACTCAAAGACTGGGCACATGTGCAACGCGCCTGCGATCATCTCTACAATCAGCATATTCCATTAGTCTGGGGACCGGGTCGTCACGGTGCGGGACACAACATCTTTACCTATCATCGTGACCCAGATGGACAATTTGTCGAGCTTTTCACCGAGTTAGATATTATCCTGAACGAAGAGTTAGGATACTTTGAACCTCGGCCTTGGCATGAAGAATTTCCACAAAAACCAAAGGTGTGGAAAGACGGTCTGGACGCAACCAATCACTGGGGAACTTTGCCATCACCAGAATTTATGTTCATGGACTATTAAACACATCTGGTACAAACGCTTCCATTATAAGCGTCCGTACCAGACGTGTGCAGTGCTTTACTGATTTCCTCGCCATACTATCTCAGGAGAGCAATCATGTCTGAATTACAGGAAAAGGCAAACGCGTTGAGTGCCCGTATGCTTCAGAAACGGCTCTATGTCGTACTGACCACGCCCCTCAAACCCGCAAGCGAACTTGCTACACTCCTTCCAGAACATTTCAACTATATGATTGGTTTAGAGAAAAAGGGCGTTTTGTTTGCATCTGGCCCATTTATTGCAGGCGAACAGGTCGCTCCTGGAAGCGGGATGACCATTCTTCGCGCATCCTCACTGGAAGAGGCGAAAGCAACCGCCGAGCAAGACCCCTTCAACATCTCTGGTATGCGCACCTTTGAGATACGGGAATGGCAACTCAACGAGGGCAGTTACACGCTCACTCTACACTACTCCGACGGCAGCTATTCTATCGAGTAATAGAGCATTATGTATCGTATATGTGCTTGCTTCACAGCCGAGGCGAGAGAGGAGACAGGAAAATGAAGAAGGCTGTCGGTATCATTGGTTTAGGAAAAATGGGCTTGCCTATTGCCGCAAACTTGCTCGAACATGGCTTTACGGTCATCGGGTATCGCCGCCATATGATCGACGATTTCATCACGATGGGAGGGACACCTGCACATTCTTGTGAGGAGGTTGCTCAACAATGCGATGTTGTGATTACCTGTCTTCCAGAAGACCGTGCGTTACTTGAAGCGGTTTCGGGCGAACATGGACTTATTCACGGTGCTCATTCCGGGCTGATTGTTGTCGATATTAGTATGCTTTCGATACAAGCCAAAGAGGAGGCGCGCCATTCGCTTGAGCAGGCGGAAGCACATATGCTCGACTGTCCCATTAGTGGTATTCCACCGCAGGTTCTGAGCAGAAAGACGCTGCTCTTTGCTAGTGGCGAAAAGCATCTCTTTGAGCAATGCAAGCCAGTATTTGAGGGCTTTACCAGCACAATTTTTTACCTGGGCGACTTTGGTGCTGGAACCAAGATGAAATGTGTCGCCAATCTCTTGGTGGGTATTCATGTACTTGCCGCCGCGGAAGCGATGACACTCAGCACGAAAGCGGGACTCGACCCAGCGATGGTCATACAGGTTATCAGTCCGAGTGTAGCAAGTTCATCTCAGTTTGTGGCGCGAGCATCGATGATGGCTGAGCATCGTTATGAACCCGCGTTAAGCACGATTCTTCAGATGGAGGAGTGTATCGGTGTCATCAATGGGCTTGCGGATGCTGTGGATTGTCCAACACCGATGCTCGATAAAGCAGCACAGTATTATGAGGATGCGATCTCGTCTGGGTTAGGGAAAAAGGATGTCGCAGCCATGTACTCGTTTCTTGAGAATATGCTTGGGTCGCGTTAGTAGGGGTAGATATCGTCTCAACAAGAGTGGAGAATATAGATGAGTATAAAATATCAGTTAGGTACTGCTCTCGTTTCTAATAAACAAAGCATTATTCTCGCGTCTCAAGAGAAGTTTTTTGACTTGGAGAGTCTTGTACAGAACGCGAAAGCAAATACTTCACTTTCTCTCGATATGCGTGAACTCCCTGCTTCATTGCTAGAAGTGGTAGAAGACTGGCCTTATTGGAACGAGAAACTTGCGCAGGTTGTGAATACTGTCTTTACCGATGGTGCCGCACAAGAAATTTCTGGTGCTTTGCGTCAAGACGAGTTACACTGGCTCGCTCCATTGCTGTATCCACGCAAACTAATTTGTATTGGAACGAACTATCAAGACCACATCGCCGAGATGGGAGTCACTCAGCGTCCCAAGTATCCCTATAGCTTCTTGAAGCCCGCGACAACCACGCTGATCGGTTCAGGCACGTCTGTTCAGCTTCCAGAGCAGGCAAAAATGGTTGACTGGGAAGCAGAATTAGCAGTCGTGATCGGTCAAAAAGCACATCATGTACGGGGAGAGGACGTGATGGCATGTGTTGCAGGCTACAGTCTTCTCAATGACGTGTCTGCACGTGACTGGATTGCTGAGGCACCACCATTGGGAATTGATTGGATCATGCAGAAAGCTTTTGATGGCTTTGCCCCAATGGGTCCACTCATCACTCCTGCTGCTTTTGTCGCCGATCCGCAACGTCTTTCCATGACACTGAGTGTCAATGGACAGATCAAGCAGAACTCGAATACTGCGAATATGGTCTTTTCTGTACGGGAAATTATAGAGCACTTGGCCTCAATTATGACATTGGAGCCTGGAGATGTGATTGCGACAGGGACACCAGCCGGAGTTGGACATGGCAAACGTCCACCGGAATATCTGCACTCAGGAGATACGATGGTCGTAGAAATCGAGGACCTCGGTCAACTCGAAACACCAGTGACGTAGCACATGAATTTCTTATAATCTTTATATTCTGCGTGATCATGTTTGATGAGAGCGCAATCAGGAGGGTATGCTATGAGTGATGGGCTTGTTATCCCACGTGGGCAGGGCAAAACCTTCGCGGCAGGCGGAACGGAGATTACGTTTAAGGTGACAGCCGAACAGTCAGCAACCACCTCTAGTTTTGAGATAGTTGTCCATCCAGGATACGACGTGGGTGCTCATGTGCATGGGCATCAGGAGGAACTGTTTTATATTCTTGAAGGTGAACTTGATCTCTTTGCCTTTGAACCTTTAGTGAGGACTGATGGAAATTGGCGGAATTGGCAATCACATACAGGTGCTCAAGTATTCCATGGAGGCCCAGGAAGCATGATGTTTGTGCCGCCCGGTTGCCCTCACGCATTCGCAAATTTCGGAAAGACATCCGCTCGGATGCTCTTTCAGGCTTCGCCTGTAGGCCATGAGAAGTACTTTGAGGAACTCCTCGCTATTTTGCGGAGAGGTGGGCCACCTGATCCCGGTGTCATTGCTGAGATGAGAAAACGCTATGATATTGAGCAGCTAACACCGCTCGTTCCGGGACAAATTCCCCATTCGCATGAGCAGTGAGGATACTCACAACGAGATAGAGGATGAGAAGGTGAGCGGAGAAAGAATATCCTTTCCCCGCCTGCGCATACTTTTGTAGCTTAGCATGGCATCCTGAATTAAGTCCTATATCATCGCGTGTCGCTCCGTTTGGGATAGGTTACTCTTCCCAAAAGTGCTTGACGCTCTCGGCAAGCAAACGACCCTGCTCACGGCCCGCTTGAGCTGAAATGGCACGTCGGCTGGCATCAAGTGCGTTCGGTCCTCTAGCGACTGCTGACGCTTCGTCTGGTGTAATCACCAGGACTTGAGAGCCAGTTCGTTCGAGTTCAGCCAGTTCATCTTCAAATTTCACAACAGGAGTCTTCTGCTGTGAGTCTACTGCCGAGAAGTCAAGCGTTTCAGCCCTCAGGATAAGCACACGCTGGTATCCTTTTGCGATATCAGCGTTGGTTCCCGAACGGACACCGCCATCGATATAGCGATGACTTCCGATAGTGACGGGAGGATAGACACCGGGAACGGCGCAGCTCGCTGAGACGGCTTGTGCTAAGGGGACGCCTGCATCGCGGTCAAACTGGACCCATTCTCCCGTGTGGGCATCAACGGTTGTAATAACGAGTCGTTGTTGAGTCGGCCATTCCTGAACAGGTAGTCGGGACGCAATGATGTCCAAGCGTTCTTTCTCAGGCATGGTCTTCACGGCAAGTGCTGCTGCTCCGATAAGTGCTCGTGCTGTTTGAGCATCTGGTGCTCCACTTCCGGCTGCGAACACGTGCATAAGCTCGTTCATGTCAAATTGTACAACCTGTTCTTTCGTCTCCTCAAGCGGTTGCAACTGGCGTGCGTAGAGGTTTTCAAGGCTGAAACCACTCGTGATTTGTGCACCTACAACTGACCCAGCTGACGTTCCCACGACCAGTTCCGCGTCGATCACCTTAATGCCTCCATCATAAAGTCCGAGAAGAATACCCATTTCCCAGGCGATACCAGTAGTACCGCCTCCGCCCAGGACTAATGCTTTCGTATGTTGCTGCTCTACCTCTGTCATTTCTTGACCTCACTGCTTAAAAAAAGACATGACTATCAACTGCCTACATTGCTTATCTCTGAAAAGTATACCGTATCTAGCTTTGAAGCACCACTTACTTGACGATTACTGCTCTTCATGCATACAATACTATAGTAAGTAACGTACTAATAATTAGTGACAATAGAGGCACGTTTCCCTCTCTGCTGTTTTACACGTGCGGACAGCACTGTGTATGGTATATACTTTCACCATATGCAATGTCGCAAGGAGTTCATGATGGAACTTGGTTTCTATACATTTGCGGATGTGATGGCTTCCCCGCAGACGGGTGAGACAATTAGTCCTGCTCAACGTTTACGCAATCTCCTCGAAGAGATTGAACTGGCTGACCAGGTAGGTCTGGATGTCTTCGGGGTTGGAGAGCATCATCGCTCCGAATACGCGGCCTCAGTGCCAGCAATGGTACTAGCGGCAGCCGCTGAGCGCACACGCAAAATTCGTTTGACGAGCGCGGTTACAGTCTTGAGTTCGGACGATCCGGTCCGAGTGTTTCAGCAGTTTTCTACTCTCGATTTGCTCTCAGGCGGGCGTGCAGAGATCATGGCTGGTCGCGGTTCGTTCATCGAGTCGTTCCCACTCTTCGGCTATGACCTTGATGACTATGAACAGTTGTTTGCCGAGAAGCTTGATCTGCTGCTTCGACTTCGTGAGGAGGAGCGCGTCACTTGGTCTGGTCAGCATCGTCCTGCCCTTGATGAACTCGGTGTGTATCCACGTCCTGTTCAGAACCCATTGCCGATCTGGGTCGCTGTCGGTGGCACTCCTACCTCGGTGGTGCGTGCGGGAATGCTTGGTTTGCCCCTGGCACTCGCAATCATTGGAGGGGAGCCAGCACGCTTTGCGCCATTGCTCAAGCTCTATCGTGATGCGGCTCAGCGTAGCGGACATAATGCTGTAGCATTACCTGTGGGTATTAACTCGCATGGTTATGTAGCAGACACGTCGCAAGAGGCGAGAGACGAGCATGCGCCTTTCTATATGGCGATGATGAACAAGCTAGGAGTAGAGCGAGGCTGGTCCAAGATGAGCCGACGAGACTACGATGCGTCAAGTTCACCACGAGGCGCGCTTGTGATTGGGAGTCCTGAGGAAGTTACAGAAAAGATTCTCGTTCAGCACAAAATATTCGGACATCAGCGTTTCTTGATGCAGTCAAGTGTCGGCGCGATGCCTCATCGTCAGGTACTGCATGCCATTGAGTTGTTTGGAACCAAGGTTGCTCCAGTTGTACGACGAGAGACTGCCCAGGTTCCTGCATCAACCGAGTCAGCATTGGATACGCGTTTATGAGTCGAAGGGAAATTCTTTGCATACGTCAACGAAACAACTGAGTTCCACATGGACACCGATTTCATGGAAAGCCGTGATTATCGACGACCCGTTTTGGACGCCGCATATCCAGGTCAACCGCGAAAACACGTTGCCTCAAGTGTACTCCTTTTGTGAGCAAACAGGCCGTATCGACGCTTTACGGCTAACTTGGAAACCAGGAATGGAGCCTGTACCTCATATCTTCTGGGATTCGGATGTTGCTAAATGGATTGAGGCTGCGAGTTATAGTCTCGCTACTCATTACGATGCAGCAATGGATGCACAGGTCGATGAAGTTGTGCGTCTTATTGTGGCAGCCCAGCAGCCTGATGGCTACCTCAATAGCTACTTCACTGTTGTTGAACCGGAGAAACGCTGGACGAATCTACGGGATTGGCACGAGCTATATTGTGCTGGTCATTTGATCGAAGCGGCAGTGGCTCACTTCCAGGCTACAGGGAAGCGTACTCTATTAGACACAATGTGTCGCTATGCAGACTACATCGAAACGGTCTTTGGTACTGCGCCAGGAAAGAAACATGGCTATCCTGGACATGAAGAGATTGAACTCGCGCTAGTAAAACTGTATCGGGTCACAGGAGAGCAGCGATATCTGCATTTAGGTCAGTATTTTGTAAACGAGCGCGGGCGGCAACCGCAGTATTTTGATGAAGAGGCGCGCATACGTGGTGACAATCCTGTAGACTATCAGCACAAGACGCACGAATACTCTCAATCGCATATGCCTGTGCGCGAACAACATACAGTTGTTGGTCATGCAGTTCGGGCCATGTACCTCTACAGTGCTATGGCGGATCTCGCGCGTGAACTACGTGATCAAAGCTTGTTTGATGCCGATCAGCGTCTTTGGACCAATCTCTGCGCGACTCGTATGTATATCACAGGTGGTCTTGGACCCTCACAGCACAATGAAGGGTTTACAGCGGACTATGACCTGCCGAACGAAACTGCTTATGCGGAGACATGCGCGGCAATTGGCTTCGTCTTTTGGAACCATCGCATGCTGCAACTTGATTGCAATACACTCTATGCTGACATGCTAGAACGTGCTCTCTACAACGGCGTCTTGAGCGGTGTTTCGCTTGACGGACGGAAGTTTTTCTATGAAAATCCTCTGGCTAGTAGGGGTATGCATCACCGAGAGCAATGGTTTTTTGTCTCGTGTTGTCCGCCGAATATCGCACGACTCCTCGCGTCTCTGGGACAATATATTTATGCTGTGAACGATACAGACCTTGCTGTGCATCTTTACATTCAAAGTACAGCTCAGGTGGTCATAGGGAATAATGACGTGACTCTACGCCAGGAGACGACTTATCCCTGGAATAATACTATCACCCTACGACTTACTATGGATACGCCAACGAAGTTTGGGCTGAGATTGCGTATTCCAGGCTGGTGCAGGAAGGCACAGCTGAGAGTGAACGGAGATGAGTTTGATATTGCTAGCCACTTGGAACAGGGCTATGTTCGAGTGGAACGAATGTGGCAAACCGATGACAGGATAGAACTCGAACTAGCAATGCCAATTGAGCGTATATACGCGCATCCTCAGGTTCGCTGGGATGCAGGGTGCGTTGCCCTCCAACGCGGTCCTCTCGTCTATTGCCTCGAAGGTGCAGATACTACTGTTCCTTTACATCGCATTGTTGTGCCAAGGACAGCAGAGTTGACGAGCCAATTTGAACCTACTATGCTTGGCGGCATAACTGCCATTCATGGTAATGCTCTTGTTGAGGAGGTTGAAAGCTGGACGGAAATGCTCTATCGGTCTCAACCCCCTGTGTTGCAATCATGCACTATCACCGCGATTCCGTACTATGCCTGGGATAACCGCGAACCAGGTGAGATGCGCGTCTGGCTACGCGAGGTCGAAAGTTAATACGGTCTAAAGCCTTTTCTTTCGCGACTAACAAAAACTTGTACGTTGGGCTAGCTACAAGCTGATTGTGCGCTGTTCCTGCTGGCTACGTAAAGCAGCTTCAATGATACGAATAGTATCTCTGGCCTCTTCTGGCGCGACGGGTACAGGTTTGCCTTGCGTGATCGCTTCTACCACGCCCTGGTAAAAATGCTCATAGTGACCAGGAAGCGTTTGGACCTTGCCTGTAACGGCGAGGTCACCAACATCCATCGTCAGTTCTCCATACAGTGCTTCATCATCGCTTCCCCACGTGGAGTCACTTGGCAACCTCCCTGCTTTGAGGGCGTCTTCTTGTGGGTCAAGACCGTACTTAACAAAACTTCCCTTGCTACCATGAACTTGAAAATGGAGTCCCGACGCACGTACAAGCGAACTCGAGTGCAAGATAACGGCTTGTTGTGGATAGCCAAGAACCAGATGAAAATAATCGTCCGTCTTCCCACCGATTCGTTGCGTTCGGACATCAGCCCAAACCGTCCCTGGAAGACCGAATAAGTAGAGTGCTTGATCGATGAGATGAGACCCAAGATCGTAAAGCACTCCTGACCCTGGTTCTGCTCTTTCTCTCCAACGGTCTCGTACTATGGGGCGATAGCGGTCATAATGCGCTTCATAGGTAGAAATAGTACCAAGAACGCCTGTTTCCAGCAGATGACGGAGAGTGAGAAAATCATTGTCCCATCGGCGGTTCTGATAGACACTGAGCAATACATTGTGCGTGTGTGCCAGCGCGATGAGTTCGTTTGCTTGACTTGAAGAGATCACAAAAGGTTTATCAACCACGACATGTTTGCCAGCCTCAAGTGCCTGCTTTGCGACCGGGTAATGCGTCTCGTTTGGAGTTGCGATTACAACGAGCGAAATGTCTTTGTCCGCGAGAAGCGCATCGAGTGTTGAGACGACTGTAACGGTAGGATATGTTCCCTGTACTTTCACTGGATTAGACGATACAACGGTCTTGAGTTCGAGTCCTGGCACATACTCAATCAAGGGTGCGTGGAAAACTGATCCTGACATGCCGTATCCCACTAATCCAACGGAAATACTCATTTGCTACTGCTCCTTTTTGCCTTCTTTGTATTATACGACACGCATACCGATGACTTTGGAAGTGGGCAACATGCCTGCCTTCGACGTGCCACTGAGGGTATTCCCGTCAATGGTTACGTCGAACGTGAGGTTTAACCTCATTGGCTTGGTGATCGACTGCTTCCAGGTAAGTCGATTGCCAGCGAGAACTGGGTCGATTAGTTGCGTGGTTTCCGCGTTGCCCTTCGCTATCCCTTTTATCATATCACCACTCTCAGTGAGTTCAAGGATAACGGATTGAGTGCCAATTGGAGTCGAGATTTTAATGTTCCGGGAACCTGTAATAGACATTGCTTTCCTCTCATTCGCTTGTTCGTATACATTGAGGCTATTGCTACATAGCGACAGCTTCGAGTCCCTTGTTTTGCCATACGGTTCCACGTCGCTCATACTCGAACATTTCCTCCACAACGCGGGCTATGCGAGGACCAAACTCTCGTTCGAGGAGATATAGACCAAGGTCTAAGCCTGAAGTGACTCCACCAGCAGTGACTAGATTCCCGTCATCAACCACACGAGCGCGAACTGGTATGGCACCTGTAGCACTGAGAACATCCATACCCATGTGATGTGTTACCACATGACGACCTTCGAGCAGACCTGCCATCGCTAACGCAAGAGAACCACCGCAAACTGTCGCAACGAGGACTTTGGGATTGTCCAGAGCTTCTCTCATCAAAGCAGGAAGGTTTGTCTCCATCGTCCTCGCCAATAACATAGGGATGGTGTCGATTTCTGGTCCACCCTCAGGTTGGTTAATTGGTCCCGCAGCCCCTGGTACGATGATGAGATCAGCGTTATCTGGGTCCAGAGTTCCTGTCGCATGTAGGATGAGGCCACCTGACCCTCCCGCAACCTCTCGCGGTCCTTCTACCGAAACTAGTTCCACGGTCAATGCTCCACTAACTGCAACACCTCCCGCCCACAATACTTCGTACGGTGCAACAACATCAAGTGGGTCAAAACCATCGAATAGTACAATTTGAGCATGCATCTCTCAATCCTTTCATCAAAGCTTCGCAAACGAGAACGACAGGTTGCCGTTTTCTCTACTATAGAACACTTGTATTGTGTCGAAAAGTGGCTCGCTTGCCATCTATCAACGGATTTAAGCCAAATGGTGAGCAGAATGTTCAACAAAGAGCGATTTAAAAGTTGTTTTCAGAGCATTTAGCCCTTATCTCTGGCTTTTAAATAGCTTTGTGGTTGTCGAGAAGATAATGGAATGCTATAGTAAAATCATGCATACAATAGCTATTCTCGCTTTGGATGGAGTTCTGGCCTTCGATCTGTCCACACCGATTGAGGTATTTGGGCGCATCCGTTTGCCAGATGGACAGGCAGCCTATCAAGTATACGTCTGTGCGCCCACTGATGAGATCGATGCGGGTCCATTCACAATGCATGTCCCTCGGAGGCTGGATGTGCTGGCGGAGGCAGACACGATTATTCTGCCAGGTCTTGCCGATCCTATGGCACCGATTTCTGATGAGGTGTTGGTTGCGTTGCGCGACGCAGCAGCACGTGGGGCGCGTATCGCGTCAATTTGTGTCGGAGCCTTCACTCTAGCTGCTACTGGACTACTAGGCGGTCTACATGCAACAACTCATTGGGTGGTGGCAGACGAGTTGGCACGACGATATCCAGAAGTACATGTCGATGCAAACGTGCTTTTCGTCGATAACGGACAGATTTTGACCTCGGCTGGCGCGGCGGCAGGACTTGATCTTTGTCTGCATATGATTCGCCGAGATTATGGTTCTGCTGTGGCTGCCGATGCTGCTAGGATTGCGGTGATGCCTCTGGAACGTGAAGGTGGGCAGGCGCAGTTCATTATACATGAACCCCCTACTCCAGAGAGTATGACGCTCGAACCATTGTTGCGCTGGATGGAGGAGAATGCATGTCGAGAACTCACGCTCGAAGATATTGCGACTCAGGCAAGAATGAGTACTCGCACTTTCAGCAGACGCTTCCGCGAGCAGACTGGTACCACTCCAATGCAATGGTTGCACCATATCCGTTTACGCCACGCACAACTTTTGCTGGAAACCACGAGTCACTCGGTTGAGTGGATTGCCAGTCACGTCGGTTTTGGCTCGTCAACAACCTTCCGTGACCAATTCAAGCAACTCGTGAGTATCAGTCCACAAGCGTATCGACGCGCATTTCGAGGAACAGGTACAAACTGAAATTTGCAAACCTCATAGGGTGGCTCTCCCTCGTGCGTGTCCCGCAACCTTTGGTGGGAGCCACCCTCGGTGCTCAAGTTCATTTATCAACCGAACATACGGCTCCTGGAAGCGTCCTATGTGATCTGGTCGTGGGTCGATCACTTCGCGAGTACGTGACATTTCTTTGGTAACATCAGCCACGCGCCGCCCGACAGAGGCGGCGAGGACTGCCATCCCTAGCGCGGCCTCGGCATTCTCTGGAATACGTACCGGACGTCCAAGCACATCAGCTCGTAGTTGACACCAATAGCGACTACGCGCCCCACCACCTGTGAGACTTAGTTCACCATTTATAGGCGCACCGAGCATGTCAAGATAATCAAAACTTAGCTTTTCGACAAATGCTACACCTTGTAATAGACTTGCATAAAGATCAATCTCGTCGGTGGGATTCCCCAGAAGGAACCGTTCAGCTGTGGGTACACTGAAAGGGAAGCGTTCGCCATAGGACGCGAGGGGGTAGGCAACAATACTAGCAGGTTCCCGCTCCATTGCCTGGGCAGTGAGCGCATCGAGGTCACGATCAGGAAAGTATACACCGAGTATGCTTGCACCAGACCCGGAGGCACCGCCTGGAAGCCAGCCGCCATCAGGTGAGCGATGGGAGTACATGACTCCGGCGGGATCGCGGATAAGCTCCTGTGTGACTCCTTTAAACGCAAGCGTTGTGCCAAGTACAGAGTTCCAACTGCCTATGCTGAGCGCGCCTGCGCCAATTTGGGCGGCACAACTATCTGTCATACCCGCGATTACCGCCGTTCCTGCAGGGATGCCTGTCTCCATTGCTGCCTGTGTGCAGACCGTCCCAATCTGTGTTCCTGAAAGTACGACCTGGGGCAGGATTTCTTCAGGGATTTCGAGTTGCTCAAAAACTTCCTGAGGCCACGTGTTCTTGATCAAATCGTACCCCATCTTAAGCGATGAACTTGTATCCGTTGGTACTTCATGCCCAACGAGATGCCGATTGATAAAGTCCGTTTGATGCGCGACCTTGACTCCCTGCTGTATGATGGGTCCGTATTCATGCACCATCCAGAGTAACTTCGGCAGTGCCCAGGAAGGCTGCATTTGATAGCCTAGAGTCGCCCACACCTCCGACCCGACCTCATTGACGCGCCGAGCCTCGTTGACCGCGCGATTGTCGTCATGCATAAGTCCCGGTGTAAGGGGTTGCCCCAAATGGTCAACAAGAAGTATCGTGCCGGATGTACTATCAACGGCGACGCCGCGAATGGCTTGTGCAGGGAGGTCTGCGAGTGCGGCGCGGCAGGCTACAGCTATCGCGCGCCACCAGTCGTCCGGGTCCTGTTCATGCCGAGGTCCATCCCGTCGGCTAGTGAGACGTTGAGAGTTCGCGCCAAGTATTTCGCCAGTGCTTGTCACTGCAATGGCGCGAACACTTTGCGTACCCACGTCAAGTCCAAGCCAAATGTCGTCTGATGGTGCTACAGAATTCATCGCTTTACCCCTTTAGTTACGGCATCACTGCTATCTTGATCCCTTCTCCTTTAGCGGCTTTGTCCAGCGCTTCATGAACGGACCGTAGCGGGAAGCGATCCGTCACCATTGCTTCTACCTTGATGCGTCCTGACTCGATAAGCTGAAGGGCAATCTGATAGTCAGCGCGACGCGAATTTGCTGTGCCAGTCACCTCTAGCTCTTTGTAGTGGATAAGGTTAGCTTCGACCTCGGCCCACCCTTTCGCAGCCAGGCCAGCGAAGACATTGATACATCCTCCCTGTCGGGCCATCGTAAGGGCGTCATTTACCAGCGAGGGAACGCCTATGCAAATAATAACCGAATCCATACCCAGTCCACCTGTAGCCTCTGCCACTATCGAGCCAAGGTCTTCGGTGGTTGGGTCAACGGTGATGTGCGCTCCAAAGGTGGCAGCGACCGCACGACGAGGAGCCGAAGGGTCACTCACAATGACGGTTCGCGCACCCGCCAGGAGAGAGAGTTGTAGGTGAAACAGGCCAATTGGCCCTGACCCCATAATCAGCACGGTAGAGTTCAGGCGTATACGAGAGCGATGGTGTCCATTGACACAGCAGGCTAACGGTTCGGCGAGTGCCAAGTATTCCGAAGGGATATCCTTTTGCGCGACAAAAAGATTTCCGGCTGCTACCGCATCGGCAGGAATGAGTACATATTCGCTCAAGCCCCCATGCACTTCGTAGCCGACTATTTTTTGGTTGGGGCAAATATTCTCCATACCATTCTGACAATAAAAACAGTGATGGCAGGCGATTACGGGAGCCATCGCTACCGGTGCTCCCACTTCGTATCCTTTCACATTCCTCCCCACTTCCTGCACATGACCTGCTACTTCATGGCCCAGGATCGTGGGTAGCGGCACGCCTTTCGTCTTTTCTCCGCGAAAGATACGCACATCAGTTCCGCATATCGTATTAGCTCCAACTTTGACGAGCACTTCACCTGGTCCAGTTTCAGGAGTCTCAACTTCCATTACCTCCATTTGACCAGGCTTTTGAAATACGGCAGCAAGCATCTTTTTCCTCCTCGTAATGATATATCACATGAGCCTGATAAGAGCAAAACGCGTTTTCTGTTAAATTTATCTTCCCGCTACGTGGCGAGAGGTGTCGTGCATCAAATCTCGCATCTGGTAGTAGGTAGCGATATACTTCTCGACATAGAATTGATATTCCTGGTGTCGTCCCTGGTCTGGCTCAATGCGATAGCTAGCATGAACCATGTGACGAGCAGCTTCCTGTATGTTTGCATACACTCCCGCGGCTACCGATGCGAGTATTGCCGAGCCAAGTACCGCTGCATCGGGTACTCTCGTGTAGGTAATTGGAAGGTTGCTCACGTCGGCATGTATCTGCATCCACAACTTGCTCTTGAGGGGGCCACCACTCACAACGATCTGTTGCGGTTGAAAGCCGTACTTACGGAGTGTTTGAAAGATGAGTTCCGTTCCATAGCAGATACCCTCTATCATAGCGCGGTAGACGTGTGATGTGTCGTGCTTGAGAGTGAGTCCCCAAATCATGCCACGTGCTTCAGAATCGGTATAGGGAGAACGATTGCCCTGCCAGTGGTCCACCACGATCAGTCCATCGGACCCCACTGATATGTTCTCGGCGCGCTCGTTGAGCAGATCATATAGCCCGATTCCACGCCTCTGAGCCTCCTCGACAAGTCCACCACAGAAGTTATCGCGGAACCATTTGATGATGGAGCCAGTAGAAACTTGCCCGCCCTCCACGACATACAGGCCACGAAGTACAGCGTCGGTGAAGGACCCAAAGAAGCCCGCGCCGTAAATGGCCTCCGCCGACTCACCGAAAATAGCATGCGATGAGCCTGTGATGAGGGCGATCTTCCCTGGTTCTAATACATCCATGCCCACCGTACCTACCATCGCATCGCCGCCACCTTCCGCGACCGGAATACCAGGAAGTAAGCCAAGTTCCTCCGCCACCTGGTGAGTAAGGCCACCCACTACTGTTCCCATATCCAGTATCTTCTGAGGGAACTTGTTGAGCAGGTCTTCTAGCCCAATGGCTTGGTAGAGGCTTACTGGAAATCCACCATTGGCACGGTCATAATACCATCGCAGGCTGGCAATGTTGACACTCGCCGTCCATTCACTGGTAAGACGATAGGTCAGCCAATCGACATATTCACAGATATGTTCAGCCGCTGCATAGACCTCTGGCTCGTTTTCCTTTAACCAGAGTGCTTTACAGGGCATCCATTCAGCGGAAACTTTGGCGAAGCCGTTGTACTTGAGTGCCGCATCTCCTGTCTCTGCAATACGTCGTGCTTGCGGTGCCGAACGCACATCCATCCAGAGAATTGCTGGCCGTAGTACTTGATTCTGTGCGTCTACCGCGACAACTGTACATGTTGTCGCATCCAGAGAAATACCAGCAATCGCTTCAGGTGCAATATCGTTCTCACTCATCACTTCTTTTACAGCTACTACGAGGGCTGACCACCACTCATTCGGGTCCTGCTCCGCCCAACCGGGGTGAGGATGTCTTAATGCATATGAGCGACTTGCGAAGCCTATTGGTGTGCCCTCCTGGTCGAATACGCCAACGCGCACACTTTCCGTACCGCCATCAATTCCCATGAAGTAAGGACCATTCTTCATCATAAGGACTCCTTTGAACTCGATGCTTCTGTGCATAGAAACCTGCCGTGCAATAATGGGTACTATGGGCGAGTTGGTATAGGTCAAGCTAACGGCAAAGAAGAAAATTGTTTCAGGCGAAAACGATGGGCAGCAGTGCCACTTATCGTCCTTCGTTAAATAGAGAACGTCCAATCGGTGTTACAGCACTACAGGCAAATATATTCACGTATTGAACAGATATAAGCGCGCTTTCAGTAAGCAATGTTCAATGTGCGAATAGAAACATAAAAATGCTTCTGTTGAACACGTTAGCACAAAAAATGGTCAATTACAAGAGATATTATGGTAAATATTGCTTTTAGTACCAAAGTATGTTACTCTGTTGTTACAAAGCGTTGCTGTTTCACCGTGAGAAAGTCTTTTTATGGAGAGAAAACGTCAGTACAATGCGACTGATAGACAGACACAATTGATTGCTCTGCTCAAAGAACGTGGCTATAGCTCGGTTGCGGAAATGAGCAATATGCTTAACGTATCGCCGATGACTGTTCGACGCGATTTACATATGTTGCATGAAAAGCATATTGTAGAGATAACTCACGGGGGTGCTCGCTTCATCCCATTGGAACAAACCGAACCTCATTTCGATGTCCGTACACACGAACACCTGTTTGCCAAGCAAGCGATAGGTAAGCGCGCAGCTGAGCTGTTTGTAGAAGCGGGGGATGTTATAGGAATTGATAGTGGTAGCACTGCTCTTGAGGTTGCTCGAAATTTGCCGGATGTTCCCTTAACTGTTGTTACTCAGTCTCTGCCTGTTGCCGCTCTCGTTGCACAGAACAAGCTCTATCAATTGATTATGCTCGGAGGCGTCCTACAATCTAGCTCCAATTATTTTTATGGTTCTCAAGCCATTGCCACACTGCAAGAGGTATATATCAATAAGCTCTTTCTTGCGACCAGTGGCTTGCTCATTCCTGAAGGTCTCTCTTCCAGTTATCTCTCTGATGCCGAAATCAAACAGGCTATGATCAAATCTTCCCGCAACATTATCCTATGCATGGATAGTAGTAAGATAGGGCGCGTCTTTCTCGCTCGGTTTGCCCCGCTCGATGTCGTTGATACGCTGCTTACGGATGATGGCATCTCGGACGAGAGTTGTGAGGCGTTACAAGAGCAGCATGTACAGGTAATCGTAGTGCCGACAGAGGTTCGAGTTTCTTTTGCTGAACGAGAGCCGCTTAGAGACGATGTTGCCGTGTGACACTTAGAGGTAGTGTTATGAATGTGGTGACAAAACCAGATTAGTCAACAAAATCAGGAGTGTGTAGCTGAGTGCCAGACGATTCACGCACAATCAATTGCGTTGGCAAGCGTATCTCTACTGGTGCTCTTTCCCGATTTTGTAGTCGGTCAAAGAGGAGACGAGCCGATTGTTGACCAATCTCATATGTCGGTTGATCTACGACTGTCAAACGAGGGTGCATCACGGATGCCCACACGAAATCGTCGAAACACGCAAGAGCAACGTCTTCTGGACACCGTAGCCCAAGCTTTGTAAGGGCTTGAAGCGCGCCAATGACCATTGTTCCGTCCATCATGAATAGTGCCGTTGGTCGGTCTTCGCGTTTGAGCAATTGCAATGCGCCACGCTCGCCCCCGTCTACACGTGGACGCGTTGTGGCGATCAGGGCAGGGTCCATGGTGACACCATACTTTTCGAGGGCCTCTGTGTATCCTAGCAGACGTTCCTCGGTTGGCGTGATGCCCCGCGCTCCGGTCAGCAGACCAATGCGTCGATGACCAAGCGAGAGCAGATGCTCTACCGCGGTTCGTGCACCCTCTTTATTCTCTGTCATGACGGTATCAATGCCTAAATCAAAAAGTGAACGGTCAATACTGACCAGAGCGAGATTTTGAATGGGAAGCGATTGTAAGTATGGGTAACTACGGTCCGTTACGGCGATGATGAGGCCATCGGCTTGTTTACTTTCTAAGAGTTGAAGATATTTTTTTTCCTTCTCTGGGTCTTCGTCAGTATTACCAAGAATCAAAGAATAATTGTGGTCGTGCGCGACATCTTCTACGCCACGAGCGATGTTTGTATAGAATGGATTCATGATGTCGGGAACAATGAGTCCTATACAGTGGCTTACTTGAGTCTTTAAACCGCGCGCAAAACTGTTTCTTTGGTAGCCCAAAACTGCGATACTTGCATGCACGCGTCGAGCGAGTTCGGGACTGACATATTTGTTTTGATTGATGACAGCGGAAACCGTTGCGACAGAGACAGCAGCATGAGATGCGACATCTTTAATTGTTGCTGAATGGTCAGCAGATATCGTCATAAGAATTCCTCTCAGTTCCGAACATAACGAGGCGCCTCTTGGAGTGAATCATTATGCCGACTATTTTCTTGAACGTATCATAGATATGTTCTTCTGTCAAGCAACGTGAACGTGCAATACTTTTACTAAGAGTTATTAATACCCTTGACAAACATCAATTTTGTATGTTATCGTTAGTGAAACGATTAGCTAATCGTTTCACTAACGATAGAGCACCATTCGATTGCAGAACCAATACCATTTCTCAAGAGAAAGGAGGTATGTTTTCCCTGGATATTCTCGCGGTTGAGAATTTCCCCGCCATTAATTCCGCACTTTTGCGATAACAAGACGTTCTCTTTCTAACTGCATCGATGCATTTGAACAAGGAGAAATCTGCTATGAAGAGTACCGCACGCGCGATTGCTATACTGACAAGTCTTGCTTTGCTTCTTTCAGTGCTGGCGGCGTGTTCGCCCTCCAGTCAATCGTCCTCCTCCTCCGGCTCGACCACAACGTTGACGGTAGCAACCGTCAATAATTCCCAAATGGTGCAGATGGAGCAATTAACCAAACAGGTCTTTGAAAAAGATCATCCCAACATCAAGGTCAACTTCGTCACTCTGCCCGAAAATGATTTGCGCTCCAAAGTCACGCAGGACGTTGCTACCAACGCTGGCAAATTCGACATCGCCACCATCGGCAACTACGAAACTCCTATTTGGGCGCACAATGGCTGGTTGCAGGACCTCTCTCCTTACTTTTCCAAAATGTCGGCCGCTGACAAGAGTTCCTACAACTACGATGATCTGCTCAAACCCGTCATGACCAGCCTCTCCTATCAGAACCATCCCTACTCGCTCCCCTTCTACGCTGAGAGCAGTATGTTGATGTACAACAAGCAGATCTTCGCTCAACATCACTTGACCATGCCCCTGCATCCCACCTGGGATCAGATCGCTCAATTTGCTCAACAACTTAACGATCCTAAAACTGGCACTACAGGTATTCTCTTACGTGGACAGTCCGGTTGGGGCATGAACATGGCTCCCCTTGATACCATCATCAACACCTATGGGGGTCGCTGGTTCGACAACAATTGGACGCCTCAGTTATCCAGTCCTGCTGTGCAGAAAGCCGTCACCGTCTACTCTACTCTCTTGCAGAAGTATGGCGAACCAGGTGCCTCCACCTCTGGCTGGCAAGAGTGCGTCAATCTGATGACCCAAGGTAAGGGCGCCATGTTCTATGATGCCACCTCCTTTGGCGGCGTCCTCGAAACGCCTGCCACCTCTAAAGTCGCGGGCAATGTTGGCTATGTCTATGCGCCCACCGCGGTCACCACGAATGGTAGTCATTGGTTGTGGGCCTGGTCGCTCGGCTTGGTCAATTCGAGCAAGAACAAGGATGCCGCTTTCCAGTTCATCACCTGGGCCACCAGTTCCCCCTACTTGACGCTGGCAGGCAAGACCTTTGGCTGGGCCAACGTCCCGCCGGGAACGCGTACCTCGATCTATCAGAACCCTGATTATCAGAAGGCAGCCCCCTTCGCGGCGGTGACGCTGGACTCGATCAATACCGCGACGCCCGACCATCCCACGCTTGATCCGGTGCCCTATCATGGCGTGCAGTATGTTGGCATTCCCCAGTTTGAGTCGGCGGGTCAGCAAGTCAGTGAACTGATGTCGGCGGTAGTTGCGGGCAAGACGCCTGTCAATCAAGCCTTGCAGCAGTCCGATCAAATCCTCGCCTCCCAGGTCAACAAGAGCAACGCTTCAGGTTACTAAATGCGACGTTTGTGACACGAGAGGGACCGTTCCTCTGCGAACGGTCCTCCTCTCATCTGCATTGTCTCGAAATGACTCGCTTTTTAGAAGAAAGGGTATGCTATGAGTCAGGTAGATCAAGTCCTTCAGGTACCCCTGCCACGTCAAACGCAAAAACCGATAAACCCCACTGCCAAGCGCGTTGAAGGGAAAACATGGTTACATCTCCCCTCGCTTGCCTTCATGATCGTACTAACGCAGATTCCTTTTCTCCTGGCGGTCTGGTTCAGCCTACATGACTGGAATCTACTCGTTCCTTCTGAAGGCTTTCCTTTTGTGGGACTTGCGAACTATATTCACATTTTTTTTCAGGATCCAAACTTCTGGCCCATCATGGGCAACACTCTACAACTGGTGGTGGGGGCGATTATCCTGGCCCTTGTTGGAGGAACTATTCTAGCTATCTTATTGAACCGCCCTATCTGGGGTAAGAATGTGTTACGCGCTTTGGCAACTGTGCCATTTCTGGTAACACCCTCAGTAATGGCATTGCTATGGAAAAATCTCTTCCTCAGCCCGTCATCAGGATTTATCAACTGGATGCTGAACTCTGTAGGTCTATCTGGTGTGCCCTGGTTTTCCGCATTCCCATTACAGAGCGTCACATTCATAGTTGCCTGGGAATGGACGCCATTTGTGATGCTGGTCATTCTCGCTGGTTTACAGGCTGTTCCACACGAGGTTTTAGAGGCGGCGAAAGTCGATGGGGCCAATGCTTTCACGACGTTTTGGCAGGTCATCTTTCCCCTACTACGCAAACCTTATGAGATTGCTATCCTCTTCGGAACCATTTTTATCTTCCAGACGTTCGCTGAAATTTACGTGACGACTGCTGGTGGGCCAGGCTTAACAACCAATACCTTGCCGTATTACACATACCGAACGGCACTAAGTTCATTCCAAATTGGGCAGGCCGCGGCCCTTGGTGCTATCGGTGTAGTTGTCGCAATTCTCGCCGCACGAGGAATGCTTTATCTTATGACCGAGCGAGCAGCAGTAGAAAGGAGCTAAATAATGGGTGTCACAACCACAAGGAGGTGGTCCAACGTTGTGTGGACCGTGTTGACATATATCCTGGTTCTCGTACTCATTTTTCCGGTGCTGTGGATGGTCATTACAGGCTTCAAGTCGGAGGTCGCAGCCATTTCGACGCCGCCAACGTTTTTTTTCCAACCGACGCTTGACCAATTTATGCTGGCGATAAATTCGGGGTTTGGTGCCTATCTTTTCAATAGCGTGATTGCGTCTTTTGTTTCGACGGCTTTGGCGATGGTGCTGGGTATCCCTGCTGCCTACGCGATGGTTTTCCAAATGCGTAAGTCTTCATCCGACGATATGCTGTTCTTTGTGCTCTCGACACGCTTTATGCCTTTCGCTGCTATCCTTGTTCCTCTTTATGTCATTGTAACCAAACTGAATTTGCTGGATAATCTGTTTGTGTTGGTTGTGGTGTATACCGCGATGAACTTGCCTCTGGTTATTTGGATGACGCGTTCCTACTTCCTCGATCTGCCAAAAGAGGTTCTGGAAGGAGCGTGGTTAGATGGGTGCTCGACGTTGCAGACAATAGTAAGAATTGTTATGCCAATGGCGGCCCCAGGTTTGGCGGCAGCTGCGTTGCTCGCTGTCATTTTCGCGTGGAACGATTTCTTCTTTGCCGTCACCCTGACCTATACAAATTCTCCCACCTTACCCATCATGGTAGCGGTGTTTACGAGTAATGAGGGGTTGTTCCTGGCGAAGGTGTCTGCTTTGGCGACAATGATTATCATAGTCCCTGTCGCAATAGGTATCTACGCACAGAGATATCTGGTGCAAGGACTATCCGGTGGTGCATTGAAATAACAACGGCTGTTAGAGAGAAAGCCTTGGCCGTATAATAAGGAGGAGTCAAAGTGTGTCTCTGAGAGCAAAGAAGGAAATTTATGAGAAATCAAGCAGCCGTTTTGTATGCTCCGCATGATGTTCGTTTGGAAGAGCGACCAATGCCCTCGGTTGGATCAGGCGATGTCCTGGTCGAGGTCAAGGCCGTTGGCGTGTGTGGTTCTGATGTCCACTACTATGAGCATGGGCGGATTGGTGCGTATGTTGTGCGTCAGCCACTCGTTCTTGGTCATGAGTCGGCGGGTGTCATTGTGTCTGTGGGCGCGGATGTACCGCAGAGCAGAGTTGGTGAACGCGTGGCGATTGAGCCGGGCATTCCCGATGGGACCTGTGAGCAATGTCGAGCTGGGCGTTACAACCTGTGCCCCAATGTGCGTTTCTTCGGCACGCCTCCCATTGATGGGTCATTTGCGAACTACGTAACCGTTCCTACGCAGTTCGCCTACACGCTGCCAGATAACATGTCGAACGAAGAAGGGGCGATGATTGAGCCACTCTCGGTTGGCCTCTGGGCATGTCGTAAGGCGAGATTGCGCGGCGGAGATCATGTATTGATAACTGGTGCTGGCCCCATTGGACTGCTTGCTATGAAGGTTGCTTTTGCGCTGGGCGTCGCAAAAGTGACCATTACAGATGTTTTTCCACAGCGACTGGCTATCGCGCAACAACTCGGCGCGACTCAGACCTTGAATGTTGCCGAACAACCGCTCGCAGAAGCAGGTATACAGGCGGATGTTCTACTGGAGTGTTCGGGTCAGCAGCAGGCGTTGTCCGAGGGTATTCGCTCGTTGCGTCCTTCCGGTACAGCAGTCATTGTCGGGATGAACCCTGGCGAAGAGTTGCGTGTCCCGATCTCATTTGTCCAGAATCGGGAGATTACACTGACTGGAACGTTCCGCTATGCCAATACCTATGCGGATGCAATCGCGCTTGTCGCAAGTGGGCGTATTGATGTACGCTCAGTTATTACGGGACGCTATTCACTAGAGGCAACAGAGCAAGCTCTTCAAGCCACGAAGCAGGACCCGACTAATATCAAATCAATCGTTGCACCTTCACAGTAAGAAAGGGATGGAACTCTTATGCGTGCTGTAGTAATTTCTGCGCCGGGTAGCGTTGCGGTGGAGAGTGTTGCTGACCCCACTCCTCGTCCAGGGGAAGTGCTTGTGCGTGTGGGCGCGTGCGGTATCTGTGGTACTGACCTGCACTTGTTGGATGGCGATTCGCCGTTAACCCGTTATCCTGTCATCCCTGGTCACGAGTTCGCTGGCGAGGTAGTCGCATTGGGAGGTGAGATTACCGAGGGCAAGGGAGAGGCTGCGATAACGGTTGGTAGCAGAGTTGCTATCGAGCCAAATTTATACTGCGGCTATTGCGAACCTTGCCGCACGGGTCATGAAAACTTGTGTGTCAACTATCATGCTCTCGGCGTTACGACAGCGGGTGCAATGGCACAATATGTGTCCGTTCCCTGGAAGAAAGCCTATCCTCTGCCCGATAGCATCTCTCTGCGCGAAGGGTCACTGATTGAACCCCTCTCTTGTGCTGTGCATGGCATGCATCGTCTGCAACCTAAATCCGGCGATACAGTTCTCATTATAGGTGCGGGCACAATGGGCTTACTTCTCTTGCAATTGGTTGTACGAGGAGGCGCGTCGCGGACTGTTATGGTTGATGTGAATACGCAACGTCTGGTACGCGCAGAGGCACTAGGAGCAAACCGCACGTATACAAATATCCAGCAAGCCTTGAAGGATGAGCCTGCTGGCTTCGATTGTGTTGTCGATGCGACAGGAGTGGCATCGGTTGTGGAGAATGCGTTTACGGCGGTCAAGCGCGGTGGAAAATTGATGGTATTCGGCGTCGCATCAGCAGAGGCGCGTATCTCTCTTTCCCCATTCCGCATTTACAATGAAGAGATAACTGTACTTGGCTCGATGGCGGTGCTGTTCTCGTTTCAGCCTGCACTCGACCTCTTGAGCGCAGGTATCATCAATTCGGAAGCAATGCTGACAACAGCTCTTCCTTTAGAGGAAGTCCACAAAGCAATTGAAATGGTACGACGCGGCGAAGGGGTCAAAACTCAGTTATTGCCGAATACGTAACCCTATTCTCTTGCCTCCGTTACCAATTGAGTAGAGTAGCGCAGGAATAGCAAAGCTCAACACTTTGGACCAGCAACAGTATTTTTTGTTGCTGGTCCAATTCCATCATCTGTATACCTACGATTGAAATGCAATAGGGAGCGACTGAATTACAAAGACGATGCCAGTATGTACTGTCACAGGAACATTCTTGACGCGTTGAATGTTTTTCAGTTGCTCAAGCATCATAGGCAAGACAATCTTTGCTTCAAGACGAGCGAGAGGCGCGCCGACACAGAAGTGAATGCCGTGTCCGAAGGCAAGATGACGGTTTGGCTCGCGCTCCATAGTGAAGGTGTTAGCATTAAGAAATTGAGAGGCATCGCGGTTTGCCGAAGCGGTCCAGGCAAGTACCATCTGATTCGCCGGAATCATTTGTCCTGCTAGCTCGACATCCGTTTTGGCTTGTCGAAAGAGAAACCAGACAGGTGGCAAATAGCGTAGAACTTCTTCAATCGCTTTTGGCATCAGCGCAGGCTCACGGATGAGCCTTTGCATTGCATCGGGATGGTCGGTGAAGCAGACAAGGGCATTGGCAATTAGATTTTTTGTCGTCTCTTGCCCAGCCGCCAGTAGCAGAATACAAAAGCTCACCAGTTCTTGCTCGCTGAGACGTTCGCCATCCACTTCAGCGACACTCAGCGCGCTGACTAAATCCTCTCGTGGGCTACGGCGTCGCTCGGCTAGAAGGTGCGAGAAGTAATCGGACATCTCGACCTGCATACTTTGACCATTCTGCTGTGCGGCAGGCACCGGAGAATTTTCCATCTGTGCCCAGCGTTGGAAGATGTTCCAATCCGCGTCTGGTACGCCGAGCATTTCCGCGATGACTTTCGCGGGGAGTGGGAACGCCATCTCCGACACGACATCCATCGTGCCCTTCTCACGGGCAGTATTCAACAACTCTTGTGTTACCTGGGTGATGCGGTCTGAAAGACGTGCCACCGAGCGTGGCGTAAACGCCTGATTGACGAGGTTTCGTAATTTGCGATGATCGGGCGGGTCCTTCGCAACAAGTGTGTCCGCGAGAAATCCACCACCAATACCAAACGCCTCTGACGAGAAACGGTTGTAGTCAGTGAGGACCGTCAAAACATCCTCATAGCGGAAGACTTGCCATACGGGGAAGATATGTTCGTCTTGAAACACAGGTGCATTGGCACGTCTCTCTTCAAACCAATCATATGTCTGCGAAATTTCTGACAGTGGTAGAGTGCGAAATAACCCGATAGGTCCTTGTGGACTGGAACTGGAACTGGATGGTTGTTGCACGTAACAAGACCTTTCTAATAACAATAGTGCACAAAATAGATACGTAATATGTGGCTCATAAGTTACTTCCTCTACCCACTTTATCGCCTGTGCGCCCCACGCTATAGACCTCTCTCCTGATCGATTTTCTCATTCTCTTCTTTAGAGATGCTAATCTTGCCCGCGAAGAAGGAGTGCTAAATACGCACTCTAGGCCATGCGCACGTATGCCTTGTTTACCCAAATTGTGATACACGAGAGTCAATCCTATGATATTCATTTTAAGCAAGAAGGCAATGACTAGAAGATTGCCGATAGAGATATCATGGAGAGTCACGAGAAACGGGTAGCTGAGATCAGCTGCATGTACAACGAGGAGTGTTACCAGATGCAGGTTCAACCAGGTAGACGTGCTATCATTATTGGCGGAGGTATTGGAGGTATTACAACAGCTCTTGCATTACGACGAGTTGGCTTCGATGTAGTCGTTTTTGAACGTGCCGAAGAGCTACGGGAAGTGGGGTCAGGACTACCACTTTGGGCGAATGCGTTACGGGCTTTTCATACATTAGGATTAAGCAACATTGTTGAGCCTCTGGGTCAGCCTGTCACAAGAGGGTCCATCACTCATTGGCGCGGTGATATGCTGGTGAATGCGAACATGGAAAAACTGCTTAAGAGACAGGAAACGATGAATATGGTTGTTCACCGCGCCGAACTCCTCTCCGCACTCCTCAACGAGCTAGGGACCGAGAATGTTTATTTGGGAATGACATGTGTGGGCTGTACACAGGATGAAACGGGCGTATCGGCATACTTCGCTGATGGGAAGGTGGCGCGAGGAGACCTGTTAGTTGGTGCGGATGGTTTGCATTCTACTATTCGGTCTCAATTATTTGGAGCGACAAAACCACGATATGCTGGCTACGCGTGTTGGCGTGGTGTCGCACATACAACAAGAAAAGATATTGAGACCTGGGCCTGGGGAAAGAATGCTCAATTTGGCATCACGCCTATGAACAATGGGCGTGCTTACTGGTTTGCTCAATATAACGGTCCTGAGGGGGAGCGAGAGAAACAAGTTGAGAGAAAGCGCGAAATTATGGACCTGTTCGGGAATTGGCATGATCCTATTCCAGAGATCATTGAGGCGACAGAAGAAACTTCTCTTCTACGTCACGATGTGTACGAAAGTCCTTTGTTATCTCATTGGAGCCGTGGTCGCGTGACGCTCTTAGGTGATGCGGCTCATACGATGACGCCTAACTTAGGGCAAGGGGCGTGCATTGCGATTGAGGATGCGGCAGTATTGGCAAATTGTTTGCAGATCGAAACGGACGTTGTTGCAGGTTTACGCCTGTATGAAAAGCGGCGAGTAGCCCGCGCAAATACGATTGCACGGCTTGCTGGCTTGATTGGACAAGCGGTGCAACTAGATAATCCTCTCGTAGCCACGCTACGAAATGCAGTGCTCAAAAAGATACCTTCTCGTGTACCACTACAGCAACTGATGTGGATTTTAGACTACCAAGTATGATTTCTTCTAACTTCCCATCATATGTTACGATATGAACGACAACAAAGTACTTTTTTGCACCTATTGCTAAGAGTGAAGGAACCAGAGAAACAAATGATAGAGACATCCATTCCTCAAGGACTTGAACGCCGTACAGAAGACTTTGAACTGATTACAGGTCGTTCTCACTACGTCGATGATATACGTTCAGCAGAAGGACGCCCTGCCGCGTTGCATATGGTTGTGGTCCGCAGCCCTTACGCCCATGCGAAAATTCTTGACATACAACTAGACGCTGCGCGAGCCGTTCCTGGCGTTTTTGCTGTCTTTACAGGTGCGGAACTGGTGCAGGGAATGCGTACGCTTGATACCATGCCTGTTCCCGATTTAAAAAAACCGGAGCGACGCCCGATGGCGGTAGACGTTGTGCGCTATGTTGGTGATCCAGTCGCTGTCGTGTTAGCCGAGAACATGTATGCCGCTATTGATGCGCGGGATCTGGTTGATATCGACTACGAGCCGCTTTCCTCTGTTACCGACCCGGAAGCCGCACTTGCTCCCGATGCTCCCCTTTTGTATGATGAATTTGGCTCGAATGTCGCATTCCGTCATTATGTGAATGGTGGGGACATCCAGAAAGCGTTTGAGCGGGCAGACCGAACCGTGAAGCTGCGTATCGTCAATCAACGTGTCGCGCCCAGTTCGTTGGAGGCACGAGCTTGTCTGTTCGACTACGATGCTGAAAGTGAACAATTTTCGGCGTGGGTCTCATCGCAAGCTGTCTATACGCTGCGCACCCTTCTTGCCTCGTTCTTGAACTTGAAACGTGAGCAGATTCGGGTACGCAACGCGCAAGTCGGCGGTGGTTTTGGCGCAAAGACTTCGCCTTTAGGTGAGGAGATTATCGCTGCCGCCCTCGCGCTCAAATTCGCGCGTCCAGTGAAATGGATAGAGGATCGTAGCGAGAATCTGACCGCTCATACACATGGTCGTGGGCAAATCAACTATATTGAGGCGGCGGTGCAAAACGATGGACGACTCCTGGGCCTCAAAGTCCATACGATAGCTGACCTTGGCGCGTTTCTTGCGAATACAACGTCTATGGTTCCGACGGGAACGCCGCATATGCTCAATGGCCCTTATCGCATCGAAGCTGTAGAGAGTCAGGTTGTAGGCGCGTTTACCAACAAAGTCCCAACCGCCGCATATCGAGGAGCAGGGCGACCAGAGGCAACGTATATTCTTGAACGCACCATAAACCGTATTGCTGACGAACTTGGCTTGGACCCTGCTGAAGTGCGTCGTCGCAATGTTATCGCGCCGAATGCCTTC
Organism: uncultured Ktedonobacterales bacterium; assembly: GCA_964657325.1. GTDB lineage: Bacteria > Chloroflexota > Ktedonobacteria > Ktedonobacterales > Ktedonobacteraceae > JBBQVS01. The sequence continues at coordinate 67,687 of CAZZVE010000002.1, forward strand.
CCGTATCATGCCGTAACCGGAATGCAGTATGATAGCGGCAACTACGAAGCGGCATTGGATAAGGCACTTGAACTGGTTGATTACACAGGATGGCGTGCGAAACAGCGTGAACAACGCAAAAACGATAGCTCACGACTCCTGGGCATTGGTCTCGCAACCTTTATTGAGATTACAGGTGGGGGTGGTCCTGCACGTCCAGGAGTCCCAAAAGAGGCTGCGACAGTACGCATTCGTCGCGACGGTACTATTCTTGTGCAAAGTGGTGTTGCTCATAATGGTCAAGGGCACTTCACCGCGTTCGCACAGATCGCCGCACAGGTCTTTCACCTGCCTGGATCGAAGATCGAAGTACAGATGAATGACACAGCACTTCCAGGCTTTGGGATTGGAACCTTTGGGAGCCGCACAACGGCGGCGGCTGGCTCAACCGTGTTGCTGGCGGCTGAAGCGGTGCGTGAGAAAGCGTTGCATCTCGCGGCTCAGCAGCTAGAGGCCGCGCCCGATGATCTTGTGCTAGAGAATGGTAAGTTTACGGTACGCGGAGTGCCACAACGCTCAATTGATTTAGGAACATTGGCTCAAAGAGTCGAGGAACAACCTGACCTGATTTCGCATGAGGCTCCTAACCCAGCGAATGGTGCTGCAATCGAAGGTCTGGCTGCATGGTATGACTTTGCGCCGTCCGGTCCGGGCTTCTCATCTGGGACGCACATCGCAGTGGTCGAGGTAGATACTACGACGGGTGAGACGGACGTTCTTACGTATGTAGCCGTAGACGATGGAGGTCGTATTCTCAACTCCTACTTAGCCGAGGCCCAGATCCATGGCGCAATCGCGCAAGGAATTGGACAGGCCCTCTACGAAGAGGTGGCGTATGACGAGAACGGTCAGCCGCTCACCAGTACGCTTCAGGATTACACGCTCCCGAATGCTGAGCAGGTTCCCGAAATCACTACTGGAAACATCGAGTCACCCTCGCCAACTAACCCGCTTGGGGCGAAGGGCGTAGGAGAAGCAGGGTGTATCGCTGCTCCACCCGCTGTTGTGAATGCAGTGCTCGATGCCCTTTCAATACATGGCATCACGTCGATTGATATGCCGCTTAAACCAGAAAAGGTGTGGTCGTTGCTACAAGCGGCTTCAGCAGGCACGTTAAAGCAGGGCGATCCAACACCACCACCTGTATTTGTGGATGCGAAGCAGGTACAGGGGAAGAATGAAAATGGAGAGACGCCGACATTCGCATAAGCCATAGAAATACGATCAGACACCTGAAAAATTTCCTTGTCAAATCTCTTGACAAACCCTCCCTTTTTCGGTTATAGTTTGGTAAACGTTTTCTGGGAAAACGTTTACCAAACCTCTGGCAAACCGCGTATGCTCAAATTGTCGTGGCCAAGACCGTTCAAGAGAGGTAAGAGAGATGGCAGCCCTTATATCGAATTCTACTGATGTTCCTCGTTTTGGCTTTTAGATTTTACGTTCAATGAGTGTCCATTGAACCTTGTATTTCAAGGAGGTATTTTTCCTCTTTCCTCTCTATGAAGGTCGGTCCTGTTATGCGTCACACAGAGGTGATAGAGCTAAAGCATAGTCAATGTCGTCTTTTACGATCTTCCTTTGCCAAAGTAGCAACAACGTCAGAGGAAGCTCCTATGCGAGGGCTATATAGCCTTCGGGAGGGATATCATGTCTCATTCAAACGATACTCCTATCAACGATGTCAACATCGCTACCCCTTCAACTGATGAAAACAAGAGTGGGCTTTCGCGCCGTGACTTCCTCAAGTATTCGGCGGGAGCTGTTGGTGCCACAAGTGTTTCTGGTTTCCTTGCGTCTTGTGCGGCTGGTGGATTTGGGGGAAGTAGTGGAAGTGGGAGTAGTGGTGGCGGTGGTGGTGCCGTCACACTTAATTTCTGGGATATGGCGTGGGGCAATAATTCGTATTTTGATGTTGGCAAGCAACTGGTCAATGACTTCAACAATAGTCACAAGGGCATCAACGTTGTCTATCGTGGCACTCCTTGGGCGAACTGGTATCAGACCTTCACAACCGCAATTGGTTCGGGCACACAGCCAGATATCAGCACAGGTGCTTCGTTTATGGGTGCTCAATTCTCCGGTGCCAACGACGTGCTTCCGCTGGATGATCTTGTAGAGCAGGTCAAGCAAAATGGACAATACAATGACTACTTGCCTGGTGTCTTTGCGCCGATGCTGTATAAAGGCCATACGATCACCTGGCCTTGGGCAATAGATATTCGTATTCCTTTCTATCGCACCGACTTCTTCCAAAAAGCTGGGGTACAGGTTCCAACTACATGGGCCGAGTTTCGAGCCGCCGCGAAGAAGCTGACCGGAAACGGGAAGTATGGGTTGGTGGAGTCAGGAGCGGATAATATCACCGAGCATGTCTTGGAAGCACTCATGATCAATAATGGTGGTGGATTGTTCTCGCCCGACAAAAAACTTGACTTCGCGACTAACTCTCGTAATGTCGAAGCCCTGCGCTTTTTCTCGGATTTAGTGCAGGATGGCTCGGTTGATCCTGCTACAACCGGCTATCAAAGTACCGATGCCATTCGTGCCTTTAGCCGCGGTGATGCCGCCATGATGATAGGTGGTCCTGGCTGGCCTTCACAAATGGATGCAAGTGCTCAGAAGAATGTGGGCCTCATTCCTCCTATGACTAGCCCACATGGTACAAAGGGAACTCTCTACTGGGTTAACAATGTCATCGTCTATTCTGGTACCAAGCATCCCAATGAAACCAAAGAGTTTTTGTTGTGGTGGGTTCAGAATAACAAGCCGTTGTGGACGAAAGGCGCAGCTGGTCCTTTACCCATCCGTGCCTCTTACTATGATGATCCTCTCTTCAACACGCCGATCATCCAGTCTATCAAGTCGCAGTATATTCCCATTGCTAAGTCAGCGAATGCACAGGCAAACGAGGTCTTTCCTGCACTCAATCCACTGGATGGAGATGGTACGCTAGTAACACTTGGACAGAACTTGTTAGGCAAGAAAGACTTTAATACGTCCGTTCAAACAGCACAGGCTGGCCTGCAAAAGGTTGTGAGTAGCACAGCCGGCTAAAAAAGACCTGTACGTAGATCATCGAATCGGTCCTTGCTTATTCGGGAGAAGGAGAGTGATAGAGGCAGAAGTGTATTTCTGTCACTCTCCCTTTGCTCTGGAAAGTACTTCTCCTTCAACCGATGACTACTACTGGCCTTTCTCTCTATGTATGAGGGTGACAAAACTGACTGGAAGATCAGTCGAAGGAAGGGAGTATCCCATGAGTGTCACACCGTTAATCAAAGAATCTGGCAATCTGGTGACGAAAACACCGCCGTCCGTACACAGAAGAGCACGCATTGATCTGCTACCGTATCTGCTGCTATTGCCATCGATCCTCCTAATTATTGGTATTGAACTTTATCCGTTTATGACAGGTTTATTCTACAGTTTCCAGAACGGCTCGCTCTTAACACCGGGGACGTTTATTGGGCTGCAAAACTATTTTGATACTTTTAGCGATCCTGAGTTTCTGCATGCACTTGGCTTTAGTGCGATTTTTGCTATTTTTAGTGTGGTCGGGAGTTACCTTGTAGGACTAGGATTGGCCCTCTTGCTTGTCCAGAGCTTTCCCTTTCGTGGCCTGTTCCGTGTCTTGTTGATCATTCCCTGGATTCTTTCTTCAATTGTAACGATTGTCAGTTGGCGTTGGCTCATTCAGGACCAGCACGGTACCATCAATGTGCTGCTTGGCTGGTTTCATCTCGGCCCCATTTTCTTCCTGAGTGACTCCAATTGGGCCGTGGTTTCCGTCATTGTCATCAAGATTTGGCGTAGCTTCCCTTTCATGATGATCTCGTTGATCGCGGCTCTGCAAACTATCGATGGAAGTCTTTATGAGGCTGCCTATATCGATGGAGCGAGTCGATGGCAAGCATTCCGCGCTGTGACCTTCCCTGGCATCCAAAACATCTCGATTGTCCTGTGGATTTTGATGACGATCTGGAGTGTGAACGACTTTGAAACTCCCTGGTTGTTGACGCAAGGCGGTCCCTCGAATGCGACAGAGACGTTGATGATTTTGGCTTACAGAAATACCTTCGCGCGTAACTCAGTGGGATCGGGCGCGGCTGTCGCCTTCATTTCGTTGATCATTTTGATGGTTCTCGCTATCGTTATGATGCGCTTCAGAAACAAAGAAGCGTAGGAAGAGAAAGGACATGCCGCGATGCAACAGACGGTAAGTACATCATCAGCAATTACGCGCAAACGTGTTTTGACAAAAACGGGGAGAGTTGCGCAGAGGAATAAGACAACTAAGAAATGGCTGTTGTCGTTATTGATGCTTGTTTTGGTGCTTATTCTCGACTATCCCATTTTTACCATTTTCTTGAATGCATTCCGCTCAACAACGGAAATTCTTTCGACCACGAGTATTATTCCTCAGCATCCCACTCTGGCGAACTTTGCGTACCTCAACGACCATACCAACTTCTGGGGCTTCTTTGTGAGTAGCATGGTTGTCTCCATAATCGGCACGATCATCAGCATTATCTGTGCTGCTGCTGCTGGCTACACACTCTCGCGCTACCATGCTCGACGTGTTGTAAGAGGCTACTCGCGTGCGTTAATGATTGTGCAAATGTTCCCAATCATTCTGGCGTTGATTCCCCTGTTCATCATCTTTAAAGATGCCGGTCTGGTCAATACCTACTGGTCGGTCATTCTCGTCTATACGGTCCTCAATTTGCCTTTTGCAACCTGGATGTTTGAAGGGTTCTTTGATGCGATTCCGCGCGAATTGGAAGAGGCCGCCTATGTAGACGGATGCTCACGCTCTCAAACTCTCATGCGGATCATCTTGCCGCTTTCAGGCCCTGGAACCGCGGCTGTGACCATCTTCACTTTCTTGTTGTGCTATAACGAGTACCTGATTGCCAATATCTTCCTGCGCGATCCCGATACAATGACCATTCCAGTCGGTATTCAGATGTTCATGCAGCAGTATTCGACTGACTGGGGTAGTTTGATGGCGGCAGCGTGCCTCGCATCTGTGCCGACGATTGTATTCTTCCTGTTCGTGCAGAAATACATGGTTCAAGGCGTCGTAGCAGGAGCTGTCAAAGGCTAATGAACCCGAATGCTGGAAGATGTACATCTTTTAGAAAGGCGAGGAGCAATGACAAAGGTGAAAGTAGGACTGGTCGGGCTAGGTGAGATCGCTCAGGTTGTCCATCTGCCCCTTTTGCAGCAACACGCAGACCAATTCGAGATCGCCGCTCTTTGCGATATCTCGCAGGAACTGCTCACGGTGTTGGGGGAACGCTATACCGTTCCCCCCGAACACCGCTATACTGACTATCATGAAATCGCGGCGCAGAGAGACCTGGACGCTATCCTTGTCTTAAATAGCGATGAATATCATACGGATTCTGCCCTCGCTGCTCTTCAGCATAAGAAACATGTGCTGATTGAGAAGCCCATGTGTTTAACACGACAGGAGGCAGAGGCGATTATCGAAGCGCGTGATGAGGCGGGCGTCCAGGTTATGGTGGGCTACATGCGTCGTTATGCGCCCGCTTTCGTTCAGGCCGTTGAGCATGTACGAAGGCTTGAGAAGATCAACTACGTAAGAGTGCGTGACATCATTGGGCAGAATAGCCAATTTGTGGAACAATCAAGTGTTGTGCTGCGTCCAAGCGATATTCCACAGGAAGCAATGCGAGATCGTGCAGATCGTGCGAGCCGATTGGTGAAGGCCGCTATTGGCGAGGTTCCTCAACAGTTGGCGCGTACCTATCGTCTACTGTGTGGCTTAAGTAGTCATGATCTTTCAGCGATGCGCGAACTGCTAGGAATACCTAAGCGAGTCATCGCCGCCCATCAAGCAGGTACCTTTTTGAACGTGCTCTTTGAGTACGAAAACTTCACGGTCTCCTTTGAAACTGGTATCGATCACAACCGCCGTTTTGACGCTCATATTCAGGTCTATGGCGAGACGCAAGAGATACGGGTCCAATACGACACGGGCTATATCCGCCAACTGCCCACGCGACTCTTCCTCAATGAGACGCAAGGCGAGGCGTTTGAAGAGCGCGAGATCCGACCAACCTTTATTGACCCGTACACCGTAGAACTGCACCACTTCTATGATGTCGTCACCCGCAATGTGCAAGCAAAGACCTCGGCAGAGGATTTCTTGCTTGATCTCGATCTCTTCGAGAAAATCATCAACGCACTACGCACTTAACAATGCTTATTTGACTTTCAAAGTGTTCATGGACTGATTGCTTTGAAAAGGCAAAAGAGCGACACTAGCTCAGAACCTACTCAACGCTGCGATTATTGGTTATGGCGATATTGTCATGACCTGAGGAGTACGTATACATGCAAGATGTAGAAGCTCTGCTTCGTCAAATGACTCTACAAGAAAAAGTCTCGATGCTGGCTGGTACGAATGATTGGTATACAGTGCCTGTAGAGCGATTGGGCATCCCTTCGCTAAAGACGACCGATGGCCCTAATGGTGCTCGTGGAGCAGGAGGCTTTACGAGTGCTGTAAAGGCGACCTGCTTTCCCGCGGAGATTTCGCTTGCCTCAACATGGAACACGGACCTGCTTGAGCGTGTTGGACAGGCTCTGGCACGTGAAGCGAAGATGAAGAGTGCTCAGGTGCTCTTAGCTCCAACGGTCAATATCCAGCGTTCGCCACTTGGAGGGCGTAACTTTGAATGTTTTTCCGAAGATCCCTACCTGACAGCTCGCTTAGCCGTTGCCTATATCACAGGCTTGCAACGCGAGGGAGTGGGTGCTTCGATCAAGCATTTTGTGTGTAATGACGAAGAGTTCGAGCGTTTCAGCGTCAGTTCGGAAGTGCGTGAACGGGCACTACGTGAAGTGTATTTGCAGCCATTTCATACTGCGGTGCGTGAGGCTCACCCCTGGACGGTTATGGCTGCCTATAATCTTGTCAACGGCATTCCTGCCTCGGAAAGCTCCTTGCTTTTAACACAGATTCTGCGCGAGGAGTGGGGCTTCGATGGCGTGGTAGTCTCTGACTGGGTTTTTTCGGTCAAAAGCACAGCCGCATCTGTCAATGCTGGACTCGATGTAGAGATGCCCTCTCCCATCTTTCGTGGCGAGAAGTTGCTTGAGGCTGTCGAGCGAGGGGAGGTCACACAAGACATTCTCGATAGCAGCGTTCGTCGCATCTTGCACCTCCTGGACAAAGCTGGTCTTTTCGAGCGTACAGAAGTCTTGCCAGAGCAGGATACGAACCTGCCGGACCATCGCGCGTTGATTCGGGAAGCGGCGGCAGAGGGATGCGTTCTTCTCAAGAATGAGCAGAGCATCCTCCCTCTACAGCAGAAACAGCTCACCTCAATTGCCATCATTGGACCTACTGCTCAGGTGGCACAGATCATGGGTGGAGGGAGCGCACAGGTCAACGCTCACTATGCGATTACGCCTTTTGATGGCATTGCCGCGAAGGTCGGGGATGCCGTGAAAGTGCAGTACGAACAAGGCTGCACGAATTATAAGCTGCTCCCTCTGATACAAAGCGAGCAGCTTCTTGCTGGCACCGAAGGAACAACGCCTGGCTTTGCCGTAACCTATTTTAACTCGCCCAATCTTGAGGGACCTCCTATCTGGCAGGAGACACACCTGCAATCAGAGTTTTCCTGGTTTGGGGAAGCTCCCACAGGCGTCAACCTTCAGCAGTTCTCACTTCGTGCGACCACTCGTTTTACGCCTTTGGAGACGGGCACGTACACATTTGGTTTGATGAGTGTCGGACTCAGTCGCCTCTTGATTGATGGACGTGAGCACATCGACAATTGGACACAGCAGTCGTTTGGAGGAGACTATGTTGGCATGGGAAGTACGGAAGTTCAGACGACGGTGACAGTGGAGGCGAACCAGACATATCTCTTGACACTCGAATTTGCCAGGAGTGATACACCTATCGCTGCTATTCACCTGGGATGTCTTCCTCCTGCTCCTGCTGATGCTCTTGAGCGTGCGGCACGTCTCGCGGCAACCTCGGATGCCGCAATCGTGTGTGTAGGTTTCGGTGGTGAATGGCAGAGCGAAGGCTTTGACCGTCAAAGTCTCGGTTTGCCGGGTAAACAGGACGAACTCATTGAGCAGGTAGCGGCAGCGAATCCACGTACTATCGTGGTGCTCAACACTGGCTCGCCCATCTCAATGCCCTGGCTTTCGTCGGTAGCGGCTGTTCTACAGGCGTGGTATCCGGGCCAGGAGTGTGGCAACGCCATCGCCGATGTGCTCTTTGGAGACATCACCCCTTCAGGAAAACTTGCTCAGACCTTCCCGTTACGCTTGGAGGATACTCCCACTTACCTCGATTTCCCAGGTGAAAATGGCAAAATTTACTATGGAGAAGGAGTGTTTGTCGGGCATCGGTTCTATGAGAAGAGAAAGATTGCGCCTCTGTTCCCCTTTGGTTTCGGTCTCTCCTATACCTCGTTCAGCTATAGCGAGCTTCGGCTGAGTAAGCAAGAGATCAGTCCGAATGAACCTTTAGAGGTGTCTATTACTGTTTCTAACACGGGGCAGCGCATGGGAAAAGAAATTGTGCAGGTGTATGTCCGCGATGAATTGGCGAGTCTTAGTCGTCCAGAAAAAGAACTTAAAGCGTTTGCAAAGGTGCAACTAGAACCTGGTGAGCGGAGAACACTAACACTCTCACTTACCCGCGATGCGCTTGCCTACTACGATGATCTGACACACGAGTGGGTTGCGGAGGCAGGAACGTTTGAGGTGCTTGTGGGGGCATCATCGCAAGATATCCGCGCTTCCTCGTCGTTTACCCTCGCAGACACGGCGCGCTGGTCCGTGTAGTTGGAGAAGCTATAGTCATTATTGTGACATTGTGTGTGATACAGGTTGCTGATACTATGATAGAATAAAAAAAGGGAGATGCTGCAATCAGCACCTCCCTTTAGTTCTTATCTCCATGAAACAACTACAGAATTCATGAGCGCATTGTAGGAAAGAAAATATGGTAACTATTCGTGATGTCGCACACAAAGCTGAGGTCTCGATAGCAACAGTATCACGTGTCGTCAATAGCAAACGCCCTGTTCATCCCGACATTCGAGAGCGTGTGTTGAAAGCAATAGATGAACTTAATTATCGTCCAAACTATCTCGCGCGGGGCTTGCGCCAGCACACCTCAGGTATGGTTGGTTTGATTACCCCTGATAACTCGAACCCCTTTTATGCTGAACTGGCACGTGCTATCGAAGATGCAGGCTTTGCCGCAGGATATAGTGTCATCCTGTGCAATTCAGACCTTTCGGATGAGAAGCAGCAAGCCTATATCGATGTGCTGTTATCGCATAAGGTAGATGGTGTGATTTTCATCGACATTATGGATGTAGTGCCAAAGGCCGTTGAGCGTATCCTGGCTGAACATATTCCCCTGGTCCTCACAAATGCCGACAATCCGATACCTGCTATAGATCAGGTACTTATTGATAATTATCAGGGAGGATATCTGGCAGGGCAATACCTGCTTCGCCTGAACCATCGACGTATTGGATGCATTACACTCTATCACCCTCACTCGTACCAATCGAAGCGTATTGTTGGCTTTCGACAGGCTCTATCCGAGAGTACCATCGAATTGACCGAGGCGGACTTTACACTTGGAAATGGACGCTACGAAAGTGGGTATAAGGCCATGCAAGACCTTATTCAACGCCACCCTGATCTTACTGCCGTCTATGTCTATAATGATTTAATGGCACTTGGGGCGATGAATGCACTTCATATGCTAGGAAAGCGAGTTCCTGAAGACATCTCCATTATTGGGTTTGACAACATCTTTTATGCCTCCGCATTTGGGCCATCCCTCACTACGATAGTACAACCGATTACGGCTATCGGGCAGGAGTGTGTCGCTCTACTACTCGAACGTCTTCAGCACCCAGAAAAGGCACCAACACACACCATGCTACCAGTAGAGTTGATTGAACGGTCCAGTTGTCGGTGCTTGCCAGCGTAGTAAAGGCATCCAGCCCTACAGAGGACCTCATTACCTGCCGATAGTTTTGATTAGGCAGGTATTTCCCCTCCTCGTCTCCTGTAGGCTCATTCCCCTAGCGCGAAAGGTTCGCTTACCTCAATGGAACCGATAGTCCCAACATACTTAGAGTTAGAATTTGGTGAGTATACAGAGCGTGTACTCAAGTATGCATTGCACTATGCTGGCAAATTGTGGCCAGTGTTGCCATTGCACACTCTCACGACGAAAACACAGATTTGTACCTGTCGGCAAGGTCCAGTATGTACGTCATACGCGAAACATCCTGTGCCGATGAACGGTGTAAAAGCCGCCACAACCGATACGACTATAATTCAGCAATGGTGGCAGAAGCACCCTCGCGCGAATATTGGTATCGCAACGGGTCATGGGTTGCTGGTTGTGGACATTGACCCGCGACATGGTGGCTCGTTGGAGCAGTTAGCCAAACGCTTCTCGCTGCCAGATACGGCGATGGTGCAAACGGGAAGCGCGGGCTGGCATCTCTATTTCGCATATGAGGGCGAATTGAAAAATAGCGTAGGCAAGCTGGGCGAGGGTATTGACATACGCGGCACGCATGGTTATGTTGTGGCACCACCAAGTTTGCATGTATCCGGCAATTACTACGCGTGGGCTAATCAACTCCCACCAACACCACTACCCCAATCGCTACTCGACGCGTTATGCTCTCCGATGAAATCAAAAATCTATCCTTCCGCACAACTCTCATTGCTAGAGCACATGACGAACACACCTCTTCCGCTAGAGCCAGTGACGAACGCGACACAACTGGTATCGCTCGCAAAAACATCGGCGATACCAGAGGGCAAGCGCAACTCGGCCTTGTTGAGTATGGCGGGTGCGTTACGCAATCAAGGCGCGACGATTGACGCCATTAGTCAAGCATTGAACGCGATCAATAGTGTGCAGTGTGTGCCACCGTTGTCTACCGCCGAAGTGAAGCGTATCGCGGAAAGCGCGGCCCGTTGGGAGCAGGGTACGGCGGCACAGGCGGGTATCGTGCCGGAGATGTTCACGATGGCGAACCTGCTCACCATGTCTTTACCCGACCCACAATGGGCCATTCCTACCTTCTTGCCCGTTGGCGTAACACTGCTGGCGGGTAAGCCCAAGATGGGGAAGTCCTGGCTTGCCCTCGCGCTCGCGTTAGCCATCGCGGAAAATCGGCTTGCCCTCGGTACGCTACCTGTGACGCAAGGCGACGTGCTCTACCTCGGCCTGGAAGATAGTCTACGGCGTATCGCGGACCGAGGAGCCAAGTTGCTGCAAGGTCGTACACCACCAGAGAACTTCACCTGGGTCGGCACATGGAACCAGCTAAGTACAGGTGGGTTAGCCGATATCGAGGATTGGCTGTACAAGCACAAGGAGGCGCGTCTGGTCGTGATCGACACACTAGCGAAGGTGCGACCTCTCACGCCGAGTACCAGCACTGGCTATAGCGATGACTATGCCGTTATGACCCCACTTAAAACCATCGCCGAGGACAACAACATCGCCATCCTCGTCATTCACCACCTGCGCAAGATGGGTGCGCCCGATGTCATGGACACCATCAGTGGTACCACAGGCTTGACCGGAGCTACTGATTGTAACATGGTGCTTGACCGCGAACGTGGCAAGGACGAAGCAGTATTGCACATAACGGGTCGGGACGTGGAGGAGCAAGAGTTGCAATTGACGTTCGACGCGGAGACCGCGCAATGGACGATGCAGGGGAATGCGGATAGACAGCGTGTGTCGAAGGAGCAACGTGAGATGCTTGCAGTATTGGAAATTGCTGAAGGTCCACTTTCACCCGTAGAGATGAGTAATCGGCTTTCGATAAGCACTTCCTATGGACGGAAAATTGTGCATGATCTGGTGAAAATGGGTAAAGTAACTCAGATACGACGCGGGTTGTATGAAGTAAGCAATACGGAGAAGGAGGGTATATAGAAATTTAGTAATATTGTAACGTTTCCCCTGTGAGGCCCTTTGTGGAGCGGATCTAAAGAGTAATAAAAATGTTACTATTGGGATTTTATATTTGTAACGTTGTAACGTTTCTGCGAAAGAGGAATACAAACGTTACAATATTACAAATATAAAATCCCAATAGTAACATTAAAAAATGGTCACAAAATGGCCTGTAGAGCGGACTCACAAGAAAAACGTTACAATATTACTAAATTATAGGGATGTGAGGTGGTGTAATGAATATATTGGTCTGCTTATGTACGGAAAAAATTCATACGTTGGCGTGAGGGCGACATGACAGGGGCAAGCCCTGTCACTACTATACACCGATGCGCCACTGCGTGGCGTAGCCATGCGGTTCGGTGTATAGTAGTGACAGGGCTTGCCCCTGTCATCCTTCCCCACGCCTGTTATGCCTCACACCTTGTCATATACCATATATCCTATAGCCATAGACTACATATCCTTCTAGCATCTATGGTATCATACATTCAGGCAAATACTAGAAAGGCAGGCATCATGTCGGAATCACGCTACGATATCGGAATGAATGTTCGCAAGGAGGTACTCGGTAGCGAGTATGTCGAGCGGTCACAGGCACGCGTAACGGAGTTTGACGCGGACTTTCAACGCTATATCACGGAGAGCGCGTGGGGGTCTGTGTGGGCCAGACCAGACCTGGACAAGCGGACACGTAGCCTTGTGACTATCGCAATACTGGCGGCACTTGGACGTGAGGAACTTGCGCTACACCTGCATGCAAGCCAAAATATTGGCGTGGACCCACACGAAATCGCGGAAGTACTTCTTCATGTAGCCGTGTATGCGGGCGTTCCTGCCGCGAATCATGCGTTTGCGGTGGCGAAAAAAGAGTTCGATACGCCAATACAGAACTCGGAAAAGAGTGAGCAAGCGAACAGCTAGCAGGAGGACGGACGTATGAATTTTACCACGATTGGTGATATTGTACGGGGAGACCGCGAGGTGTTTCCACCCTATTTGTATGAAGCGTATCAGTCCACGCGTCGTCGTGCCCCTCTACTTCCACTTATTGAGATCCCATTGACGCTCTCGGAATTGACTGGTCCAGGTCCCGCTATCAGTGCCGTGACACCGGAAGATGCCGACCTGACGCGTAACGCTGGCACCGAGGGTGAGGCGATTGGACAGCGCATTATCGTTACGGGTTGTGTCCTCGACGAGCAGGGCAAGCCAGTACCACATACGCTTTTGGAGATTTGGCAGGCCAACGCATCTGGTCGCTATCTACATAAGCGCGATCAGTGGCCCGGTCCGCTTGACCCAAACTTCCTCGGCATCGGGCGTTGCCTGACGAATGCGGACGGTGTGTACCGCTTTCAAACCATCCGTCCAGGTGCGTATCCGTGGAAGAACCACTACAATGCATGGCGTCCGGCCCACATCCATTTCTCAGTGTTTGGACCTTCCATGTCGTCGCGTCTGGTGACGCAGATGTACTTTCCCGATGACCCACTGCACTCACTCGATCCCATTATGAATGGCGTCCCTACGGATGCCGCGCAGAAGCGTCTGATCGCCACCTATGACCACGCTCTGACCGAGCCAGAATGGGCACTTGGTTATCGTTGGGACATTATCGTGCATGGCCCACAAGCGACACCGTTTGAGCCAGTCATACTACAGGGAAGCCAATCATGAATACATTTCTCCTCACAAGTTCTCAAACAGTCGGCCCATTTTTCTCACCTGCCCTATTGCGAGAAGATGCGCGTCGTAACACACTCGTCCAGCCTGAGACCGTTGGTGAGCGTATCCGCATCGAGGGACGCGTACTAGACGGTGATGGGCTACCAGTTCCTGACGCGATGGTCGAGATTTGGCAAGCGAACGCGCATGGTCGCTATAACCATCCAGCCGATCAGGGATCAACTGCCCTCGATACGTCCTTCACAGGCTTTGGTCGCTCAGGTACAAATGAGAACGGGGACTACTGGTTCGAGACCATTAAGCCTGGCCACGTTCCATTTAATGAGACACAATTACAGGCACCCCATATCAACGTGACCATCTTTGCGCGTGGATTACTCAATCATCTCGTGACACGCATCTACTTCGCGGGTGACCCTACGAACACATCCGATCCAGTGCTACAACATGTACCAGGGGACCGACGAGCAACCTTGCTTGCTAAGCGTGAACAACGCGAGAACGCGGTTGTCTATCGCTTCGATATCGTGATGCAAGGCGCGAACGAGACCGCGTTTTTCAATGTCTAGTTTTTTTCGATGTCTGATGGGCAAGGGCACCCGCAAGGGGATGCCCCTCCCATACGTGAAACGGTTCATAATGCACCGTCATATGGGAGGGGCATCCCCTTGCGGGTGCCCTGGTTTGGCGTCAGATGAACTGTATCGGAACGCAATTGGAAAGGCAACGTCTCATGTCACAGCAGATTGACCTCTTTAGTACGCCAAAGATGTCTTCTGTTTTCTCCTATGAAGCACATGTGCAGGCGATGCTGACGTTCGAGGCCGCACTTGCACGGTCAGAGGCTCGCAGCGGCATCCTTTCGCGGGAGCAGGCGGCACATATCGAGGCTGCATGTGAAGTTGAACACTTTGATGTTGTCTCCCTGTACCGTGAAGCTTTGACAGCTGGCACACCTGCGATTCCGCTTGTCCGTATGCTCACGGCACTGGTCGAAGATGATGCAAAAGGCTTCGTTCACTGGGGGGCCACAAGTCAGGACGCGATTGATACTGCTCTGATGCTTCAAATGCGGCAAGGGCTGGACTTGTTAATTGACGAACTTTATGAGCTATGCGCGGCTAGTGCAAGACTCGCTGAACAACATCGGTCTACGCTCATGATTGGACGAACGCTTCTACAGCAAGCGGTGCCGATCACCTTTGGACTCAAAGCCGCGCGATGGCTGACCCTTACGTTACGTCAGATGCTTGCATTACAGGAGCATCGGGAACGAACGCTAGCTGTACAATTAGGAGGAGCAGCAGGAACGCTTGCCTCTTTAGAGCAAGATGGTCTTCATATAGCGATGCTGCTTGCTGAAGAGCTAGGGCTACCGATGCCAGATATGCCGTGGCATACGGAACGTGACCGAATTGCTGAGATTGCGTCATCTCTGGGTGTCGTTGCTGGTGCGATGTCAAAGATTGCGGGCGATATCGTGTTGCTGGCCCAAACGGAGGTTGGCGAAGTCACCGAGGGTATGGGACCAGGAAAAGGGGGGTCGTCTGCCATGCCACAAAAGCATAATCCTGTCGATGCGACAAACGCGCTTGCATCGGCACGGCTGGCGATTGGCGAGGTGTCCGTACTTTTATCCGCGATGACGCAGGAACATGAACGCGCTGTTGGTGGGTGGCAAGCCGAATGGGCCGCAATTCCCAATCTGTTCCGCTTTACCGCGAGTGCCGTTGAACACGTTCGGCTTGCGGTAAGTGGCCTTGAGGTCGATACGCAACGCATGAACGCGAACCTGAATATGACGAACGGGCTTGTGATGGCTGAGTCGTTGACAATGGCACTTGCTCGCCATGTGGGGAAGTCCGAAGCTCATACGCTCGTTCAGGCAATGTGCGCACAAGCCGTGAAGTCAGGCACACAACTGCGAGAGGTAGCTATGGCAGAGACACGTGTACACGGCGTTCTCTCTAGCGAAGAGGTTGACTCTGCCCTCGACCCTGCTAGTTATTTAGGCAGTACAAACACATTTATTGATCGCGCTCTCGCGTCCTATAGTGAGGTCCAGTCTTCACGAGGTGATGTATGAACTTTGTAACTCCTGACGGTATCCGTCTAGCATATCAAGTTGATGGACCCGACGATGCTCCAACGCTTGTTTTCGTCAACTCGATAGGCTCAAACCTCTCCATGTGGGATGCGCAGGTCGAACGTCTCAGTCATACTCTACGCATCGTGCGCTATGACACTCGTGGGCATGGAGCCTCCGATGCTCCTCCTGGTCCCTACACGCTTGACCAACTTGGTCACGATCTCCTCGCACTGCTCGACACATTGCGGATTGAACAAGCGAACATTTGTGGTCTCTCGCTTGGTGGCCTAACTGCATTGTGGCTTGCAATTGCCTACCCACATCGGGTCGCTCGTGCCGTGTTCGCCAATACTGCCGCGCGTATTGGAACAACGGAAAGTTGGGACGCACGTATCAAAGCCGTAAAAACGGGCGGTATGGCTGGAATACGCGATGCCGCTCTCGCCCGCTTCCTGAGCGAGAACTTTCGCCAGCAACACCCCGAAACGGCGCGACAAATTGGTGACATGATCGAGGCCACTAACCCTATGGGATATATTGGAGCGTGTGCTGCTCTACGTGATGCGGACCTGCGAGCAAGTATACAAGAAATACATGCACCATCGCTCATTATAGGGGGAGCGTTGGACGAGTCTACACCACCATCGCAAGCTCGTGAACTTCATGCTGCTATTTCAGGGAGTCAACTTAAGATATTTGACGACGTAGCGCACCTGTCTAATGTAGAACGCCCCGATGAGTTTAGTAATTATGTGTTGTCGTTTTTGAATAGGTCTTTTACAACATC
>CAZZVE010000002.1:84403-89244 GCA_964657325.1 uncultured Ktedonobacterales bacterium
ACATCTGGTCCCTACGATGGGGTGAAACGGTAGTAACGAAATGAGGTTATGCACATGCGAACACAGGTTGGAATTATTGGGGCGGGTCCAGCAGGTCTACTCCTCTCGCTAATGCTTGCTAGAGAGGGCATCGACTCTATTGTGCTAGAGAGCCGTAGCAGGGAAGAGGTCGAGTCAACGATTCGCGCTGGTGTGCTTGAGCAGGGGACCGTCGATCTGATGACGCAAATGGGAATTGATGAACGTATGAAGCGCGAAGGCTTTATACATCACGGCGTCGAGCTACGCTTTGATGGCTATGGTCATCGCATAGACTTTCAAGAATTGACGAACGGAAAAACCATTACCGTCTATCCGCAGCATGAGGTTGTGAAGGACTGTATAGCGGCACGTCTCAAGCAAGGTGGGCAAATTCTTTTCAATGTCAAGGATGTTTCTTTACACGATGTCTCTTCACACCAGCCAAGTATACATCTCACCTACGAAAACGAGCGGGTGGAGGTGCAGTGCGATTTTATCGCAGGCTGTGATGGCTTTCATGGCGTATCGCGTTCGTCTATTCCGACAGCACTCCAAAAAGTGTTTTCGCGCACATATCCCTTTGGCTGGCTCGGTATATTAATGCAGGCACCGCCGTCATGTCAAGAATTGATCTACGCCTATTCTGAAAGAGGCTTCGCGTTAGTCAGCACACGTTCGCCAGAACTGCAACGTATGTATATTCAATGCGACCCACATGATGATATTGCGAACTGGTCCGATGACATGATTATAGATGAACTGCAAACGCGCTTGGTCACGCATGACAACTGGCAGTTACGTGTGGGACCAATCGTTCAGAAAAGCATCCTGGCAATGCGTAGTTTCGTCATCGAACCCATGCAATATGGCAGACTCTTTCTCGCGGGTGATGCCGCTCATATCGTGCCGCCAACAGGCGCGAAGGGCCTGAACCTGGCTGTCGCGGACATTCGTCACCTTGCCCATGCATTTACCGCATTTTATAAACAGAACCAGGAGCAGCTTTTAGAGGCATATTCAACGACGTGTTTACGACGCATCTGGCGTACAGAACACTTCTCCTGGTGGATGACCTCCATGCTACACCGCTTTCCCGATGATGACGCGTTCCAGCAACGTATGCAGCGTGCGCAACTCGAATACACCGTCAATTCGCGTGCATCAGCCACTACCCTCGCCGAAAACTATGTTGGGTTGCCCTTTGATTGGTAATCACAACCTGATGGTTTCGGCAATCAAACTGTCAGTAGGGTTAGCAGTTACTCTACTATTTTCTTTTTATATTTTGATGGCCTGGTAACATAAGAATGGAAAGTCTGTACACCGATCAGTTCATTGGAGTGAGTATAAAGTTCTACCTGTATCGGTTCTTCTATTATCTGCTCGGTGAGAAACAGGACGAAAGCATTTTGTACTATGTCCTGAGAGCCTAATGGATAAAGACCCTCTACCGAAAGTTCAACAATGTACGCACAACTTTACGGTTGCTTGCAGCGGCATCGCTTTTTAAGTATGCCTCGAATGCCGTTTGCTGAAGGCCCGTTACCATTGTGGGATAGGCGTGAATGGTATTGTAGATGTCGTCAATCGTCATGTTGTGCTGTATGGCAAGCGTCATCTCGCCGAGCATTTCGCCAGCGCGTAGACCGACGATGTGCGCACCTACAATCTCCTCTTTTTTGCCAACCAGGATAAGTTTGATGAAGCCCGATGTCTCATTTTCGGCTTGTGCGCGGTCAACATCGGCAAAGGGAAACACCTCTGTTCGTACATCCTTATACTGTTTTTCGGCCTGTTCGAGTGTGAGTCCGACGCGTGCAACCTCTGGCTCCGTGAAGGTACACCACGGCACAACACGATAATCTACTTTTTTCTTGCTGATAGGTACGAGTGCGTTGCGAACCGCGACACCTGCTTGATACGCGGCAACGTGCGTGAAGAGGTAGCCCCCGATGACATCACCAATCGCATAGATATTTGGAGCGGACGTTTGTAAGTGTTCGTCAACCTGAATACCCTTCGTGTTGTAGGTGACATTGGCAGCCTCAAGGTTCAGCCCCTCTATATTGGAGTGGCGACCCAAGGCAATCAAAATTTGCTCGGCCTCAAACGTCCGCTGCTCATTCACTTGCTGAACCGTCACAACTTTTTTGTCGCCGTTGCGCTCAACCTTGAGCAGCGTAGCACCTGTGACGAGCTGTATCCCTTCCGATGTGAGGACGTTCGCAAGTGTTGTGGAGGCGTCGGCGTCTTCTCTTGGCAGAACGCGTTCGGCACGCGTAATCAGCGTCACTTTTGAGCCGAGACGAGCGAACGACTGACCCATCTCGACACCGATAGGTCCACCACCAATAACGAGTAGTGATGCTGGCAGGTGTTCCAGGTCGAAGAGATCGTTATTCGTATAATAGCCAGTCTCTTTCAGACCCTCTACGTCTGGCACCGCCGGACGCGAACCCGTTGCGATAAGCGTATTGCGGCTGGTGACTAGTTCGCCGTTCAAAAGAAGTTCTGTTGGAGATTGAAAGGTAACGTCGCCAAATTTGACCGTCACATTCTCTACATAAACCTTCTCCGCCTCGCCAACGCGCCCGATGACTCCCTGGACATACTTGCTCACCTTCGCCATATCCACACCTAAAGAAGCGGGCGTCAGGCCAATACTCATCGCTTCTTGCGCCTGTCGAACGATACGTGCGACGTGAATCAAGCTTTTGCTTGGTACGCACCCATAATGTAGACAATCCCCGCCGAGTTCTTGCTTGTCTACAAGTAAGACCTTTGCCCCCAATGATGCCGCGATGCGTGCAGCGGTCAATCCACCCGATCCACCCCCGATAATGGTCATATCATATTGTGTATGTGCCATGCGTGTTCTCCCTTTATATGCTAAAGAGGGTGTGCTAAAGCAGACCCGTACAGGACTTCCATTTTTCTTCGGCAAGCACTCATCGCTAGCTCCCGTACGGGTCTGCTTTAGCACATCCTATAGTCGCGGAATTGTAAGGTGTGTATATCGTACAAATATATTGTACGATATGTCTGCATTACAAAGGACAGGTTATACGAAATGGGGTTGTGTTCCGTGTACTTAGTAGAAACTGTAACAATCTACACAGGAGAAGTTTTATGACACAAGGCGTTCAAGTCGCAAATACGCTTAAGCAGCACGCAATATGGCAAGAAGGCCACACACCAGAGCCATGTGCCATTGTCATTTTCGGTGCAACAGGCGATCTTGCGCAACGGAAATTACTACCGACACTCGCGCACCTTATGCACGACCATCCACTGAAAGAAGGCTTTTGTATCGTCGCATATGCGCGTAAGCCTTTTAATGATGAACAGTGGCGGGCGATGGCTCTTGAGTCGATCAATAAGTACATGCCGGAAGACGACAGGCTTGACGGTGACGCACAACAGGCGTTCGCCAAAAAGCTCTTTTATTGTCAAGGCAATCTGGACGAGGACGAAGGCTATCATAAGTTGTCCGATCTCCTTGATACATTAGATAAAGAGCAGGATACACAAGGGAATCGCATCTTTTACTTGTCCACTCCTCCTGAAATGGACCCAACCATTATTGGACACTTGGGACAGGCTGGCCTTGCACAACCTGAATGGCAGCAGGGTCAGAATGCGCACGGATGGACGCGTATCATTATCGAAAAGCCATTTGGACATGATCTTGCTTCTGCCAAAGAGTTGAACGAAGACATTGGCAAGTCATTCCGCGAAGACCAAATCTTCCGCATTGACCACTACATGGGGAAAGAAACAGTACAGAATATTCTCGCCTTCCGCTTCGCCAATAGCATTTTTGAGCCACTCTGGAACCGAAACTATATCGATCACGTGCAAATTCTCGTTGCCGAGAGCCTGAGCATAGGGTCGCGCTCCGAGTATTATGAGTCAGAGGGTGCTATTCGTGACATGGTACAGAACCATATCATGCAAGTTCTGTGCCTCACTTGTATGGAGGCACCTGGGGCATTCGACGCCGACTCCATTCGCAACGAGAAAGTGAAACTTGTGCAGGCTATTCCACTGCTGACACCAGAGCAGGTGGAACAGGACACAGTGCGTGGGCAATACACAGCTGGTGTGACTGATGGCAAGCCAACCGTTGGCTACCGTGAAGAACAAGGCGTCAGCCCAAACTCAAATACAGAAACCTTTGTAGCCTTGAAATTGTTCATTGAGAATTGGCGTTGGTCGGAAGTTCCCTTCTACATTCGTACTGGTAAGTGTCTGCCTTCGCGTAGCACGGAGGTCACAGTTCAGTTCAAACGGGTGCCGCATCAACTGTACACGCCAGAGGATACAAAGGGGCTTGTGCCGAACCGCTTGACCATTCGTATTCAGCCGGACGATGGTATCTCATTAAAGTTTGCGGCGAAGATCCCTGGAGCAGCACGACACCTTGCCTCCGTTGATATGAACTTTTCGTATAAGACCGCATTTGGTATTGAGTCACCAGAAGCATACGAGCGTCTGATTGCTGATTGTATACTTGGCGATTCAACACTCTTCATTCGCCGTGACGAGATTGAGGCATCCTGGCGCGTGATCGATAGTATCACCAAAGTGTGGGAAAAGATGGAGAAACCACAGATACATCCATATGTCGCTGGCACTTGGGGACCAAAAGAGGTGGATGAGTTGATCCAAAAAGATGGGCGTGAATGGGATAATCCCTCTAAGTAGAGACCTATAGATAGTCAGTATTGCAAAGTACATCGTTGGCATGACAGGGGCAAGCTCTGTCATGCCGACTGACCTCTAAATAATTGATAGAATAACGAGCGCGGCCACATCCA
>CAZZVE010000002.1:89254-105818 GCA_964657325.1 uncultured Ktedonobacterales bacterium
CCGCGCTCGTTATTCTATCAATAAAGGGACTACTTCTTGTCTGGATCGAGTGCGCTGTCTACCTTCTGCTCTGCATTACCGAGTGTAGACTTCACTGTGCCGCCGACTTGTTTGGCATCGCCCTTGCTTTCAAGCTCGGTGTTGCCAGTAGCCTGACCAGCCTTTTGCTGTACTTTGCCAACTGCCTGGTCCAGTTTACCTTTGAGGGTATCTTCTTGTCCCTGCGTGCCTAAGTCTTTATTATCGTCAGCCATTGTAAGAGTCTCCTTTTCTGGTGTCTCTAGTTACTATAACGGAACGTCTTCGTCCCTTCTCTATGTAATACTCTGGTACAACGTGAAACGTATACAAACAGGCAGCGTTTACGTGTGTTAAACGACAAAAAGCGTACATAGTAACTCGTCCACCGTAGGGACGCGATAAATCTGGTCCCTACGAAGGTGGTCATTTAGGAGAAACAAATTATTCTCCTAATAATTGTTCCATCTGTGTCAGGCGCGACTCAAAAAGCTGGAACGCCTGGCGCACAGGCTCAGGGGAAGCCATATCGACGCCTGCCTTCTTGAGCAGTTCGATACTGTAGTCAGACGAGCCAGAACTCAGAAAACTCAGGTAGCGTTCGACGGCAGGCTGCCCTTCCTGCAATATCTGCTGTGCCAGCGCGGAGGATGCCGAGATGCCTGTTGCATATTGATACACATAGAAGTTGTAGTAGAAATGTGGAATACGTCCCCATTCTATGCCAATCAGATCATCAATGATGGTTTCGGCACCGTAATACGTCTGATTCAATGCCATATATTTCTCGCTAAGCACATCAGCCGTGAGCGACTCACCTTCCTCGGCAAGCTGATGTATCAACTGCTCATATTCCGCGAACATCGTCTGACGGAACAATGTGCCACGAAAATCCTCTAATGAAGAATTGAGAAGCGCGATTTTCGTCGCTTTGTCCATCGTGTTGTTCAGCAGGTAGTTGGTAAGCAGTTCTTCGTTTAGCGTTGACGCAACCTCGGCGACAAAGATGGTATAGTCACCATACTGGTAGGGCTGATGTGTACGCGTGAAGTACGAATGCATCGAATGTCCCAACTCATGGGCAAGTGTGTACATACTGTCGCGCTTATTTTGGAAGTTGAGCAGAATAAACGGCTGTGTCGCATATGCACCACCACTGTATGCACCACCACGCTTATTTGGTGTCTCAAACACGTCAATCCAACGTTGTGAAAAGCCCTTCTTGAGTATGCTGCTATAGTTTTCACCGAGAGGAGCCAGGGCTGCTATAACCGTATCGCGTGCTTGCTCATAGGTCATTTCGTCGGTTGTCTCCTCTACAATCGGCACATAGAGGTCGTACAAGTGCATCTCGTCAAGCTTAAGGATACGTTTCCGCAGCTTCATATAGCGATTAAGCAGGGGAATATGCTCGTGTACCGTCTCGACGAGGTTGTCATACACACTCACAGGTATATTGTTGCTAGCCAGGGCACGTTCACGGCATGTTGCATAATTGTGTTGCCGCGTGTAAAAGAGGTCTGTTTTGACCTGCCCTGACAACGTTGCTGCTAATGTGTTGCGCTGCTTGAGGAATGTCTCATGCATCCCTTCAAACGCATTCTTACGCACAGCGCGATCCGCACTACGAATGAAGGTCAGGTAGTTGCCTTTCGTTAACTCAACCTCTTTGCCTTCTTCATTTGTGATGTTAGGAAGTTTGAGGTCGGCGTTGTCGATCATCGAGAACACAGCATCGGGAGTGTCAGCGACCTCGCCAACAGCGGCAAGAACGGCCTCTACCTCGGCAGAGCGTACGTGCCCACGCTTGCGGTTGAGGTCATCGAGCTGTCGCTGGTAGAGTGCCAGTCCTGGTGTTTCTTGTATGAACCGATTCAATGTTTCTTGTGGCAAGGCGAGAATTTCTGGCTCGATAAATGAGACCGCGGTGGTGGCACGCACGACCAGTTGCATCGCACGGTCTGCCATCGCCTGATACTTCCCGTTCGTGGTGTCTTCGTCTCGACGCATCGACGTGTACACGTACACTTTCTCAAGGAGAAGCGACATGTCATCGCGCTTTTGCAACACAGTGAGTAGGGCTTGCCCACTCTGTGCCAGTGTGCCTTGCAGTGCTTCTAGTTCTGGTAAACTCTGTTGTATCGCTTGAAAATCATGCTCCCACGCATCGTCGTTCGCAAAAATGCTTTCAAGGTTCCAGGTATATTCTAGCGAGATTTCTTGTCTCTTCTGTAATGTTTGCAAGAGTAAATGCTACCTTTCCGAGGTTACTTATTCTTCGTCTTCGTCATCATCTTCTGCGGGAAGCAGGTCTTCACGCTCGCCCCACTTTTCTCTAAAACGGTAGAAGTTTCGTTTGTTCAGACGTGTCCGTTCGGCGTCGGACAATTTAGCATCTGGCACAGTGGCATGACGAGTAACGGGCAAATCGGGTGTGACGACAAGCGTGGTCCCCAAATCGCGTACAGTAAAGTTGAAATCGACATCCATATAATACGGAAATCTATAGCGTTCGTCAAACAACCCTGCCTCCTTCAGCAGGACGCGCCGAAACGCCATACACAGCGTGTCGATAACATCGACCTCTGCATCCTCGCTCTCCTCAAAATTACGCAAGTCGTCGGTGTGTAAACCATGCAGCCCTGTAATACCAACACTACCATTCTCTAGCGTCTGCATGAGTGGAGTGAAGATATCGCCAGTGAGTTCGACACTTGTGTCCAAGAGAAGAATATAACGGCCCCGACTCTGCTTCAGACCGACGTTACGCGCCTCAGCCTCGCCCATCATACGCGTGATGTGCAACACACGAAGACGTGGCTCCTGATATCTATATGCCTCTGCCCACAGGTCTATACCGTCCTGCGATGCATTGTCTATCAGCACAATCTCAATATCCATCGTATCGGCGAAACGCAGCACGCTCTCAACACAGCGCACCGTCTGCTCGTAATTGTTACGCGAGAGGATATTGACCGAAAACGTGCAGCGATCTGGCTCATCGAGCAGTGATGGCAATTGGCGGGCCATACGATAGACCTGTCCATCAACCTCAACCCCTGGTAAGATTACAAGGTGCGCGCCACGTGGATTGTCTTTAATCGCATAGCCAGCTGACTCGATTTGCTGTTTCAACGCATCGGCACGATCATATTGCCCCTTTCGGCGCAAAAGGTCTCGCTCATGCGAAAGGGCGAGTATCTCTTCTGGGATACTATGGCGAAATGAATGTGTAGTCATGTAATATATCTATCCTCCCTGCTACGAATATCGTCTACGGTAGGGACCGATTTATCGCGTCCTGGGGGTGGGGTGGAGGGGCAACGTGTCGGCAACCGATTCGTTTTCCCCAACGTGTTTCCCCCCAACCCCACCCAGGACGCGATAAATCGGTCCCTACGACATTTCTATATTATCGCTGTTACCACCCCAATGCGAGTCCGTCGCAACGTGGGTCGGCGGCACCTTCAAAAACATGAGTGTTGGGATGTATGCGAATTGCTTGTGCATGGCCCATACCGTGATCCCATGATGTACTTTGTGTTATATCATGACCAAGTGCAGTAAGGTTTTCAGCCGTATGTGTGGGAAAGCCTTCCTCAAGGACGACACGTTCTCGTATGCTTTGCTCAAGATACTCGTCAACACTGCTTTGGCCCCCTAGCTCAACTGCTTTTTCCTCTTGTCCAATTTGGAAGCGACCGCTACGCCAACGGGGAGCAGAGATAGCTTGCTGCACATTCAGTCCAAAGTCAAGGATAGCAGTCAGTAATTGCACGTGCACCTGCGGCTGAGCATCACCGCCCATTGTTCCTATAGCCAATAATGGTGTATCGCCCTGTAGAACCATTGCGGGTGTAAGCGTGTGCATTGTGCGCTTCCCTGGGTGCAAGTAATTCACATGGCGTGGGTCGAGCGAGAAGTATGAGCCTCGATTGTGCAACATTACGCCTGTTTTCCCACCAACGACGCCGCTCCCAAAACCATTGTAGAGGCTTTGAATCAAGGAAACAACATTGCCTGAATTATCGGTGGTACAAAGATACATCGTATCACCATCTTTTTCAAGCCCTGGCCCGACCTGTACCGCCGCTTTTTGAGGGTCGATATGTGCTCGCTGCTGCTCTGCGTATGCCTTATTCAATAACCTATTTACTGGCACATCAACGAAATCTGGGTCAGACACATAATGGTCTCGATCTGCGAAGGCAAGTTTTTTTGCCTCAAGCAGAACATGCAAGTATTCCGGTGTTTGATATCCTAGTTTTGCAATGTCGTAGCCTTCGATAATGTTGAGCATTTCAAGTGCCGCGATGCCCTGTGTATTTGGCGGAAATTCGTAGACCTTATAACCTCGATAGGTTGTCGAAATCGGCTCGACCCAGTTGGAAGTATGGGCAGCCATATCCTCCATGCTCAATACACCGCCGCATTGCTGTACATACTCTGTAATCGTCTGCGCTAACACTCCCTTATAGAATGGGTCGCGTCCCTCTTTTGCCAGTAATTTGTATGTTTGGGCAAGATTGGGTTGACGCAAAACAGTACCTGTCAGCGGTGCCTTTCCACCCAGAAGATATGTTTCCGCGCTACTACTCCATGGTCCAAGGACGCCTTCCGCCGCCGCCTCTAGCCAGCCTGCGAGCTTCTGCGTAATCGGCATGCCCGCTTCCGCAAGCTCAATCGCGGGCGCGAAAATGGCTTCGGCTGGCAACGTGCCAAAGCGTGCAAGTGCCTCAAACCAGCCATCAACCGCTCCTGGCACATTAATGGAAAGGGGGCCGCGCTCAGGAATATGAGACATTCCATGAGCATGAAAGTACTCTGGTGTCATGCCTTGTGGGGCGCGACCACTGCCATTGAGCGCATGGACCTCCTGCGTTTTGGCATCCCAAATCAGCATAAAAACGTCGCCCCCTGCCGAACAGGTCGAGGGATAGACAACCGTCATAACTGCATTGGCAGCGATGGCAGCATCAATCGCGTTTCCGCCTTGTGTGAGAATACGCACTCCTGCTTGTGTGGCGAGATAGTGAGCGCAGGCGACCATGCCACGCGTACCGAGGATAGGCTCTTGGGAGAACATGGCGAAGAACCTCTTTATAAAATACATTATTACACAATTTGACATATTATAGCACAGAGGTATCTCCTTTAATAAAATAACGTAGATAGGTGCCTCAGGCACCTATCTACGTTATTTTATTAGTTATTTCTGTTACGCAACCATGCCCATGTAAGTAAAGCAGTTGCGGTTGTTGCCACGCCCACTGTGGCAAGTGTACGTGCAATAGATTGCGGCCCACCTTGCCAACCATCGCTCACGTCGTTGCCTGTTGACATAGGTGATGATACGGCACCAGCAGTTTTTGGTGACGACTCAGGTTTGAAGTGTGCTGTATCAATTTGCTTTGCCATCATCACTTCTGCAAAGCCAGGGGCAACATTATGCATGAAGCCAATCATACGTCCTGCATTGCCAACAAATGTTTCACGTTGAGGCTTCGTAGCAAGCTTTACAATGGTGTTTGCGACCTGCTCAGCTGGATAGACTGGCGGCATGGCTTTGACCGCTCGCCCTGTGTAGTTCGCGGCATGATGAAAGAACGGAGTGTCGATGACGGCAGGCATCACGGTACATATGTGAATATTCTTTGCACCATCAAGCACCTCTATCTCTTCCCGTAATCCTTCCCCAAGTGCTCTGACTGCGAACTTCGAGGCCGCATATGCGGTGTAGTAGGCACCGCCGATGGTACCAAGCAAAGAAGAGACGTTGATGAGTGTGCCTTCTTGTTGCTTGCGGAAGTAAGGCAGGACGGCTCTCGCTCCATAAACTGTACCAAAGAAATTGGTTTCGAGCACTTCACGGAAAATGTCGGCTGGTGTCTCTTCAAAACGTCCAAAAGCACCAACACCTGCATCGTTGACCCAGACATCAATATGCCCAAAGGTTGTTGCGGCTTGTTGGGCAAGGTTCTGTACCGACTGCTCATCTCGCACATCGGTCGGTATTGCTAACGCTTCACGTCCACTCAGTTGCTTGCATTCGTTCACAACATCTTGTAGCAGCGAGTCACGTCGTGCTGCAACAACAACGTTTGCCCCTTGACGCGCGAATGCATGTGCGGTAGCGCGTCCAATACCGCTTGACGCACCTGTAATCACGACAACACTATCTTGTAATTGTTTTGGCATATTTCTATCCTCATGTATAGTAATAGTTCAGATTTTAGGAGTTCTAATCTCCCCTTACCACGTCACTCTACTTCCAAAAGTTACAGAAATATGCGTTATGCTATGCTTTTTTCTTTTGTTGTTCGGCTAGCTCTTTGACGCGCTGCACTTGGTCTTTATGACAGATAACG
This sequence comes from uncultured Ktedonobacterales bacterium, assembly GCA_964657325.1. Taxonomy (GTDB): domain Bacteria; phylum Chloroflexota; class Ktedonobacteria; order Ktedonobacterales; family Ktedonobacteraceae; genus JBBQVS01. The sequence continues at coordinate 95,641 of CAZZVE010000002.1, forward strand.
GTTGTGTTCTCCATCTCGACCACGATCACGTCTTCCATGCCAATCGTGAAGATTTGACGTGACGTGTTGTTGTAGACAACCATGTTTTGACTGCCAAGCCCCGTATGATTGCCGACACCACGAATGCCTTGCTCGTTCGCGGGGAAGAGCGCGCCATACTGCTCCCAGTTACCAACATCGTTCCAGCCTAGATCGGCGGGAATAACCACGAGATTGTGTGTCTTTTCGAGAATGCCGTAGTCAATCGAAATGTTTTGGAGCGTGGGCCATAACTCGTCAAGTATAGCCTGTCCTTGTGGCGTCTCCATTGCGTCAACAATCGTGTCAATTCTGCGCATCAGTTCGGGCAAATTTTCGCGGAGTTCTGCCAGTACCGCCTGGACTTGCCAGATAAAGATGCCAGCGTTCCACACATAGTGACCATCGCGCAGATAGCTTTGCGCGGTCATCAAATTGGGTTTCTCGACAAAGCGTTCCGAGTTAAATGCCTGATGCCCATAGCCCTCATCAACCTCGTCGGCGAAACGGATGTAGCCATAGCCTGTTTCGGGTGAGGTTGGTTTGATACCAATTGTTACCAGGCGTCCCTTTTCCGCTAGTTCATTTGCGAGATGTAGTGTTTGTAGCAGAGACTCGACATTGAGAATAACGGCATCCGCGCTAAATACAGCCATAACCGCCTGAGGGTCTTTTTTAGCGATAGTTGCGGCGACCCACGCGATGGCAGGACCGGAGTTGCGTCCCATCGGCTCACGCAGAATATGGTGTGCTGGTACTGTTGGTAGATGCGCTTGTACAAGGTCCGCCATGCTGCGTCCGGTGACAACCCATGATCGCTCTGGCGTGGTCAGAGACGCAACGCGAGCCAGCGTCTCCTGAATCATACTATTCCCGCTTGGAAGTGGTAGAAATTGTTTAGGAAATGCGGGCGTGCTGAGAGGCCATAAACGTGTGCCACTGCCACCCGCCAAAATAACCGTATTTAAATGATTCATCTATATACAATCTCCTCATAATAAATATTTTCATAGTTCTGTTTGTATTGTACACGAGTCATGAACTTATAACGAACGAATTACGACAAGAGGATTGTATAGGCGTTTTGGTGTAGTGTCAATCAGGCAAGTGACGGGACGCGCACATTGCTTCGCACGTGCTGAGGACGCGATAAATCGGTCCCTACCGATGCTTCTACATCGGTAGGGACCGATTTATCGCGTATTGTCGCTTCACAGATAGCAGTAGCTTAGTCCGCTTCAACCGCTACTTGCTCAATATCGCTGCTGTTCGCTACAACAATGCTTGTGCCTCGTTTGGCGGAACGCCGTGCGAGCATCTCTGGTGTGACACGATATACGTCTTTCACGAGGCCGATGCGCTCAAGTGTCCAGATGATGTAGCCGGACATGTCGAACTGCCACCAGTGTAGGCCGTGGAAGGCTGAGCGTGGGAAGGCATGGTGATTGTTGTGCCAGCCCTCACCGAAGCCAAGTAAGCCAACGAGCCACTCGTTACGGCTCTGGTCGCTTGTCTCGAACTCGCGTTTGCCGAAGGTGTGACAGACTGAATTGACACTCCATGTCACATGATGTGCCAGGAAGATACGTACAAGTCCACCCCAGAGCAAGCCAGTCCAGCCGCCAAGCAGGAACGGAATGAGCAGTGATAATCCAACCCAAAGGAAGAATGTCTTGCTCACAAACATCACAATCGGATCTTTGAGCAAATGTCGTGCGTATATCTCTGGTGATGCCATGCGATCTTTAAATAGCCAACCGACATGTGCATGAAAGAAACCTTCTACAGGGCTATGTGGATCGCCCTCTTTATCAGCCTGTGCATGATGCTTCGTATGTGTGGACGCCCACTCTATTGCAGCACCTTCCAGTGACATAGAACCCATGACAAGAAACAAAAACTTGATGACTGGATGTGGCTGAAAACTGCGATGTGTCAACATGCGGTGATAGCCAATCGTGACACCGAGTGCGGTGATGGTATACATGCTCAGTAATAAGACGATATCAAGTGGATGAACGGCGCGTTGCCAAAGAAGATTCATCGCGTATACAGTTGCGAGTAAGGGACCTACAACGACTACAAGGATAATTGCGTTGTAGAGGGTCTTTGAGTTCATCAAACCTCCGGGAAACTAACTTTACCATGATATGGTGTCGGAATAATTTTAAGTGTTACAGTAGTAAGAGCGTCTCTCTTCACATTTTGTTTCATCAGTAATTCGGATATAAGGACAAATTACGCGGTAGGGACCAGATTTATCGCGTCCGAGGCGCAATTTATTGTGCGAAATGCTATCGCATATTTTTTGTTGGAAGCATAGGCGATACATTGTACGTGGACGCCGTAGTGCAGAGAACGCAACGGACGCCCACAAGGGGCTACCCTACTATACAACGTGCGGAGCACGTAATGCCGTCGTATAGTAGGGTAGCCCTGGGCGTCCATGGGTCGATTACCATGTTACTTTGTAAATGTGCATAACGCGGTTCCTACGACAATCAGTTACATGGTAGTGATTATGTTTGATACGAATGCATGACTTTTTCGCTACCGTACTAGTCAGAATGCGTTGAGTATGGTATGCTCTACACACAAAATCAGACCTTTTGTGGTGCTTCTACGTACAGTAATATGTGAGTGTTTCGTGCATTGCACATAATGTTTATAGAGTGGGAACAGTGGGAAACGAAGGACAGCAACCACCTCTGCCACCGCAGGGACAACCGGAGCAACCGCCAGATTACTATGGCTGGCAATATGACCAAGACCATCCGGCAATGGCTTCTGAGCAAGTGCCGGACGTGCCACGCGCTCCACAGCAACCAATACGTGTACATGGCGTCTATCCATCCGCACGCTTTCAAGAGCCTATCGCGGACATGGGTACAACGCTTGGATATAATCAGGGCAGCGAATATCAATATTTCAATGCGCCTCAACCCTCGCAGCCAATGGCGCAACTGCGTCAAGAGCGTCTTCAGCAACTTCGTGAGGACCGTATGCGCCGCCAGCAACGGCGTATGGCGGGACCCGACGCTACAATTGCTATTCCACCGAAAGGAAAGAACGTCGTATATCCTGGTGCGGAGCCTTTACAGAACGAGCGTGTATGGGGACCTGACGGGCAAGCAGTAGCGTATGGAAATACTCCATCAGCTTTTCCTCCTATGCAAGCATCACCTGTAATTGCTCCACCGATGCCCGCCAATGCAGCATCTGGTATAGAGGATGGAGCAAGCGAAAACTTGCAACCTGCCGGAGCCGTCGCGCAAGACACAGGAATGCTTCAACGTGTGAACATTCGGCGTGCCTCGCTCATCTTGACCGGAGCATTTGTCGCAAGTCGTATCTTGGGTCTGTTGCGTACCTCTATGTTTGCCTTTGTGTTCGGTACTGGCCCAACATCAGATGCCTATCTACAGGCGTTTCTTATTCCAGATACCATCTTCAACATCGTAGCAGGGGGTGCGCTCAGTTCGGCTTTTATTCCTGTCTTCGCTAAGTATATGATCGGCGAGCATGACGAGAAGACCGCATGGCGTATCGCCAGTTCCGCGCTTAATCTTGCTATCATCATTATGAGCATACTTGCACTGATTGCGATCATCTTCGCACGTCAGCTTGTCCCACTTTATAATCCTGGTCCCGCTGTGAATGACAAACACTATGCGGAGTATCTTGCTCATATTGATCTCATTGTCATGTTAACTCGTATTATGTTGTTGCAGTCGATTGTACTGGGTGGTGGTGTCATCGTCAACGCAGTGCTGAATGCGCGCCAGAACTTTCTGCTACCCGCTATCGGTACGGTTCTCTACAATGTAGGCTTGATTGCTGGACTGGTTCCAGGTATCTACTTCGCCTTTCATGGACAGCGTAACGATAGTAGTGCCGTGCTTTTCGCGACATGGGGTGTTGTCATTGGTGCCTTGTTTCAGGTCGCGGTACAAATTCCAGGACTTTTCAAGGTTGGCATGCACTATACACCATCGTTCGATTGGCGACATCCAGGTGTGAGGCAAATTGGGCGTCAAATGGTTCCGCGTATCATCAACGCAGCGATGCTCTCGCTTTCAACATTTGTTGATCGTAGCTTGATCTCTCTGCTAGTGGTTGTTGTCGGCATTGCTGGCGTGAATGGTCTTATAACGCAATACTATCAATCGCTCCAACTTGTGCTCTTGCCACTTGGTGTTTTTGGTATGGCTGTTTCAACCGCCGCGTTTCCGACCTTAGCTGAGAATGTCGCCAAAGGGCGTTTTGACCGTGTGCGTAGCACCATCTTAGAGACTCTGCGTAGCATTCTCTTTATGTCGATACCCTCAAGTGTTGGTTTAATTGTACTCGGACTTCCCATTATTCAGGTTCTGCTTGAACATGGACGTTTTAGCTTGGCGGATGCACAGTCAACGGCAATTCCTCTTGCCTTCTTTGCTTTTGGTTTAACGGGCCTTGCCGCCGTCGAAATCCTGACACGCTCGTTCTATGCAATGCGTGACAGCACAACACCCGTCATTATTAGTGTTGGGCAGTTTGTGTTTAAGATTGCTTTGAGCCTTATTCTCATCAATGTAGCCATATTTGGCGCGAAATGGGGTATGGGTGCCCTGGCTTTCTCAACCTCGCTTGCTGGCTTAGTAGAGGCTATTTTGTTGTTCTGGCTTCTGCATCAGCGCGTTGGTGGGCTGCAAATACGGGTGACTGCGCTGTTCGCAGGTCGAGTTCTCCTCGCGTCATTAGCAATGGGACTTGCGTTGTTCATTATACGCAATGTGCTTGACTTCGGCTTTAGCGCGATTGCGCATGTACCTGCGCTAGTCTTCCTTGATACGACGCATACACAATCGCTTGGCTTGCTTGGCACATTTGTCGCGCTTATTAAGCTCATTATAGAAATGCTGGTTGGCGTGATTGTCTACATCCGTGTCGCTCGTCTCCTGGGTATAGAAGAATTAGGCCCTGTCAAACGCGTGCTTGATCGTCTCAAATTATCGTGGATATAGTGGGGCAACATGAAACATCTGCGTCTCTCAATTGTCGGCTTTGGCGTTGTCGGTCAAGGTCTCGCTGAATTGCTCAGTACGAAACAAGAGTTGTTACAACAGCAATACGATTTGCATGTGACGCTCGTGAGTGTTGCTAATGCTAGACATGGCTTTATCTACAAAGAAGATGGGCTAGATATACCTTTGCTTTTAAACCTTGCAGCCGCACGAGAACCAATCACACGGCATCCAGATGTTCAGCATTGGGAACACGCACTTGAAGGCTTACAAGCGACACAAGCCGATATGCTTGCCGAGGCAACGGGTACAAACTTGCGTGACGCAGAGCCAGGAATGAGTCATATTCGAGCTGCACTCACGAAGGGAATGCACGTCATTACCGCGAACAAGGGACCTGCCGCGCTTGGAGCAAAAGACCTACAACTTTTAGCTCATCAACACAACGTCCAACTACGTATGGAATCAACCGTCATGGCGGGTACACCTGTTCTTAGTACGCTTCAACAAGGCTTAGCAGGCAGTAGGATACGTGCCATTCGTGGTATCTTAAATGGAACGACAAACTATATCTTGACCGCGATGGCTGCTGGACGTGACTATACAGAAGTGCTCAAGGAAGCGCAAGCACAAGGGTATGCTGAGGCTGACCCTACAGCCGACGTAGAAGGCTATGATGCCGTTGCGAAAGTGCTTATTCTTGCGTTTCTCGCGTTTGGTCATTCTATTAAGCCCGATCAGGTTGTAAGACAAGGCATTACCACGATTACAAAAGAACACATGCAGCGAGCAACTGATAATAATGCTCGTATCAAGCTTATTGCCTCACTACAAGCAACACATGAATTGGGGGATACGCCGCTTGATGCGCGTGTCGAGCCAGTTGAATTGCCCCTGAGTGACCCACTCGCTCGTGTTGATGGCGCGATGAACGCAATCACGCTAGAAACTGACACGCTATCATCCGTAACAATTATTGGTCCTGGTGCCGGACGCCTGGAAACAGGGCAGGGATTGTTATCTGATCTCATTGCTATCGCTATGCAGACAACATCGTAGGGACTGATGTATCATGCTAAAGAAATACTATGGGAACACTAGAGAGGGTCTGCTTTAGCACACCCAACCCGTTCTCAATTGTATTCTCATTTTCATTTATCAACCAGCATTATCGCGTCCGAGGGCAATTCATTGCCTATGATGCAACGGTAGGATGTTGTACAATGTGTAACATCCGGCTCGCGCAATTCATTGCGTTGAGGACGCGATAAATCTGATCCCTACGATTATCAAATGCTAGTAAGAAAGCTATTGCTCCGTGATACATCAACAGCAACTGATTACACCGATAAAACGTGGCTTTGTAGGGCGTGATGTGCCAGAGGATAGCATCATTCAAAGCTGCATACATTGTGGTATGTGCTTACCATATTGTCCTACCTATTTAGAGACATTCAATGAGACCTCTTCACCACGTGGACGTATTCATCTGATGGAAGCTGTTGCTGATGGACGTTTAAGTGTGACCGACTCTGGCTTCGTCGAGCAAATGTATCAGTGCTTGGATTGTCGCGCTTGTGAAGATGTGTGTCCTTCAGGTGTCGAGTATGGCAAACTCGTAGAGGCTGCGCGTACGCAGATAGAGCGTGCTGATCCAGGCCCGCCCGCGAAACGTGGATTGCGCTGGGTTATCTTTCGTCAGCTCTTCGGGGATATGCACTTTTTTCGCCTGTTCAGTCGCTTGCTCTATTTCTATCAGCACTTCGGTATTCAGTGGCTTGCACGGCACCTTGGAATACTACGTTTATTACGATTGCAGGAAATGGAGCGGCTTCTGCCCAAATTTCCCGCGTACTTTCTTACACCCGATAGACAGCAATATAAACCATCCTCTGCTATATCTACCGTAGAAGAAACGCATGTCGCTCTCTTCGCTGGGTGTATCATGAGTACTGCATTCGCGGAGACAGACCGCGCCACGATACGTGTATTGCAAGCTGCTGGCTGCACCGTCGTTGTGCCAGAGCGTCAAGGCTGCTGCGGAGCATTAACCGTCCACGCGGGCGATATGGATGCGGCGAGAGTTATGGCCCGACGAAATATTGATGCTTTTGAGCAAAGTGGGGCGACATATATTATCAATAACGCCGCTGGCTGTGGTGCTGCTTTGAAAGAATACGCTCATCTGCTACATGAAGACCCTGTATACGCTGAACGTGCCGCACGTTTTAGTGCGCAAGTGCGTGATATTTCAGAACTTCTTGCGACACGTCAATTCGTTGTACCTTTGCGTCCCGTCCCTTTAAAAGTGACGTATCAAGAACCGTGTCATCTCATTCACGCGCAACGTATCGGGTCACAACCTCGTGAATTGCTTCGACGCATTCCTGGTCTCGAACTGGTCGAGATGCAAGAGTCTGCGGTATGCTGTGGAAGTGCTGGTATCTATAATGTGACACAGCCAATGATGTCGCGCCAGCTACAGGACCGCAAATTAACCCATACAACTGAAACTCAGGCGGACATCGTGATTACCGCCAATCCTGGCTGTTTCCTACAACTGCAAAGTGGATTGCAACGTACCGGCTCTTCAATGCGCGTCATGCATATCGTCGATATTCTCGATATGGCATGCAAAGACGCATTGTAGTAGTAGTCTGCTAGTCAGCTTTTGATCGTTTCGTAGGGACCAGATTGATCGCGTCCAACGGCGCAATTTATTGCGCGAAAACTTCGTTTTATCAGTCAATAGCCAATAAATTGGTCTCGGACGCGATCAATCTGGTCCCTACGAAAAATCTTGGATTAACATTTTTGCGTCATAGGAGAAAGGAGAACGCTCATGGAAAACAACAAAGAAGGTTTTCATTCAATTGACGAGTATATCGCCACCTTCCCTGAAGACATACAAGCACTCCTAGAAGTGGTACGAGCCACTATCAAAGCCTCCGCACCTGATGCAGAGGAGCGTATAAGCTATCAAATGCCTACGTTCGCGCTACACGGAAATCTAGTCTATTTTGCTGCGCTTAAAAATCACATTGGGTTGTATCCAACAGCAAGTGGAATTGAGGCATTTAAGGATGAATTATCTGGGTATGAGCATACAAAAGGTGCTGTAAAATTCCCTCTCAATCAGCCTTTGCCGATAGAATTGATACGCAAAATTGTTCAGTTTAGAGTGACTGAAAATCTTAATAAGGCTGAGGCGAAAGCACGTAAGAAAAAAGAAAGAGCTAATATGTAGTTGTACTGTTCAAATAAAAAGAACTTTCCATATATACGAGACGGACGCCCGCAAGGGGCTACCCTACTATAGACGGCGTGCAGAGCAGGCATGAAAGTATAATAGGGTAGCCCCTTGTGGGCGTCCGTATGTCCCACGTTAAACACAATTACACGTATTTGAACACTATTGCTAGTGACACTCTCAATCCCGTAGAACGGGATGAGCTTCTAGGCTTCTCTCAAGTGTGGCCTGTTCCCGTAGGAACCACGTCTGCAACGTGCGGTTGACCTTGACCGATACCTAGACAACAGAGGGGCGTGTCTGCCCGACTACTCCTTTTCCTAGTGGACTAGGACGGAGATACGTGAACGAACGAGGAAAGTTCACGTGCTCACCAAAGGCGAGTTTGTGCATATTGATAGAGCCTACAAGGTCTCTATGTCCACTGAAACCGCATACTTTGCAGTTCCATTGCCTGTTAGCAGGCTTGTGTTTATGCCCACAGGAAGGACACTGGCTACTTGTTCCTCGTTCGGAGCCAGTGAAGCTCGACATGTGGGCCTGTTTGCTTTTGTGGGTCAGATAGTCAATGTCCTTGCCATATTCCCACAAACTCATACGTTGGTTGTGATGACGCCCGTTATCACGGTTTCTTACACCATGCGGATTGCCAATGAAGAGAGAGCCGACTTCTTGTTCTATGCAGAAGTCAATCACTTTACGTGTGGCTTGATGTCTCTGATTGCGCATACGGTTCTCAGCACGTTTCCTCTGCTTGTTTTTCGCGTGTTGGAGCTTCTTCCAACGACGTGAATACTTCTTACATGGTGCTTGCTTCTTGGTCATGCTACGCAACTGCATCGTACGTTGTCTTTTGAGAGTACGGATACCGCGCCCCGTGACAATCATGGCTTGCCCTGTATTGGTGGTTACAGCAGCCAGGTGTATCTCTCCTAAGTCAACGGTTGCATGAACGTTCCCAGGTGAATGTTCCGCCTGCTCTCTCTCGATACACACATGCAGTTCATAGCCATGGTTCCACACAAGCGTACACGAATGGCTTGTCTCTGGTACGTCGAGAGCAAGTACTAAGGATTGACGCCCTCTTCCCATTGGAAGGACCACGCGCCCGTGCTCTTTGGACACGGCTTGCGTAGGCCAAGAGAGAGGATAGAATTTCTTTTCCTTGTACGGGTACCGCATTTTCATAGAGGGGTGCGTTTGCTTCAATTGGCGCGTGGTGTCAATGTTGGCAAGGAACGCATGAACGATCATCTGAATAGACTGGCTATGAAGCCCAAAACGCGCTTTGGTCAACTTCTGTAATTCGTTACGGAGAGGCCATGACGTGTGATGCAAACGAGCGGCTTTGTGAGTTTCCATGCAGAAGTTCCACACACGCGCCCCCTCCACTTGCATTTCTCGCAAACGGTGCATCTGTGCATCAGACAAATTATTCAGTTGGTAGATTTTTACCGTGTTCATAGGGTATGAATATAGCATGGAAACAAGTAGTTTGCAAGTGGGTAAAACGAGATACACCCACTACTCAATAGCGTATCATCTCGTATGGATACCAAAGTACCGACGCCGCGTGTTAGCAGGGGAAGTGCAAGCCGAAACCAAGCGGCTCATACAAGAATGCTGTGAGCGACAAGGCTTGACACTGTTAGCAGTAGAAACGGATGAGGACCCTATTCACGTCTTTGTGAGTGCGCCCCCACGTTTTAGCCCTACTCTCAGAGCAAACTTGCTCAAAGCATATTCTTCTCGTTACTTACGGGAAAAGTTTCCTTCGCTCAAAAAGGTGTGTGGAAAGGAGCACCTTTGGACTTCAAGTTAGTATGTGGGTACGGCTGGCGCGGTGTCTGCGGAAACGATCAAACGCTACATTGTGGAAAATCAAGGGAAGTAGTCGCTTTCAT
>CAZZVE010000003.1:0-20026 GCA_964657325.1 uncultured Ktedonobacterales bacterium
CGATGTATCGCGTCCTCGTCGGTGATCGATTGCCAGGAGGACGCGATACATCGGTCCCTACCTCTTAACGATACGCTTTTGATTGAAACACTTGCGGCAACGCTTGCACTGGATCATGCAACAGTACGTCTAGCATTGGACGCATATACACTCGATGCTGAGAATGTTTTGTATCATGCCTCGGCAACAGAGGTACCAGCACCTCCGCTCATTCGTCTCGACGAGCAACATCGCGTTATATTTCTTGGAGGCTTATTTACCTATCCCCTCTTTTTCCTTACTCGTGAGTTGAAGCGGAAATACTCCTCTGAGTATCACACAGCTTCACAACTGCGTGAAGAGGTTTTTCGCCAGGACGTGTATGCCTTGTTTGCCGATAAACGCTTTGTCAAAAGCTCTGGACACGTGGAATTACGAGATACAAAGGGGACCCTCACAACTGATGTGGATGCACTAATTTTTGATCGCAAAACGGGAACCTTGGCCCTGTTTGAACTCAAGTCACAGGACCCCTTCGCCTACTCACCGCAAGAGCGTATCCGGCAACGAACCTACTTTTACGGTGCGAGTAAACAAGTGATTGCTTCTAGCGAATGGGTGAAGCGTAACAGTGCAAATGCGCTCCTTAGTCGTCTCGACTCGACTCAGATTAAGCGACTTAAAGTGCAAAACGTTTTTATCTTCGTGTTAGGACGTTACCTCGCACACTTTTTTGATGGCCCGCCGTTCGATGGGCGTGCCGCATGGGGAACGTGGTCACAAGTGCTACGTCTCACGCACGGAAAGCCATTTGGGGCAAGCGATACGAACCCCATTCAATCACTACACAACAAGTTGACGAAAGACACGCCCTTAGCATTAGCTGATAAGTCTCTCTCTTTTCAAGAAATTGTAGTCGAGCGTAAGCACATACGCGTGTATCCTTCATTTGAGACGTATCGAAGTAGTCATGGTGAATAATGTGGTTTAACGAAATAACAGGGATGTCTGATGAATATTGAGAACCAAAAACGGTCATTCTTTTCGGTAGGAGCAGCAATTCATTGCGCCTAAAGATGGGCTGGGAGGGGTTCACATTGGAAGCGCGAATCGTTGCCCCGCCGCCCCCATCTTTGGGCGCAATGATATTGCTGCCCCTACCGCCCTTGCCGTGTTCGAGTTTAAGTATCAGTACCAGTTTGTTCAACCGCATCATCAGTCCCAGCGATAAACCCGCGCACGATGTTTGCTAGTTGCTTGGGTGAATTGTAGTTTGCGTCGTGCGCGGCTCCTGCGATAACAACAAGCTTGCCATTGGGAAGCAGATTTTTGGCCTCCTCTGCCCAACGTTGTGGCACAACAGTATCATGTGAGCCGCGTACAATGAGCGTTGGCACCTGCATATGTGGCAGATGTTCATCAATGCGGTCTTGTAGTCCGTATTGTAGTGTACGAGCCGTACGTCGAATCCCTGCATGAAAAAAGTCTCCAATCATGATTGGAAAAAGATGTGCAGGTTCAAAGGGAACATTTGCTAGCCAGCGTCCAATCTCTTGATGAGCAGTCAACGCTCGCGGGTCCATTGATGGTCCAACAAGAATGGCACGTTCGATGCAATTGGGATAGCGTAATGCAAATTGCGCGATCACCTGACAGCCAAGCGAATTGCCAAGGAGTGTCGCACGATCTAGTCCAATCGCCTGCATCCATTGTGCAAGTACATCTGCCATTTGTGAAACATTCAAGGCGTGTGGCGGCTTTGTGCTTTTACCAAAGCCCGGAAGATCGGGTATATAGATGTGATAGGAAGAGACAAGCTCAGAAGCGGTCGGTAGCATATAGGTATTAGAGGTTGCGAGTCCGTGAACCATGACAATTGATGGTGCATCGATAGGTAGTGTGTTTGATGAGACTCGATAATGTATAGTATGATCAGAAACTTGCACGTTTCGGCTTTCAAGCATAGAGTATTTGTTCTTCATGCGCTCCTTATATGTCAAATAATAGGCATACACGGTAAATGCATAGCGTTTACCGTGTATGCACAACCCATTATTTGATCCCAGACATTTCTTCCATGAATTGTATCATGACTGAGAAGTCCTCGTCGTGTCCCTGTGCGAGCGCGGCAGCATACATCTGTTCGGCTGCGGCTGTTGCAGGCATGGCGACAGAAAGCTCGGCGGCAAGGCGCATAATGAGGCTGAAGTCTTTGCGCATGGTCGCAAGCGCGAAGTTGACAGGATATTCTTTGCGTTCCGCGTTGGCAAGTTTCGCTTTATGGGCAGGTGCGATCACCGTTGTTTGTCCTAGCACATCAAGCAACTGTTTCCGGTCCAGTCCTGCTTTTTCGCCTAGCGCGATAGCCTCGGCGAGTGCTTGTAATTCAAGGCCGAGCATTGTATTCACGACCATCTTCATCGTCGTGCCTTTGCCACTTTCGCCCATATAGAAAGTGTTTTTGCTCAATGCCTCAAGAATTGGCTTACACTGCTGATAGGTAGCCTCATCGCCGCCGACAAAGTAGACAAGGCTTCCCTCTTGCACCTGCGGTGTACTGCCGGATACAGCGGCGTCGAGCATCTCAACACCGTGTTCCTTTGCTGCTTGGAAAAGGTGGCGTGATGTTTCAGGTGAAACAGTACTCATATCAATGAGCGTTGTGTGTTGAGGTTGTACACCTGCGAGTATACCATCGTCGCCATACATCACGGCGTCAAGCGCGGCATTATCTGTCACCATAGAAATAATGACATCTGCCGACTTGCCGAGGTCGCGTGGTGTATCGACAACGGTTGCGCCTTTCTGCGCGACCTCTTGTGTCTTCTCTTTCGTGCGATCATAGACGCTGAGTGTATAGCCATGCTCCATCAGACGCTCGACCATCAAACTGCCCATATGTCCCAAACCAAGAAAGCCAATAGTCGGCTTTGTGGATGTGTTGGATGTAGTCATGATATGTCTTTCTCCTCTACTGCTCGTTTTTAGATTGTCTCTTTGGGACACGTTTGGTAGGGAGATGGTGTGACATAGAAGCAGTAGGGGCGGCAATTCATTGCGCCCAAAGATGGGTTGGGAGGGGTTCACGTTGGCGTAAAAGAATCGTTGCCAATGCGTTCCCCCACCTCCCCCATCTTTGGGCGCAATGAACTGCCACCCCTACCGTGAATATTGTATTTGGTCGTCAATGTTCACGTACCGCTATTTACGGTTTCAGCACGACGCGCAAACATTCATCATTCTTGTGCTTGAACGTCTCATATGCATTATGCACATCGTCAAGTGCCATGTGGTGCGTGACGACTGCTGATGGGTCAATCTCACCACGCGCGACACGTTCTACCAGCATGGGAACGTAGCGTTGGGCGTGCATTTGTCCCATGCGGAAGGTCAAGCCCTTCGAGAAGGCGATACCCATTGGAAACTTGTCAACAAAGCCTCCATAGACGCCCACAATCGAAAGCGTGCCACCTTTACGACAGGACTGAATGGCTTGACGTAACACGTTGATACGGTCTGTTTCAAGACGGAGTGTTTGCTTGACTTTATCGTAAAGACCCAGGAAATCGGCTCCATGTGACTCCATGCCTACCGCGTCGATACATGCATCTGGTCCCATGCCGCCCGTCATTTGCTTGAGTTCTTCAACCACGTCTGTGCCTTCATAGTTGAGGACCTCGGCATGACCAAATGTTTTTGCCATACGCAAGCGTTCAGGGAATCTGTCAATGGCGATGACACGCCCGGCACCCAGCATATACGCACTACGCATCGCGAACAGTCCAACCGCACCCGCGCCCCAAATCGCTACCGTATCGCCTGGACGAATGCCACAGTTATCAGCCGCCATATAACCCGTCGGGAAGGCATCCGAGATGAACAACGCTTGCTCATCCGTCATGCTATCAGGAATTTTGGTAGGACCACTATCCGCGAAAGGCACACGGATATATTCTGCCTGACTACCAGCATAGCCACCATAGAGGTGCGAATAGCCGTAGATGGCAGCAGGCGTGAAGGTATAGCCTGCTTCGGTCATCGCCGCGTTCGGATTCGAGTTATCGCACAGCGACCATAGACCGTTACGACAGAAGTAGCAGCGACCACACGCGATGACAGAGGGCACCACTACACGGTCGCCCTTCTTGATGTTTGTGATCTCTTTGCCGACCTCGACCACCTCACCCATGAACTCATGTCCAAGAATGTCGCCCTTTTCCATTGTGGGAATATAGCCATCATACAAGTGTAGGTCCGAACCACAAATCGTTGTTGCCTGAACTTTGACAATGGCGTCACGCGGATTCGTAATTTTCGGTTCGGGAACCGTTTCAACACGCACATCGTGCGCACCATACCAACATGCAGCTTTCATATGCTCAACTCCTCTTTTAATTCTTTCTACCTTCGCTGCTCAGTGGTTGCCCATGACCCACTGGCTGCCCTGACAGTGTTGGAATTTCGCCTGACTCCATGATCTGCTTGAATTGACGCAGATTTTCTCGTACCTCTTGCTCTGGCAGATGTCCGAGTATCTTGCCAACCTCGGCTCCAATCATCCCGCCGAAAACAGGATATTCAATTTCCGAGGTTACGACGGTGCCTTTGCCTTCAGCCGCTGGCGTAAAACGTACCTGCCCGCCGCTGCCAAGAGGCGATTGGCCTTCGACGCGCCATGCGATCAAGCTGTCTGGTACATCCTCCGTGATTTCAGAATTCCATTCGACAGGAATATCGCCTACAGGTACTTTTGCGATCCAATGTGAGTGCGTCGCATCCGTTGCTTTGACCGACTCGATATTGTGCATATACAATGGAGACTTCTCGACATCACGCCAGAAGGCGTACAAATCGTGTGCAGGAAGGAGAATCGTCATCGAGCGTTTAATTCTCACGCCCTTGTTGTCAGGAAGGCTGGCAACGGTACTTGGACTCTCATCATTCGTGTTCAGGTCAAGAAATTGATACGTGTAAGAATGTCCTGTTGCACCACGGCGAATTAGCTCGCCACCAGCGAGTGCTAGTCCAACTCCGGCTGCATTACGACGTGCTATACCATAGATTGCGAGCGCACTGCCTCCAGCAATTGAGAGGATACGCTCAATTTGTCCAACATTGACCAAATTTGCGCGCCTGGGATCATGTTGAATACCTGCTATGTCCTGACCTTCCGGTGATGTTACTGTGTTTGTGGAAGCCATAATCCGCTCCTTTTATGATGTCAAAAAAACTAGGGCACCCGCAAGGGGACGCCCCTCCCATATGACGAGCTTGCGCTTCGTGTTCATGTATGGGAGGGGCGTCCCCAAAGCCGCATTCGGGGAATGATGAAGGCAGCGGACGCCCTTGCCCTTGCTAGAGAACAAAACTATGCGTTTGTACCATCAGGTGTCATAGGCATGCTGTTGGCTGGACTTTCCATCTTGGGTGTGCCTGCGGTTGCCATGCCCTTTGGCGTGATCAGCGTGTGTGAAGGCAATGGTGCAGGAGCCAACATTGGTATCTGGCCTAGTGGCTTCGCTGTAACCATTGTGAACTGGCCTTTGCCATCGATAGAGGTGCCTTCGGTGAAGCGTGCATGTTCAGGCAATGGTGCGCTGGACTGTACAAAGTACTGATAGCTGAACTCATTGCGCTCGTTCGCCTGTGGGAAGTCACTTGGAACAGGATATGCGTTCTGTAACTCTTCGAGGACTGCTAACCACTGGTTTTGATGCATCGTGTCGCGTGCGATCAAGAAGCCAAGCGTATCTTTCATGCCTGGATCGTCAGTCATTTCCCATAGGCGTGTGACGAGTAGGCGACCTGTGGTCTCCGCCGCGACATTCGCGTGCATGTCTGCTACTAGATTGCCACTGGCGACAACCCAGGAACCATTGAAGGGATTGCCGTTGGCATCTTCTGCGGTAGCGGCAAGCGCAGCTGAAAGAAAGTGACGTGGATTCATGCCGCCCAGGACTGCTGCTACGGTAGGATTCTGCCCTGCAATTGTATCCTTCAAGGACGTTGGCGCGCCTTCAAGGTTGAGTGCTACGGCTGTTGCCAGCATCTCGATGTGACCAATTTCTTCGGTACCTGTGTTGTAGAGCATATCCTTGTACTTCGCGGGTCCTCGGAAGCCCCATGCCTGGAATAGGTACTGAAGCATAACACGGATTTCGCCCTCGATACCGCCTATGGCTTGCTGAAGCATTTTGGCGAATACTGGATTGGGCTTGTCAACGCGAACGGGATAGGCTAGATGTGGATCGCTATAAAACATGAATCGGAGCCTTTCTTGTGACTTTAAACATTGTTCGCGTAGTTGGAAGAATTCCACTACGCACTTACCACGTTTCTATTGTATAGAAGGTGACTCAACACTAAAAAGTAGTTGGGTGATGATGAGCGACAAGATAGGATGGAAGTGCTTTGCTATACAAGATATATCTTCTCTCTTGTACCGCAAAGACTTCCCTCGTTTGTCAGCGGTCTACGCAGCCTAACACAAGGTCAGTGCTACCGATGATTGCGACCGCATCGCCCATTTTGTGCCCTCGTAGTAGTTCGGGCACAATTTGCAGGTTGCTCAAGGATGGGGAACGCATCTTGGCACGCCACGGATACTCACTCCCATCACTGATCATGTAGAAACCATACTCGCCTCGGCTATTCTCAATGGCAAAGTAGGTTTCGCCGCGTGGAGGTCGTAGTGCAATAGGTACACGTGCCGCGATAGGGCCAGAAGGCATCTTGTCAATGGCAACACGACACAGGCGAATGCTTTCTCGCATTTCCTGCATACGAACGGCATTGCGTGCAAAGCAATCCCCTTCCTGGCGTACTTGCATATTGACGGGTACTTCACGATACGCCATGTAGGGACGATTGACGCGTATGTCCCATGCAATACCACTACCACGAGCCATCGGACCTGTAAGGCCATAGGCAAGTGCTTGTGACGCATCAATATAGCCAACTCCTTGTGTCCGAGATATGAAAATCTCATTACCCACCACCAGTTGCTCCAGCTCATCCAAGCCTTTCTCAATCTGATTGAGGACTGCTTCACATTCACGTAGCCAGCCCTTTGGAAAGTCGTGAAGGACTCCTCCAACACGCTGATAGTTGACGGTGAAGCGACTTCCGGTGAGAGCCTCAAAAAGTCCCAGGATGCCTTCTCGATCACGGAATGCGTAGATCACGGGTGTAAACGCGCCAAGGTCGAGCAGATAGGTGCCAACGCCGACCTGATGACTGGCAATACGTTGCATCTCTCCCACCAGGAGACGGATGTATTGCGCTCGTCTCGGTGGCTCCAATCCCATGAGTTGCTCTGCTGCCCCGACGTAGGCGATCTCGCACAGCATTGGCGAGAGGTAGTCCGAGTTGTCTGTATATCGAATACCCTGCATGAGCGTTCGATTTTCAAAAATCTTCTCCATTCCTCGATGCAGGTAGCCAATGATAGGTGTGCAATCAGTAATCGTTTCGCCTTCCAGCGAAAGAACTAAGCGCAAGACTCCATGTGTACTGGGGTGTTGCGGCCCCATGTTGAGCAACATCTCCTGCGACTTGACTCCCTCAGCCTCATCTGCGAAATCACTATGCAGGTCTGGTTGATCTGTCTGTGCCATATGTTTCCTCGCAATTCTTTGTTTGTATTTTCTTCTATGAGCACTGTGAAAAGAATTAATTCAGTTGCTCATTATTGACCACTTCTAAAATCATTCCTTCATCCGCACGTGCTTGTGAAAATTCCTCTTGCAGCCGTTCAAAATCAGCATACAACTGACACATCAACTGTATTCGGCCTGACTGTAAGGCACTCTGCTCAACCGCGTAGAGCAGACACTCACGAACGGTGACAGGACCATCGCCCAATGCCTGGCTATAGAATTTGGGCAGAACAACAAACATATTCATCAAGTCATCTGGAAAATCGTCTAGTTGTTCATGAAGATTCAGAAGCCAGTGTTCGTAGCGCGCAATAAGATAAGCGAGTTCTCCATCTTTGTAGAGCTTGATTAGTAAGCTATTGCGTTCTGGCTGTTGTCCTCCAATAACTGTCTGCACCCAAAATTCGTTAGCTTCAATAAGGTGAGTGGCGAAGTCAAAAAGTGAGTGACTTTCAGGAATAGGCGCAACCCAATTTAACGCTGACTTTGGAATATTTTTAAGCTGATGAAGTACGAGACGCCCGGTGCGCTCAAGTGTGTTTGCGAAGCAAGCTGCTTCACTTTTCATAGAGATATCCTTTCTCATATGGAATAGAAGCTATAACTTGATAAACTCTGCATCCCAACTAGTAAACTCCTAGTGAGTAGCCCTTCAATGTTCAGCTTCTCTTCAAAGAATACTAAGACAGAATATGTACACACTTTGGTACTAAAACTATTTTGTAGTTTTGTGGAATTCCAAGAATTTCTAAGAACAAAGTTCATTTTACAACACGAAAACAGTTGGATAAAGGTTACAAGATACTCATATGCCTAATGTGCAGCATTGGGTACTGGTTGCAACTAGAGAATGCTATAATGAAAGAACTTGAAGATGTTCTTTCGTTTGTAGGACTATATATGTTTCAATCAATTCCTCTTTTTGCCCTTATCCTTATTTTCATTGGCGGTGCCGTTGCAGTATGGATTGCTGGTATTCAGCTTTCCAACACGACTGATGTGCTCTCTTCTCGTCTAGGGATTGGCGAGGCACTTGGTGGGTTGCTTTTTCTTGCTATAGCGACCAATCTGCCAGAGATTGCGATTACGGCAACGGCAGGTATCACGCACAATCTCGGTATCGCCATTGGCAACATCCTGGGTGGTATCGGTATTCAAACAGTTGTGCTTGTGATTTTGGATGTGTTTGGACTACGTGGAAAAGCTGCGTTGAGCTATCGCTCGGCCTCACTGCAACTTGTGCTAGAAGGCGTGTTGGTGATTGCTATCCTTGTTATCGCTATTATGGGCACACAGCTTCCCAGTTCATTAATTTTCGCACGACTAGCACCAGGGGATGTGTTGATTTTACTTGCATGGCTTGTTGGCGTTTGGCTTGTTGGCAAGGCACGGACTGATCTTCCCTGGCAAGAAAAGGGATATGCGCCTGACACGGTTCGCCCTGATAAAAAGAAAGACAGTCAGAGCAAGACAGACAAAATGAGTACTACACGTGTCGTGCTCGTGTTTGTTTTTGCTTCACTTGTGACGCTCCTGGCAGGGGTCGTTTTAGAGGAAAGCGGTAATGCTATTGCTACTCATGTAGGGTTAAACGGCGTTATCTTTGGAGCAACTATTCTAGCTGCGACAACTTCATTGCCGGAGCTATCAACGGGTCTGGCATCGGTGAAACTTGGCGATTATGCCCTCGCGTTTAGCGATATCTTCGGTGGTAATGCCTTTCTACCAGTCCTCTTTTTACTCGCCACGCTGCTTTCAGGTCAATCGGCTTTGCCACAGGCGAAGAACAGCGATATCTATCTTGCTAGTCTTGGCATCCTGCTCACGGCTGTCTATATCTATGGTCTCATCTTTCGTCCGCATCGCCAAATCCTGAATATGGGTATCGACTCGTTTGTCGTGCTTATCGTGTATATCGTTGGCATGATTGGGCTGTTTGCTATCGCACGGTAAGCAGAGCAAAAGGCGTGTTCAACGCGTCTATCATATCCCACCATAGATGCCTGTGAGACCATACGTGCCGAGAGCTAAGGAAAGCTCACCTCCGTGGTGAATCTCATGTTCGAGTACATGCCAGATAATCCATTTTCGTGTCAGGTTCCCAAATATCCTCTGCTCTTCTTCGCTCATGGATGCTGGCGGTGGGAAAACGCGCCCAAGATCGGCGGGAGTCCAGTGGGCAAGTGCATCCTGAATCATCTGCCATGTGGCCTCAAGCCCAGCAACCAGTTCGGCGGCGGCGAGTGGAAATTGCTCCTTTTCGTCCTGTGGGTCCCAATGAGCGATGGGAGCAAGATCGGGACTTCCTTCGCCCATCCACATTTGGAACCACCAAACACGGTTAGCAACGATATGTTGCGCAAGCATTCCTATCGACCAGTGATGCGCCGAAGCGGGTAAGGCAAGTTGTTCGGGAGAAAGCGGCGCGATGATTTCGACTAAGCCTTGCTGATAGGTCTTCCAACCTTGGTAGAACGTGATGAGTGGAAGTGTTTGGTCTGTCATGCGTATCTGCTCCTTGCTTCTGAAAGTTTCGAGAAATGAAACTCCTCTACAGGTCTCTTCTCTCACATCCTGTCAAAAGCGGTAATGTGGAAGGTGAAGCTAGGATACGAAATGATTGACCGCTTGTATCAACTCCGCAAATGAGTAGATAACGTAATCCGGTGCCGCTGTCTCAGAAGAGATGTTTGCACCATTATATGAGACTAGAATAGCCTTCATTCCTACCTGTTGCGCACCCTGGATATCATGATAGAGATCATTGCCAAGATAGAGCGCTTGTTCTGGTCGTACTTCTAACGCGGTAAGAGCCTTTTGGAAGAGGCGCGGGTCGGGCTTGCGATACCCATAGTCACCAGAGACGATGATCGGGTTGAAGTAGTTGACTATGCCTACCGCACGTAGTTCAGGTACAGCATATGCACTCTGCGCATCCGATACAATCGCCATGCGATAGCGCGAACGTAACTGGTCGAGCGTCTCTTGTACCTGCGGAAAGAGACGGAGCTTTTTACGAGCAATGCCACGATGCAACTCTGCCAGGAAGAGAGGAAGTTGTGCCAGCTTTTCAGGAGGTAATGCTCGCGTATAGTCGCTTCCAGTTTGCTGCAAAAACTCACGCCATACCAAGACAGCATCCCACTCGACGAATTTTTCGGTACTTGCCGCGCGTTGTTTCTGCATGATCTGAAAGTACAGGTCACGTACCTCCCAGCGATGCAATATGATGCCCTCGTACATTAAAAAGTGGGCGATACCACGATAAATTTCTTCTAATCCTTCGTCTGTTTCAATATCAATAAGCGTACCGTTTACATCAAAGAGGACCGCACGAATATCCATTAGAATGTCCTCAATGTGATTTTTGCTTCCTCGATGAGCCGACGGCGATAGTCGTTGTCGATCCAGGAGTTACGGGCGATGCGGAGCAGGGTTAATCCCATTTGAAAAGGCAACCGTCTACTGATAGAGGCAAATGCACTGTGACGGTCGGGAAAGTGGCAGGAATATTCCCAGAGGAAGTGACCGATAAAAGGTTCAGCCGCGTATTTATTGCCCGTGATTTGCAAGAAGAAATGCTGAAGTTCACCCGCGATTCGTCCGAGATCAAAGACACGATCCGCCCGCTTCATTCGTTCCAGGTCTATCCCTACGACGCTCAATCCCTCGCCAAAGAGAAAATTCGATGGTGTTGCGTCGCCATGTACAAGCACTTGCTGGTCCTCCCACATACGTGGCTGTTCGCGCCAACGGTCCCGCAGCCAGGAAAATTCGTTGACCTCATCCCAACTGATTGATTGCTTCTTAGAAAGCTTGCGTACAAGGCGGTCCAGGTAGGAACAATCCTCGTGAAAGTTCACACCATAACCATTCGCGGTCCGATTATGAAATGTGGCGAGGAAATATGCCAGTGCCGTGAGCTTGCCATAGAGTCTCTCTGGCTGACGCGAGACAATCGCATTTGTGATGACGCTACTGAGCGACTGTCCACCACGATACTCTTCAACTAATAGGCTATTCAACCAGCCATTGCGTCCAAGGGGTCGTACAACATCATGTGGATATCCAACCAGACCATAACCGCGCATCATATGCAGATTGTGAAATTCCTGTTCCATGCGCTGATCTTTTTCTGGCATATGAAAGTCAGTGCTTCTCGCAAAAAATTTGCCTATGACCTGTGCGTGGCTGTACTTCTCTTCGTACATGTATACTTCGTTGCTTCCGCCCATCCGAAACACACGAAAGCGTGCTGGATGATTCGTTAGCCCTATCTGTGGCAATATATCATAGCGCAAGTAGTGATAGAGTGGATCGTGGCTAGGTAAATGTCCAACATACTGCTTTGACATACGGTTATCCCCCACACGTCCCCTTATAAATGGTCGTGCACATATTATTTTCGTGTTAAACGATAGTTAAGGGAATGTAAATACTTATCCCCTATGATAGGTGAACGTGTTGAGTATGTCAAGGTCATAGTGAAGAAGCATATAAATAACTCTTTGATATAGTATTGCCTTTTCTTTATGTATAGCGTATAGTTTTCAGGGGAAAGAGAGCGCACATTTCTTAGTATCTTTATAGCAGCAGAGAGAGAAACTGTGATGAAAAGCCAGAGCGGAACAGATTCCTATGCCTATTCATCTGCTATCTTTAAACATATGCCAATTGGTGTGGCGTTGTTTGATGTTCAGGATTTTCGTTTACTTACCACCAATCCACGCTTTGAAAGCTTCCTTGAGTCAGCATGGCAACAGGGACGCGCTATCGGACATCCTCTCGTTGAATGGATCCCTGCGTGGGTTCCCGATACAGAAGTTCAATATTTGCTGGACGTTTTCCAAAAGGTAAAGAGCGAAGGCGTTCCTCATCAAACGGAGGAGCGGAGCGTTACCCACATTGGGGGAGATGCTACCACGTATTGGAGTTGGACGCTTGAACCTGTCTATGATGATGTTGGGGAATTAGTTCAACTCCTTCTCACAGAAAACGATGTAACACCATATGTATTAGCACGTCAGAAGGTGGAGCGTGAACAAGAACGATTGCATACCATCCTCGATCAGCTTCCCGAAGGTATTACATTAGTGGAGGCAGATGGAAGTCTCAGTTATATGAACTGTGCCGCGGAGCATCTTTTACAAATTTCGCCAGAACAGCAATGGAATGCTCTGCATGACCGCAATCCTCTCGCACAGTCGGTAAAAGAACTGGAAGGGCAAAATCTGGCCCCAAAGAATTTCCTTTTGCTGCACGCGTTGCACGGAGAAACAATTACAGGGCGAGAAACAGTTATCACACGATCTGATGGCAGTCGTATCGTTCTCATGACTTCCAGTGCTCCGCTGTATAATAAGGAGCAAGAGCTTATGGGTGCCGTGAGCGTCTTTCAAGACGTTACTCTGCGCAAAAATATGGAGCAGCAAAAGAACGAATTTCTCTCCCTTGCTAGCCACGAATTACGCACTCCTATTACCACTATCCAGGGTCTAGCTGAAATTTTATACATGCATATTCAGTCCGGGAAGAGCCTCAATAGCCCTCGTAGTCATTCTGCGATTGAAGAGGTCATAGGCCAGAGCCGACAACTTACCTACTTGATCGATGGTATGCTTGACATCTCGCGCCTCGAAAACATGCAGTTGGAATTACAATTCGTTTCAAACGATCTTGTGAGTGTTCTGAAACGTGTGGTAGAAAGCCAATCTATGACGAGCAAATACCATCCCATTTCGTTAGTCATAGAAGGACTACAGGCTCATGAGACGCTTAAAGGGTGCTTCGATGAGCAAAGAATGATACAGGTTATGAACAATTTGATGAACAACGCCATCAAATATAGTCCAAAGGGATGTCCAATTGAGGTTGGTCTACGTTGGACCTTAACTCAACCTGATGAAGCACTATTGTGGGTTAAGGACTCTGGCGTAGGAATTCCGCAAAGCGAACTGAACTCAATTTTTGACCGCTTCTATCGTGTCAGTAACACGGATCGCTCAATCGGTGGTCTGGGTGTTGGTCTTTATTTAGTGCGCGAAATTGTGACGCGTCACGATGGCCGTGTCTGGGCTGAGAGCGTCGAAGGCAAAGGCACAACCTTCTACGTCCTCTTGCCGCTTAATTCTTCTGCCGACTAACACTTTACACATCTTCTTTTTTCAAGGGGAGGAAAAACTATGAGACAGATTCATGTGAAGGCTGCTGCTGTTCTCGATGCTCGTCCAGAAGATGTTTACGCAACAATTGCGGATTATCGCAATGGACATCCTCAAATACTTCCAAACGAGAGCCTTTATGATCTGCAGGTAGAGCAAGGAGGGTACGGCGCAGACACGGTTATTCATTTCAAAGCGAAAGTATTGGGCGTAGAGCGAGCGATGTATCAACGAGTGAGTGAGCCAGAGCCAGGTAGAGTGCTAGTTGAACAGGATATTGACTCTCCTCAAAATATCGTGACAACATTTACCGTGACTCCTGTAGAGCAAGCGCAGAAGTCCCATGTTGAGATTGCGACGACGATGAATGCAAGTCCAGGTTTAACAGGTCTTATTGAAAGCATTGTTGTTCCACTTGTCAATCCACCTGTATACCGCAAGGAACTCAAACAGCTTGAAGCAGTTGCACAGAAGAGGGCAATAGCAAAATAGCCCCTACAGATTATCTCATGTATACACGATTGACTGAATGAAAGAGCTGCTCAGGTCCTGTCATAAGCATTTGATAGATAGTTTCGTTAGCATCTTCTACAAATCGCACCTCGTATGGAAAAGAATCTACCGCAAATACCAGATGAGAAAGAGCGATTAATCTATTGTTAGGCCAAATATGTGGAATGCCATCGAGAAAGAGATCGTCTTGTACTCTTTTTACTACACAAACGTGCTTAACACCATCTTCTGTAAAGCTATATGTGCCAGTAATGGTATTAAGAGTTTCTATTGGAAGCGATAGCTCTGGAAATGCTAACAAATCAAGGAAATTGAGTACTTGCTGCTGATAATTTAACCAATCGCTTGCAGAGTTCTCAATAGAAAGTTTCGCGTTTCGTACAGCAGAGAAGACTGTATCCGTAAAGTGACGATACTCCGTCCAGTATTGAAGCATTCCATCGGAGCCCTGCAAGTTTCTCTGTTTGCAATATGGAGACTCAATTGCTTGGCGCACCAGCACCTCTTCCTCGATTTCCCTGCGTTGACACTTCCTTCTAGTGGCGCGAGCAAGATCATTTTGATAGAGACAGATGAGGCATGGATTGAGGGGATGAATAATCTGCTCAACACGCTCAAGGTATGCCTGTATCTCTGCGATTGGTATATTCAATGGAAACATTGTCCAGGTAAGATATCCGAATAAGCAACCGTCTAAAATGACAACGCTTTCGGAAGATTGTACTGTATCAGCGAACTGTTGCCATAACTTGAGTGCTGTATCAATTACAAGACCATAATTCTTTGTTGCTAGTGTATCTAACACCTGTTGCATGGATGCAGCATCATGAAATGGATAGAGCGGATGCCATTTGTCTTCTTCGTACCACCATGTATGCTCTATCCCATGCAGAGTTAGTTGGCGCGAAAGATAATGCGCCATTGTTGACTTGCCCGAACCTGAGATACCTTCAATTAAAATGAGTTGCGTTGTGCGCACAAAATTTATCTCTCGAAACTTCTCAGAAGCATTCTAAAGGTGACTAACACCAGATACACGAGAGTATAGAAGACAGCAATAAGTACCACTAAAAAGAGGGTGATAGTGGCACCAGAAACAGAATAAGGGCTTACCCCTATACGTGGGAAATTATCTATGTATTCAGACCACGAAGCAATGTCAGTTTGGTGAACCTCTTTATTGACGAAGGCAAAAGAGTTGGTGTTGTGACTTTTTCATACCTATGTTCTCTCTTGTTATGCTTCAAACATAGAATAACACAATTTCTTCTTGTACGAAAGAAAGAGCTTAATGTTGTATATAGACTGACTAGCATATCAGTGGTAACTTAGTTTTTCGTATCCTCTTGACAAACTAATAATATTAGTATATAAACTACATATATTAGTTTTAATTTGAGCAGGCAAACCAGTGTTGCCCGA
This sequence comes from uncultured Ktedonobacterales bacterium, assembly GCA_964657325.1. GTDB lineage: Bacteria > Chloroflexota > Ktedonobacteria > Ktedonobacterales > Ktedonobacteraceae > JBBQVS01. The sequence goes on from CAZZVE010000003.1 coordinate 15,734, forward strand.
CCAGATGATACAAAAGAGGAGAGAGACAATCATGAAAACAACTACTTACGGCAATAACTTTGTACAACTGACACGCTTCCCCTTGCTGTTTCCGGTGAATTGTTATCTTGTGCGTGAGGATGATGGCTTTACGCTGATAGACACGGGTATTGCAGGTAGTGAGAAAATAATTCTTGCATCCGCACAGCCACTTGGAGCACCCATTGTACGAATTGTGTTGACACATGTTCATGGCGACCACGCTGGCTCGTTGGATGCATTACATGCCGCACTTCCCAATGCCGAGGTGATTGTCGCGGAGCGCAGTGTGCCATTGATGGCTGGTAACTTGAGTCTTCTGCCGGGTGAGCCTGTAGACAAGTTGCGCGGACAATGGATAAAAGTTACGACGAAGCCAAACCGCACCGTTGTCGCAGGCGACCGTATCGGTTCGCTTCAAGTTGTGGCCTCACCAGGACATACACCCGACTCTATCGCGTTTCTTGATACACGAGACAATACGCTGATTGCCGGTGACGCCTATCAGACGCGTGCAGGAGTTGCAGTATCGGGCGTTTTACGTCCATTGTTCCCCTTTCCAGCCCTTGCGACGTGGCACAAACCTACTGCGTTAGAGAGTGCGCGTGCATTGTATGCGCTTCAGCCTTCGCGTCTTGCCATTGGGCATGGTATTGTGTTGACGGACCCGTTGCCAGCGATGGCGCAAGCGATTGCTGTTGCGGAGCGGACTTTCCACACTCAGGAGGCATATGCCACGCAAAGCAAATAGTCGAGTATTGAATCGTGCGGCAGTGGTGCAAGCGGCTGCTGCGCTTATCGACACGATGGGACTAGAGCAGATCACAATGGCGGACCTCGCGGAACGTTTAGAAATCCGCACACCCTCGCTCTATAATCACATACAGGGTATAGAGGGATTGCGACGTGAACTCGCTCTGCTGGGTATGAGCGAACTAGCCACAAGAATGGGTCAAGCCGTGATGGGTAAAGCGGGCGATGACGCGATTTTCGCCCTTGCTCATGCTTATCGTGCATTTGTGAAAGAGCATCCAGGCTTGTATACCGCGACGTTACGCGCCCCTGCCTCTGACGATATGGAACTACAAAAGGCGGCACAGGAAGTGATTGACATTCTTTTGAAAGTACTGTCGGCGTATAATCTGCAAGCGGAGGAGAGTATACATGCCATCCGTATGCTACGGAGTACTATTCACGGCTTTACAACATTAGAAATGGCAGGAGGATTTGAGCTACCTATCGAGCTTGATGAAACGTTTCGGCGTCTTATCGTCACGTTCTTAGTAAGCATCAAACAATAACAAAGAGGGTGCCACGAAAAACATTGTTTTTCGTGCCACCCTCTTTGTTTATTTAAGAAATGGCCTAGTACTCTGGCATCTGTGGAGCGGCGGCGGCGGCCTTCTCCGGTAGGTCGGTGATGAGAGCCTCGGTGGTGAGGATCATCGCTGCGATGCTGGTAGCATTCTGTAGCGCAGAACGTGTCACCTTGGCAGGGTCAACGATACCAACTTCAACCATGTCAACATAGGTGTCGGTAAGAACGTTGTAGCCAATGTTCTTATTGTTGCCATGCTCTTTCTGAGCGCGGCGCGCACCTTCGACGACAACGGAACCATCACGTCCACCATTAACAGCAAGCTGACGAAGTGGCTCTTCGAGCGCACGACGCAGGATGAATGCACCTGTCGCGGCATCGCCTGTGAGGTTCAAGCCATCGAGAGCCTCGATTGCGTTGACCAGCGCGATACCACCGCCTGGGACGATACCCTCTTCGACACCGGCGCGGGTGGCGGAAAGTGCATCTTCAACACGGGTCTTGCGGTACTTCAACTCAACTTCTGTGCCAGCACCAACGCGGATGAGGGCAACACCGCCAGACAACTTGGCGAGACGCTCCTGGAGTTTCTCACGGTCGTAATCGCTTGTGGTCTCTTCGATCTGAGCCTTAATTTGACGGATACGGCCCTGAATATCCGCGCTTTCGCCATGCCCCTCGACGACTGTTGTGTCGTCCTTGTGAGAGATAACCAAGCGGGCGGAACCGAGGTCTTCGAGCGTTGCGCTGTCGAGACGACGACCCATCTCTTCGCTGATGACGGTACCACCAGTGAGGACTGCGATGTCGCGCAGCATTTCTTTACGGCGATCACCAAAGCCAGGTGCCTTGACTGCTAGCACGTTGAGGATACCACGGAGCTTGTTGACAACCAGTGTTGCCAATGCTTCGCCATCAACATCCTCTGCGATAATAACGATTTCGCGCTTGCCCTGTTGGATCATCTTCTCAACGACTGGCAGAATATCCTGCACTGCGCTGATCTTCTTGTCAGTGATGAGGATGTAGGGATTCTCAATCGAGGCTTCCATCTTCTCGGTGTTGGTTGCGAAGTAAGGGGAGATATAGCCCTTGTCGATCTGCATACCTTCGACATACTCGGTCTCGAAGTTGATGCCGCGTGACTCTTCAACGGTGATTACGCCGTCTTTACCAACACGGTCCATTACCTCAGCGATAAGATGTCCAATCTGCTCGTCGGCTGCCGAAACAGTGGCGATCTGTGCGATCTCCTTCTGTCCATCGACAGGAATGGCCGACTTGCGAAGGTAGGCGACGACTGCTTCTGTACCACGATCAATGCCATACTTCAACTGCATTGGGTTGGCACCGGCTGCGAGGTTCTTCAAGCCCTCGTTGACGATGGCCTGAGCCAATACTGTTGCTGTAGTTGTGCCATCACCGGCGACATCATTGGTCTTGGTCGCAGCCTCTTTGAGGAGTTGCGCGCCCATGTTCTCGAATGGGTCTTCAAGCTGAATTTCTTTTGCAACGGTCACACCATCATGAGTGACGCTAGGCGCGCCGAACTTCTTGTCGAGGGCAACGTTGCGACCCTTTGGTCCAAGTGTGGTCTTTACTGCACCTGCAAGAGTGTCGATACCGCGTTTAAGTGCGCGACGAGCCTCTTCGTCAAATACGAGTTGCTTTGCCATGTTTCTCTATCTCCTTCAACAACTAGCTGAGAATAGCTAGAATGTCGTTTTCTTTCAATACAAGATACTCTTCGTTGTCCAATTTGAACTCGGTACCACCATATTTGGCGAATAGCACGCGGTCTCCCTCGTGTACGTCAACGGGTGAGCGGTCTCCATTGTCCAACAAGCGTCCGGTGCCAACAGCGATAACTGTGCCTTCCTGGGGCTTCTCTTTCGCTGTATCGGGAAGAACGATGCCGCTCTTAGTGACTTCCTCTTTTGCTGCTGGCTTTACGACCACGCGGTCGCCAACAGGACGAATCTTTGCCACGATGCATACTCCTTTTCGTTATATCCTTGAACAAACGGTATTATTGTTCTTGCTCGCGTCCATACTCGGCTCCGTAGTGGATGACTCCAGAAATATTTACCGAGCGATAGAGTGAGTAATCACAGGTGCAAGGGCCACCCGCAGCACAGCCAGTACAGCAATAGGATGTATCCTGCACGACGACTGCGGGCCAAAGGATTTCAATGTCACAGTTCGCGCACCGTACACGCGGCTCTGGTTTGGCTGAATGTGCGGTGTGTGTGTGTTCGCTGTATTGTGAAGAGTTGCTCTGTGCATTCATATCCTTGTGCCTTTGGTATTGCCCTTGCGCGTTAGCTTCTGTGTGTAAGTATGCCATGTATTGTGTTAGAACAACGTAGGAGGAGTGTTAGAGGAGTGTTAGAATCTGTCGATATTTTTATTATAGGTGAACGAACAGTAGTCTTGTAAAACCTTATCTTTACAAACGGATTCGTTTCTATTACACTTTCAAGTAGATGCAAATATCACAGAAGAGGCATATCTTGAGCAATTATAGACACGAAGATGAAACGAACGACTTTGAAGTCGAAATAACTGACCTGGATACAGCCTATGAAGGCAATAGAACAGTAGATATGTGGCTATTCTTGCAACGTCTCTACTCAAAAGTACAGTCAAAGCAAATGCTCTCTTCTGCTTTAAGAGTAACAGTACTTATCATTGTTTTCCTTCTTCCAATGGCAAGTTCATATTCTGGGCGTATAAAGGATGTTCCTACAGGAACTCCACTTGCTACAGAATGCAGAATGATTCATTTCTTTACAGTAGACAAAGCGACAGACACACCAGCCGTATCATATTTTGTTGTAAGTGGAATACTGTCCAAAGATGATATGGCTACAGGTAAAACCTTCAAAGTATGTAACTCACCTTCACAAAAGTCAAATATTCTCTATCCTTAAATTATAAGAAATGAAGCGAAAGCA
>CAZZVE010000003.1:20126-39133 GCA_964657325.1 uncultured Ktedonobacterales bacterium
TGCACTACTTGCCAATTCGTCGCGCTTTTTTCCACGTGGCCTGACTGTACGTCTGACAATGCTAGCCATCAGACTACGCCAACGACCCACACTACGAGCCAAGGCAGCCTAACACACATCTTTTGTACGCATTGCGGAAAGAAAGACGAGGGGAAGACCCTGCTGATAGAAAGCCATCCCCTCTCGCCAGCACTCCTGCTCTCTTGTCTCATGTGAAAATATAGACTTATATCAATACGTTTTCAATAACTTGCAAAAAATCATCAACATCAAATGGCTTTTGAATGGTGACAAGCCGATGTTGCTTTATATCGTTCATCGACTTTTCGGATACTTGAGCTGTCAAGACAATTGCTGGGATATTTTCTAGTCCTTTTGTTGTATGAAGAATGTCATAGAGTTCAATGCCTGTCATCGTGGCAAGATGATAGTCAAGAAGAAAGAGTGTTGGTTTTATATGCTTGACAAGATGGAGTGCTTCAAGACTTGTTGTAACGAGGAGCGTGAGATAATCGGTTTCCGACGAGATAATTTCCTTAACCATTTCACCAATGCCGCTATCATCTTCAACTACTAGAATAGTCTCTATTTTCTTCTGAAGCTTTTTGTCGTTCAGAACTAGCTGTTGTTGCATGAGCAATCTCTTTTCTGAGCCATGAATTAGATCTACTTATATTTGTCACTATATAAGCCTTATAACAAAGATGCTTATGTATCTAAATACAGGTATGTTAGACGGTGGAAGCAAAAGAAAGTCACTCCAGCTTATAAAACAGCAAAGACTCTGTGACTTCGCTTCACACCTACCACCAAATTGTGGCATAATGCCGTATAACATACAGTACAAAGAGGTAGATATATGACTTACATCACAACTGTAAACAAGCAAACGTATCGTGTCGAGACAGGAGAAGAGGGACAGCAAGCTGTAATACTTGAAGGCGTTGCTCATGCGATAGACTGGCAACAGGTCGCGCCACTTAGTGCGGATGGCAAGGGGGTTGTGAGCGAAGGTGGACGTTATAGCCTGCTTATAGAAGGCAAAACATATGAGGTGTTCGCACGCCGCATCACGAAGGCCGATCAGAAAGGCAGTGAGACCTATGAGATACAGGTCGTGGGTCAACGCTTCGAAGTCAATGTCGAGGATGAACGTGCAAAGCTCCTCGCAGGTCTGGCACGTTCAACAGCCACAACTGGTGAGGCAACGGTACAGGCTCCAATGCCGGGTCTGGTTGTTGGGGTACCGTTAGAGCAAGGAACAACCGTTGAGGCCGGTCAAACAGTGATTGTGCTTGAAGCGATGAAAATGGAGAATGATCTATCCTCACCCATTGCTGGCGTTCTCAAAGAGATACGAGTCAATAAAGGACAGACGGTCGATCAAGGTGAAGTCTTGGTGATTATCACGGCAAGCGAATAATCCTTCTAGTTGGTAGTATGTTATTCAGAGGCCGCGTAAAACCCCTAGCTTCCAGCTATGAAGATACGAGCGGCGTTCCTTTCGGGGCGTGATAGAAACGGGGCAAGATGCTTGATATGACGGTATGTTTACGCTATACTACATTTATGAGCTAAACAACATCTAAGCATCCGCGAGTCACGGCGTACATTCCGCAAGAAACGTTGGATGCACTGAAAGCAGAGGCCAAGAAGAACAGGCGATCAATGAATAATCAGTTGGTCGTGTGTTTAGAGCAGTGCTTGCAGAAAGGAGACACGAATGAGAAAAAGCTATAAGTATCGTTTGTCTCCTACCCGAAAACAACAGGAAGCATTACAAGAGACGCTGGACCGATGCCGGGAACTCTATAATGCAGCACTCCAAGAACGCCGTGATGCCTACCGAATGTGTGGCGTGAGCCTCACCTACTATGACCAAGCCGCCGAGCTTTCTGAGATCAAGGAGCTTCGAGAAGAGTATATAGCCATTCATAGTCAGGTGCTCCAAGATGTGTTACGTCGTGTCGAAAAGGGCATGAAAGCCTTCTTTCGCCGAGTCAAACATGGTGAGAAAGCAGGGTATCCACGCTTTCAAAGACGCGATAGATACGATAGTTTTACGTATCCGCAAGCAGGGTATAGCATCACGCAGGACAGCCGTGTGTGCCTCTCCAAACTTGGAAGCATCAAAGTGAAGCTGCACCGACCGATACAAGGCACGATCAAGACGTGTACCGTGAAGCGCGAAGGGGAGCACTGGTACATGGTGTTTTCCTGTGAGGTGGAGTACATAGGAGCACGCTTGCCCTACACGGATGACGCGATCGGTATTGATTTGGGCGTATTGCACTTTGCCACGCTCAGCACTGGCGACAAGATAGAGAACCCGCGTTTCTTTCGTCGAGCAGAAAAGAAGGTACACAAAGCGCACCGTCAGCTCAGCCGATGCAAGAGGGGAAGTCATAGACGCACCAAGGCCCAGAAGCAGGTGAGCAAGGCGCACAGGAAGGTCAAGAACCAACGTGCTGATTTTTTGCATAAGCAATCAAGGCAATTGGTCAACACCTACGAGGTGATTGTGTTTGAGGACCTAGCACCGTCAAACATGAGTAAAGCCCCGAAACCAAAGCAGGATGAGAACGGAAGGTATCTTCCAAATGGGGCAAGAGCAAAGCGGAAGAAGCTGGCTCGGTCCATGTGCTGAGAGTGAACCCAAAGTATACCAGTCAAGTCTGTAGCGGATGCGGCTCTCTGCGTAAGAAAGACCTCTCCGAACGTTGGCATAGTTGTGAGTGCGGGACAGAGCTAGATAGAGACCACAACGCTGCAATAAACATCCTTGCAAAAGGGATACAAACACGTTCGGGTGGGACACATCCAACAGGCTCACCCCTGTAGAAGCCCCTGCGTTCTATGCATGGGGTATGTCACAATTCTGATGAGATGCAAAGAAGGAGACATATATGGACCAGCAGGTAAGCAAGTCTGCCGCGGAGTTGCGCGAGACAACTGCTCGTGCTGCGCAAGAAAAGACGCCAGAACGCCGGGAAAAGTTCGTCACAAGCTCAAACATCGAAGTACCAGTTGTCGCAACCGCCGACGACTTGCGCGATGTCGATATGCAAGAAAAGCTAGGTTCCCCCGGAGAATTTCCCTTCACACGTGGTATCCGTCCTGGTATGTACCGTTCACGTTTATGGACGATGCGTCAATATGCTGGTTTTGCAACGGCGGAAGAGTCGAATAAACGCTATCACTACTTATTAGCACAAGGCACAACAGGTCTCTCTGTTGCCTTTGATCTTCCTACGCAAATGGGCTATGATGCCGACCATCCTCTTGCTGAGGGAGAGGTGGGCAAGGTTGGTGTCTCAATCTCTAGTCTCGAAGACATGGAAATACTGTTACACGGTCTACCACTTGACCGTATCAGTACTTCTATGACCATCAACGCTACCGCGAGTATTCTTCTTGCCCTCTATATTGCCGTTGCGAAAAAGCAGGGCATTGAGCCGCGTAAGCTTTCAGGGACTGTGCAAAACGACATTCTGAAAGAATATATCGCGCGTGGCACCTACATTTATCCGCCAGAGCACTCGATGCGTATCATCACGGATATTTTTCGCTTCTGTGGTGAACAGGTTCCACGCTGGAATACCATTAGCATTAGTGGCTATCACATTCGTGAGGCTGGCTCAACGGCTGTACAAGAGGTCGCATTCACGCTCTCGAACGCAATTAGCTATGTCCAGTCCGCGCTCAATGCAGGTCTGAATGTGGATCGTTTCGCAGGTCAACTCTCTTTCTTTTTCAATAGTCACAACAACCTGTTTGAAGAGGTTGCCAAGTTTCGCGCGGCGCGGCGTATGTGGGCGCATATCATGAAGGAACGCTTTTCTGCACAAGACCCACGCTCGATGATGTTGCGCTTCCATACGCAGACAGCAGGTTCTACACTCACGGCACAACAGCCTGATAATAACATTGTACGTACTGCATATCAGGCATTGGCAGCTGTCCTGGGTGGTACGCAATCACTGCATACCAACTCGAAGGACGAGGCACTCTCGCTCCCTACCGAAGAGTCAGCACGTGTGGCACTGCGCACACAACAGATACTGGCCCTGGAAACGGGAGCTGCCGATACCGTCGATCCACTCGCAGGTTCATACTATATTGAGTCTTTGACGAATGAGATTGAACAGCGAGCATGGGAGTATATAGAGAAGATCGACGCGCTTGGTGGCAGCGTACACGCAATTGAGCACGGCTTTATGCAGGCTGAGATCGAGCAGGCAGCCTATGACTATCAGCTTGCGTTGGAAGAGAAACGCGCTATTGTCGTTGGCGTCAACCGTTTTACGATTGAGCAAGAGGTACGCCCCGACTTGCTGAAGATGGATATTGAGATGGGCAAGCGGCAGACAGCGAAAATTGCGGTACTTCGCCAGAAGCGCGATAATGAATTGGTGCAACAGAAACTGCATGCCCTTGAACAGGGGGCGGCTGGCACAGAAAATGTGATGCCGTTGATCATTGATGCGGTAGAGGCATACGCAACACTTGGTGAGATTAGCGATACTATGCGTCGCGTGTTTGGTGAACAACACGAATTTCGTAGTGCGGAATAGAAATAAAAAGCTATGCAGCAACAATGGAACTTGGATGAGGAGTCGTCAGAGGTGCAGCCTGGACGTGATGCTGAGCGCAGTATACATACGTTTGACGACGCGAAACGGAGAATTATAGGGAAGGCGATGGCTCCCATTGGTGTTTTCGATTCTGGCGCAGGTGGCTTAACTATTCTTTCAGCGTTGCAGCAAGAACTACCTCAAGAGAACTACATCTACATTGGGGATACAGCGCATTGTCCTTATGGCGTTCGCAGTGATGCTGAAATCGCCGAATTAACGTCGAACGCATGTCGTTTTCTGATTGAGCAAGGTGTCAAGCTGATTGTGATTGCATGCAATACAGCATCACAGGCTGCCCTGAACGTAGTTCGTTCGACCTTTGATGTACCATTTGTGGGTGTCGTACCTGCTGTAAAGCCAGCTGCGCGTGCGACGAGACGTGGAAGTATTGGTGTCGCCGCTACAAATCAAGCAGTGAAAGCTGCGTACTTGCATCACCTGATAGAAGACTTTGCGGCAGGTGTGCAGGTCTACGCTGTCGGTTGTCCAGAACTGGTGACGCTGGTTGAGCATGGCGAACTGAATGGGCCAGTTGTTGAGGAAACATTGCAGCACGTTTTGTATCCCCTGCTCTCAAAGAATATTGATGTGCTTGTACTTGGATGTACACATTTTCCCGCAATGCGTTCAGCGATTGAGCATGTGGCTGGTAAGAATGTGCTGGTAATTGATAGTGGTGCAGCCGTTGCGCGTCGTACTCGTGCTGTGCTCGACACCGAGTCTCTTGTTCGCCCTGTCAATGTTCCTGAAAGTAGGGGTACTCTAACTGTATGGTGTAGTGGGAATGCAGAGGCTTTCAGTGATGTTGCTAGCAAGGTGCTAGGCTACCCTGTTGTTGCCCATCATGTATCGCTATAAGGAAAAATATGTCTGATGATCTTGCTTTTGACGAGCATACTCAACCCGTACCCATTCCTGTACCATCGCAACCTTCGCTATCGAAAACACCACAATCCACGCGTGTGCGGGTTGCACGCTATGTCTCCAATATCCTTTCGCCTTTAACCGTTTCATTGCCCTTTGTCTTTTTTGTCGCGCTCTATCATGCTCATAACGTGGTCATGGCCTTGCTCTACACTCTTATCATCCTCTTCTTTCTCAGCTTTGGACCAATGATCTATATTCTTGTTGGTGTACGGATTGGAAAATTCACCGATGCTGATGTCAGTATGCGTTCACAGCGTGTTGGTCCTTTTCTTTTTGGCATCACCTCTGCCCTTATTGGTTTAGGAACACTCTTTTTTACACATGGCCCCAAGAACCTGCAAACGCTCTTACTTATAACCATCGTGAGCGGTTTTGTGATGATGATAGTGACGTTCTGGTGGAAAATCAGTATTCATGCCTCATCACTAGCTGCCGCCGCAACGCTGTTAACGGCATTGTACGGTAGTATTGTTCTTCCTGCCTTCGTATTACTTGCAGCCGTATGCTGGTCTCGCGTCGTCTTACGTCGTCATACATTAGGACAGGTTGTAGCTGGTTCACTTGTTAGTATCGCGCTTACCTCACTTATCCTGCTAATACGTGGCGTGTAGGGACCGATTTATCGCGTCCTCTGCCTATGAGGTGTAATAGAATTAGACCCCTACAGGGTTTCTTCCACAGGAACAGTAACAACTTTATCGCTACGTAATGTCCAAGCGTACAGCAACAATGTAGGAGCAAGAACGATTCCTGTCACTATTATTGCTATGCGTGAACTTACTCCTGTAGCAATCAGCCCTAGTACGGGGCCACCAACGATTTGAGCGAGGGCGTTCACCTGTCCTCGTAGAGAAAACAGGGTTGCTCGCACATTCGTGTCAAGATTTTGATTCATCCAGACTTGCTCTAAGGACGAACTTGGTCCTTTCGCCGTTGTGAACAGAAAGAATGTAAACAGAGCTAGCGCAAATTGTCTAGCCAGCGCAAACCCAATTATGCTCACCACCGCTATACCATTCATGACTAACTGTGCAATAATCACTGTTCGACGGTTGTTTATATCCACGACCCGCTTAACAATCGAGATGCCACAGAAATTTGTTACGACAATACCGACCTCGATGACGCTAAACCAGGTAACAGATGTAAGTCCTCCTAAAGCAGGAAAGGTGAAATTGCGTAACATGTAGTAATTCCACAGTTGGTCGAAGCCTGCGCTAAACACACCTGAGAATACAGCAATACCCAGGATGGCAAGTAACACTGGTCGCACATGTATCAACTGAACACCGATGCGTAGTGTGTAACGCGCTTGTTGAAAGGTATTGCGGTTCTCACGTGGCGCAGGCATGAGAGCATGTTCCGACATCACAAACACTAAGAGAATGCTTAAAGTAATGAACAGACTTCCACCTAGCACAAGCGGTAGATCGAGTCGTATATTGACAAGCACAGCACTAATTGCAATGCCAAGTAACGAAGTCAATGAACCAATCTGTGCGGCACGCAGGTAAATTGCTCCTACTTGCTCTGCACCAACCTCGTCGGCGATCCATGCAGCGTCTGCACCATCCGCGAGTGTTACGCCGAGGCCGATGAGCACCTGAGCCGCGAATACAGTGGCGACTACAGGAATTGTACCCTCCACGAGATACCCAATTCCAATAAGTAGCAGACCAAGTATAACTGCCCAGCGACGGCTATACATATCCGCAAGCACGCCAGTTGGTAGCTGAAACACAAATCCCATGGATTGGCGGACTGTGCCGATGAGCACAAGTTGTAACGGGTCGAAGCCCACGTTCTTAATAAGGTACACGAGTTCGACTGTAAGCATCATCGAATAGAAAAGCGATGACGCACCGCTTAGTAGCATGTAGACGAAAGAAGCTCCACGATTACGCATAGTATTCCCTTGAAACCGTATAATACAGTGAAAAACAATAAGAGGAAGAGCAACGCGTGAATGTGGGATGTGTTATGTGGAGTCAATGGAGAAAAGTTAGGACAAGAAAACAGACGCCCTCTCAAATAGGACGCCAATACGAATAGGTATGATGAACCCTGGCTCACACTGATTGCACGTTCCAAATTTTAGCGTTACTCAGTGTTGAGACCATCATACGCAGTACCTTCCTTCCGGCATATTGGTATCTAATTTTTATATCTTGGTAAATACCTTCAAAAGCATACCCTATTTATGGGGGAAAAACAATCCTTTATAGTTGTGAATAGATTTGACAAAAATGTAGGGCGCACTTTATTGCGCCCTACATTTTTGTCAAATCTATTCACAACTTTTTCAATCTGCTAGACGCTTACGGTCTCTCTTGGTGCTTCCTCTGCAACTTGTGCAGGTGTCTCGCCACGTCGTTTTGGTGCCCACACACTTTGGTAGCGAGCCAGGAAGTAAGAGCCAAGAACAGCTATGGCTGCAAGGGCCTGTAAACCAAGTGTTTCGACAGTTGGGAATACTGAGAACCATAAGCCCGTCCAGGATGGAATCCACTGTAGTTGTGGAATGGGCGTTGTCGGAATCCAATGAGCAAGTTGCATCTCTTGTCCTTGCTCACCAACCATGATGAGCAGTACGGCACCAAGCATGACTCCTGTTACAACAAGCATCTTTTTGTAAGGCAAGCGACGATGTGCTACAAAGTTCAAGATGGCGACAAGACCTGTGAGAATAAGTCCTACGACAACACCTTCAAGCACAACCGTTGAACCCATACGTAAACGGAAGCTTTGTAGGAATAGCACAACCTCAACACCCTCGCGGTAGAACGAGGTAAAGCCGAGTAAGGCGAGTCCCCATAGTACCTTCGCAGCAGAAGCGGCTGGATTATGAGAGTTCTTCAGCAGTTCTTTCTTCTTACGATTGTGCAGCGAAATCCAGCCAGTCCAATAGATTTTATGAAAGAACCAGTTCATAACCGTGAGCAACACAACTACAGCGAGCAACCCGGTCGCTGCTTGCACCTGAAGGGCCGAAATGTTTTGCGACAAATCGTTGACGACTCCAACTGCAACAAACCATGTGAGCACGGTTGCAACAAAGCCAACCGCGACACCAATTGCGATAGGACGACGGTACTTTTGATTTGACCCCATCATACTTGCTACAACGGCAGAGATGACTAAGATACATTCCAAGCCTTCACGAAAGACCAGAATCCCTGTGTTAACAATGGCGGCTCTAGTATCTGTATGTGGAAGCGTGGGGTCTGGAGCACCGGATGCGGTAACACCCTGCCACACAAAAACAGAAACTACAATTAGCGCAGCCACTACCAGGAATATGCGGAAGACGAGCTTCGCTGCACGGAGTGAAGATGCCTGAGCCATACAAAAACCTCTCTCATCTAATGTTGAAAGCGTGTTGGATGGGAAAATACTGAAACGTCCCCGCGCTCTTCTTTTTATCTTAGCGGTCGTGTAAATATCATACTTATCTACTCGGATATTAGCACGCCCTAATGGTCAAAGTCAAGAGTAAGCAGTAAAAATAGGGTAAAAAACCTAGTGTTATTTTGTTCGTCGAAACGAAACCCACTACTCTCTATCTGTTGTGAGCGTTGCCGCATTTCCGCCTTGTGGCAGAGCTATCCGTGCTGGCACAGCATCGCGTAATGGTAATGCTGCAGATGGAATCGATGCCACCCGTTGTCGTGCGCGGATAGAAGGTGACTGTGCGCGACGTGCCGAGGCAACTGTCACTCGTCCGACTAATCGGATAAAGAAGAATAGCGCGGCCCAGTTAACAGAAGCTACAACTGTCAGGAAGACCCAGGTGGGTAAGCCGAGACCGTTGATGATGAGGTAGAGTAATGCTGTGACTACAATGTTTCCTAACGTGAACGGAATGAGCAGTAACCATGCGAACTGCATCAACTGATCGGGACGAAGACGAGGTAGCGTACTACGAACCCAGATGAAGATGAAGCATATCGCATACACTTTAAGGATAAAGTATCCAAGCGCGAGAATATTTCCTAATAATCCCCACCAGCCATTATTGAGGCCGGTCAGGTAGTTGACGCCGGGGCCACCGTATCCACCAAGGAAGAGATATGTGGTAATGGATGAAACAATCGTCATATTACCATACTCACCCAGGAAGAACATGGCCCAACGCATACCGCTATATTCTGTCAGGTAGCCTGCAACCAACTCCGACTCTGCCTCTGGAAGGTCGAATGGAGGGCGGTTCGTCTCGGCTAACCCACACACATAATAGATGACGAGCATCAATGGCTGGAACAGGAAGAACCATGACCATGGTGTAAAGCCATCAAAGATGAAATCCAGGACCGGAATACCTGTTCTATGCCAGACATTCTGGAAGTTCATGATTTCGCGGATAGAGATTGTGCCAATGCCATCATTTTTCGAGAGAATACTTGTAAACATGACAACGCCAACAAGAGCTAGAATAAGTGGTAGTTCATATGAAATCATTTGAGCAGCAGCACGAAGACCGCCAATAAGCGAATATTTGCTATTGGAACCCCAACCAGCCATAATGACAGCAATCACATCGATAGAACTCATCGCGACTAAATAGATCAAGCCAGTCGCAAGGGCTGTTCCTGGTATACCAACATAGGGAGAAAGCGGTAGCACGGCAAATGCAGCGACTACCGGAGCGATAAAGACAGAGGGTGCCAGTAAGAAGACAGCTTTATCACTTGTTGTAGAGTGAATATCTTCCTTGAGCAGTAATTTCCCAACGTCAGCGACTGACTGTAAAAGTCCATGAGGTCCAGTATGTATTGGACCCAGACGGTCTTGCATCCAAGCCATAATCTTACGCTCGGCAAAAACGAGAATAGCGGCACTGGTCAAGACAAAACCGAAGATAGACGCTAAGGCCACAATAAATTCTAAGAATGCCCATGAAAAGATACCATGTAGCAGTTGTGTACCTACGTCATCTGCAAGCAAAATTGTATGCATGGATAACTCCAAAAGAGAGAAATGAGAACAGGCATACTATAGATACCTGTTCAAAAGCCAAGATATGATTTATCGATCAACCTCACCTAAAACAAGGTCTAAGCTTCCAATGATCGCTACAACGTCGCCCATTTTGTGACCACGTAGCAATTCTGGCAATATCTGTAAGTTGACAAACGATGGACCACGCAGTTTCGCCCGCCACGGATATTCACTACCATCGCTGATAAAGTACACACCTAACTCGCCTTTACTGCTCTCAATGGCAAAGTAAGTCTCACCACGTTGAGGACGTAGTGCGATAGGAGTACGTATCCCAATAGGTCCACCCGGCATCTTGTCAATAGCGACGCGACAGAGACGAATACTCTCGTCAATCTCTTGCATTTTTACCTGGTAGCGAGCGAAACAGTCACCCTCTTGGCGTACCTGCACGTTGACAGGGACCTCATGATATGCCATGTAGGGACGATTCACGCGAGTATCCCAATTGACACCGCTAGCACGCAACATGGGTCCAGTTAACCCATAGGCGATAGCTTGTTGCTGGTCAATATAGCCAACACCTTGAGTGCGTGACATAAAAATCTCGTTGCCTGTCACAAGCTGCTTGAACTCAACCATGTTTTTCTCTAATTGATCGAGGAATGCTGAACACTCACTCAACCAATTTTTCGGAAAATCATGCAGCACACCACCAATACGCTGATAGTTAACATTGAAGCGGCTACCGGCGAGGGCCTCAAAAAGTCCCAAGATGCCTTCTCGGTCACGGAAGGCATAGATAACCGGCGTAAACGCGCCAAGGTCGAGCAGATAGGTGCCAACCGCGACAAGATGACTAGCGATACGCTGCATCTCGCCGACGAGCAAGCGAATATACTGCGCGCGTCGAGGAGCCTCTATCCCCATCTCTTGCTCAACAGCACCTGCATAGGCGATCTCGTTAAGCATGGGCGAGAGATAGTCCGCATTGTCCATGTAGCGAATACCACCCATAATCGGGCGATTCTCTAGGATTTTCTCGATACCACGATGAAGATAGCCGATGACAGGTGTGCAGTCGGTGACTGTTTCACCTTCGAGCGATAGCACGAGACGCAACACACCATGTGTACTGGGGTGCTGCGGTCCCATATTCAGCAACATCTCTTGTGACTTTATACCTTCAGGCTCATCATTAGTATTTCCAGCTCGTAAGCCTGTATCAGATTCTGTAGCCATATAATTCCTCTGTTATGTATCTCTGTTTTCGTACTCTACACAGTTGTTAATGTTGTTGTATCTAACACGTATACAAGATATTATTTGTATATTCGTCCCTCACGGCTCATGCGCATGACGCGAGAGATGCGTAAGCCAACAATAATCGACCAGATAAGTCCCATTGCTGCTGCTAGACCACCATACAAAACGTGATTCGGATCGGGAAAAAAGAACAGGAACGATATTGCCAATCCCCAACATCCTAACGCGACAAAGGCAGGCATCAGCATTCCTTGCGCCGCGTCCATACGAGACGCAGCGACGGAGCCACGCGTAGTACCTCTACGAGACGTTGAGGAAGTATTGTCTTGCTGTATCTGTCTCGTTCCCTGTGTTACACTCTTGTGTGTTGTCGTGCGTTTGCGTGCTTTTGTCTTCGACATTAGATTTGCTCGTTCGCGGTGCGTATCCCACTCTTATCTTTCGTATCTTTGCCTGCATCAGCTGCTGTTCCAGTTGTAGATTGGCCTGCGGGATTCGACTCGTTCTGGTTTGCTGGCCTTTGTTGGGATTCTTCTGTATGTCCAAAAGTTGGTGTCCCAGGATGAAGCCGCTCTTCCTGCCCCTGTCCAATTTTTTTCTGCACCACACGCTCGACGCGTTGTTGCTGAAACTTTCCGGCAACCGCCATGTTTGGGTCTACCTGTGTTGTGGCGCGGGGCTTAACCGTAAATGGCACCTGATGGAAGTCTTTGAGCAAAGGATAACCCTCAAAGTCATCGTCCAGAAGCATGCGGCGCAGATCAGGATGTCCTGTAAAACGAATACCATACATGTCGTATGTCTCACGCTCTAGCCAATTCGCTGTAGGCCAGACCGAGACGATACTATCGACTTCTGGTTTCTCATGATCAATGCGAACTTTTAGCTGCAATAACTGATTGCGCCCAATCGAGCGCAAGTGATAAACCGTTTCCAGGTGGTCGAGCATGTCAACACCGGAAATACACACAAGCAAGTCAAAACCAAGCTGGTCACGTAAGAAACGAGAGACGGCAACGAGACTCTCACGGTCGATATCTAGTGCTAGATAGTCACCCTTCAATGTCTTAGGTGCGATGGCTTTACCCGTAATCTGTGCGATAGGTGCAAGGTCGCGTGCAAGTGCGGCATTTGAATCACGGTATCCCGTTGTTGCTGTAGGAATATTTCCTGAACGTGGAACTAAATCCATCGTGTTACTCCTTTACGCCATGCATAGACTAGACCGAGGGCAAGTACAATGATGAAAAAGAGAATTTCAAAGAAGCCAAAGAAACTTAATTGTTTGAAAATGATTGCCCACGCAATAATAAACACGATATCAACATCAAAAGCAACGAAGAGGAGCGCGAAAATGTAGAAGCCGAGCGGATATTGTATCCATGCTGTGCCTATAGGTGTTTCACCAGATTCATAGGTCTGGAGCTTTTCCTTGGTTCTATTGTGTGGTGAGATAATGTTCGCAAAAACCGTCGCGGCTATCACGAAGACAAACCCACCTGCTAACAAAATACCAGCATAGAGATATCCAATATTTACTGTCATAAAAAGTCCTCCCAACAAATGTCTCCAAAACCTCATGAGCGAGGGCTAGAAGATGCTGCATTGATTATAGCACAGCGAGGAAAGTGCGACAATTTTTTTGATAAGTGGATAGGTAAAACGAGGTCGATGGCCCACGCCATCGACCTCGTTTTACCTATCCACTTATCAAAAAGAGGGCATCTTGATGTTGTCTTGTATGTAGATAGTCTCTAGTCCTGGATTTAGTTGCTTTGAGGCGCGAGCAACAACGTTAACGACGATCACACTAACATTATCTTCACCGCCACCGTTAAGCGCAGCTTTAATGAGGTTACTCCCAATCTGTTGTGGATCGGGTGCTGGAGTTTCCAGCACATGCTGAATCTCTGGGTCACGCACCATATCCCATAAGCCATCGGAGCAAAGTAACAATTTGTCCCCCGGCTGTAACTGCACAGTGAAGGGATCGACTTCGACAAACGGTTTTTCGCCCAGACTGCGATAAATCTGGTTACGCTTGGGATGTGTATAGATGTCATCGGGCTTGATAATACCCGCATCTACAAGACTGGCAACAACCGAGTGATCACGTGTAACTTTGGTGAGACCATCAGATGTACGATAGAGGTATGTACGACTATCTCCAACATTGGCGACGTGCGCGGTCTCACCAACAACAAGTGTCGCTGTTACTGTTGTACCCATATCAGCATTATTATCTATGTTATGCTGATGCACCGCTTGATTTGCCAATTGTACACTATCGACCAGGAGTTTCTCGGCTGTTTCTTGTGTATCTTCTCCATGTACGAGACGTGGCAGGAGATAGTCGATGATGGTTTGAATAGCGAGACGGCTGGCGTCTTGTCCGTTCGCATGACCGCCCATACCATCAGCAACAACGAACAGGCCAATTTGTTGTATCTGTCCGTTCTCACTACGCATGCCGCGAACAGCAAACAGGCTATCTTCGTTTGGTTTATATTGTCGCTTAATGCCAGGGTTCGTATTCGTGATGACCTCGAAACCAACCTGTTCTTCTCCACTCTTTACCACGCGTTGTATTCCCGGTGAAAACGGCTGCGTTTCGTCCATATCTGACGTTTCGTTGCGCTGTACTTCGCCCATATCGAGAGTGGGGTAATCCGCAAGCGCGCTAGATTGTACGGGTGTCACAGGCAAAAGCGAAGCAACCGGTGGTGCATTCAACACGCCGTTCGTAGCTTGTTGCACGGAATAGGGCGCGGGTTGATGTGCTCTAGGTGGTACGGCCCTAACAAATGTTTGCTGTTCCATCTCCTGGATTCGTTGCGCCTGAATTGTTGCCTGTTTGTCTGCCTCTAAGAAATCTCTATGACGTTGTGCACGTCTAAAGAGTGAACTAAGCAAAAAGAGGAGCAGAAGTAGGACAACTACTCCAATTGCAATGATAGCAAGTAAGAGATAAGGAATGAAACCAATATACGGAAGAATAATGCCGTTGTTCGATTTGCCATTTGTCCCTGACGATGTGCTTCCTGAATTAATGGGATTTGTCAGGGTTATAAATGTTTGTGCGCCTTGAAACTGCAAATTGCTAGCAGTATAAGCCTGTTTGAAGTTATTATTCGCTTGCCCATACTGTTTGAGTCCCTTCGCATAGGCGGTTATACCATTTTGCCAGGAGTCGTTCACTACGTTTGGATGTTGTGCATCGTTTGTCAATTTTTGCTCGTTGAGGAGCGTACGAACACCTTCAGATGTAAAAAACTTTGTTTTTGTCCCATTTTTCGTATATATTCCATTGAGAAAGCCATGGGCATCGACAACAGGTGTTCCGCCTTCAAGACCCTCAAAATTACTCGAATTACCAACTGTGGGCTCCTGAATGCGAGAAACTGTAGGCGTGAGATGCTGTTGTGGCTCAGTCGTGAGAGATGGCGTTGCCACATCAGATGAAGAGAGGCTTAATTGTATAGCCGCTGTATCAGGTTGTGCTCCTGTGCCAGCATCGGGAAGTTTAACCAGTGGAAGCAAAGTATTACTGTGGAATGAGAATAGTGAGACACCATCACTACACTTATCTACACTACAACGAACCATATTTGTATTAACGATAATTCCTGCCTGTTGAACGGTGCTGTAGGCGGTGCTGAAATAAACTCTTACTGACGAAAGACTTAAAAGTTTCGCTGCTGGTGTACTCGGAATGGGACCTGCTCCGCACGCAAACTCTTTGGGATCAACGAGAGAGCCATCGGTCATAATATATGCATTTTGTTCGTCTGCTCCGCCTGTTGCATCGGACCAGTTTGCGACGATGACTCCTAGCCCTGTACAGGTAACGGAGGCAGACGTTAGAATATGCGTTATGGTACTTTTCGTTTTTGTAGATATTGCTGGTGCTAATGTTTGAGGGCTATATATTGCAACGACTCGCACAACGGACACTCCTGCACGAGCAAGATATTCCGGTTGTTGTGCGACATTTTTTCTTGCCGCAGATGCGCTGGGAGACAGGGCGAGCGTGCTCTGAAGGAGGAGAAGTGCAAGAAGCCCGGAGAGTACGCAGTACGACGCCCAGACAGTCAGCCCGGTACCCTTTCGTCTAGTGAAAGTGGAATGATACGTACTCATGAATAAGTTCTCCCTTATATGGGTGTAGTAGAATATTAACGTCCGAGTTGCACACGAAGACGTTGATACAGTTGTGGCACGGCAGGATTACTCTGGCCCAAAGGACCTACAACGTATGAACATTCACGGAACGCATCCTCTAGTTTGTTTTGCTTTTCATATGCTTGGCTTAACAGGAAACGCGCTTGATAGTCAGCTGAATTAATCATAAGTACCTGTACGAACGCATGCTCCGCAGTTTGAAATTGCTTCTGACGCATCGCAAGTTGACCAAGCGCAAATTGCAGTGGCCCTAGAATAGATGGCTGTTTTGGCGCGAGTCTTACTGCTTCCTGATAGGCACGTAGGGCTAGGTCAAATTGTTGTGTGCGCTCATAACTTTGTGCTAGACGCTGATGTGCTTCGTAGTCTTTGGGATTGTAGCGCAACGCTTGTATATATTCTGGAATGGCCTGTAGCGGTTGTTGGCGTAGAAAGAGCCAGACATCACCTAATAGCTTGTGTGTTTCCGCGTCCTCAACGTTTAACTGTAACGACCGGATATACGCCTGTACCGCATGATCGGCCTGCTGCCGACGAGCGAAGACCTGTCCAAAAAGCTTGTGGACGAGTGCGTTGTTTGGCTCAAGTACATAGGCTCGTTGCACTAAGGTATATGCTTCATCCACACGACCATCTGTAACCGCGTGTGTCGCGGCTATAATTTGCTGCGCAGCAGGACCATTGACTCCTAGTTGTGGTGGAGGCAGAACGTTGTTGGGTCCCGAAGGTCTAACATTATTTGGTGTATTAGGGTTTGCCAGTGGTCGTAGTTCTGTTCTACCAGGTGATGCTATTGTAGCCACTGGACCAGGAAGAAGCGGCGGAAGATTGATAATAGCTCGCTCCATCTCACCCGCACTAGACCAGCGTTGGTCTGGGAACATTGCCAACGCTCTCATAATAATCTGCTCAAAGGTTGGTGATATATCTGGACGGAGTGAACGCAATGGTGGAAATGAGAAAATTGTCGGTTTGTTATTTGATGCATCATGACGCGTAAGTACTCTATAAAGAGTAGCACCCAATGCGTAAACATCGCTTCGTGGTTCTGGATTCCCAATTAACTGCTCTTGTGGCGCGTAGCCAACGGTCATGATAATGGTCGCCTGACGTTGTGATTGAAATGTACGCGCAATGCCAAAGTCAATCAACTTGATGTCGTCGTTGTCTGTCACCATAATATTTGTTGGTTTGAGATCACGAAAGATAATGGGTGGCGAGAGGCGATGCAAATAATTTAGAACACTACAAATTTGTTGTCCCCAGTGACGCGCCCGTGCCTCCGTAACACCGCGTACACCATTTATGCCTGCTATAACGGCCTCCTGTTCCAAGACCGCTCCCATTGTACGTCCCTCGATGAAGTCCATGACTAGGTAGTGTCTACCGCCATCGACGAAGAAATCTCGTACACGTGGAATACATTGATGATTGAGTTCAAGCAAAAGTGACGCCTCGCGTGAAAACCATTCTACGGATTGAGCGCGTTCGCTTTCACTCTGAAAGTCGTCTAACATCTCCTTCACCGCGCAAGGCTTGTTAAAGCGCTTGTCGATGGCTCGATAGACCGCACCCATACCGCCAGAAGCGACCATGCGCTCAATGCGATAACGCTTTCCGTCTGATAGCTCTGTGCCGGGATGTAGACGCTGCTGACTACTTGCCCTCTCTACATTCACCGGAGGAGTCAACGATTGTCCAGAAGCAGGTGATTGCATCTGAGAATGAGGGGTAGATGGTGTTGGCGCAGGTAAAACAAATTCTGGCTCAGTCCCATTAGGACCACTCGCAGGCGTAGAAGCATTACTCATGGGTGATATATTCTTTGGGTCATACGAATAATTACTTGCCATATAACTGTTTACACCGCTTTATACTAACTGAACTTCGCATTATGCATAGCGGATAAGACATATGTAGAGCATGAAGCGCAGCCAAACATTTTACACTCCGCTATGGAGTCTCGTATTGGAGGCATTATAACATATCTCTTCAATCTTGGCAGTAAATATTTCCTATACCACAAAAGTGTGATTTTCTTATGATAGGTTGTATATCCATAGCAAATATGTGTGGATGTGATATTATGTTGTAAGCGTTCTGCTTATATTGGCAAATCAAGAGAAAGGGAAAGTTCATGAGCGATCCAATCAGTAAGGTCAGAGGCATGACCCCCGAACTTCACACGAAACTAGAGGCAGAAGGTATCAGGAACACCGAGCAACTGCTTGAGCACGCGAAAACTGAGAAGCAGCGTGCTGATCTTGCACACAAAGCGGGTACAACTCCACATATTATCAAGGAATTGGCGAATCGTGCCGATCTTATGCGCTTAAAGGGCGTTGGTGAAGCATTGTCTCACCTGCTCGAAGAGGCTGGCGTCAATAGCTGTAAGGAGTTGCAACATCGTAAGGCTGACAACCTGCACAAGACTCTTGTAGACCTGCAAGCAAAGCAGAAACTAGCTCATCACACTCCGAGCATTGAAGAGATCAATGTCTGGATCACAGAGGCGAAAACGTTCTCGCAAACCGCACCAGAGTAGCGTGACTTTTTGCATCGTGTACCGTCTAACAAGATGTATTGTTCAAGTGACACAATACACAAAGACAACTATTTAGGCTACCTAGTATAAGGAGAGCGCTCATATGTCCACACCACACGAGAACAATTTCCTGCAGGGCGTCGGCAACTTCGCAACTGATGCTGCTATCGATACAACGGCTGATAACTTCATCAATCAGGAAGTTGACGGTGTCGCATCACGTCTTCCCGGCGGGCAGATGGTCGATTCTATGCTCAAGACAGAGGTCGATCAGGTTGCCAACAATGCTATCAACAACGAGGTAAACAAAGGCACTGCTGGCATAATGCGTGATGCCGAAGGGCTTTTGGGTCACCATGGTAACTAGTTTGTAATAGCACAAAGACAAACAAATAGGGATACACCTCTGTCGGGTGTATCCCTATTTGTTTGTCTTTGTGCTCTCTTATGATTGTAGGACGTGCTAAGATAGTACAAGAATATGTATAGCTACGACAAAACGCAGTAGGTCC
>CAZZVE010000003.1:39207-65465 GCA_964657325.1 uncultured Ktedonobacterales bacterium
GGACTAGTAGGATGATAATGATACATCGGCTCTTAATACTTTCTCTTTTTGTGCTTCTTATAGTCTTGATGCTTCCGTCAGATGTACATGCGGATGGTTTTCCCATTATTAGTTCGCTTCATTCGGGGAACAGTCCAGAGGCAATGGCTGTTGATACACAAACTCACCTGCTCTACATTGCTCATGAAGGGCCTGGAGTCGTAGTAGCTTTTGATCCTCTACGAGGTGCCGTGCGTTGGCGAGTTACACTGGGGGATGTTGCTACTGATATTCAGATTGATAGCACAACACATAGAGTGTTCGTAGCGGCTGACTCATATACTCACAAGGAAGCTGACCTATTCATTCTGGATGGCGCAACTGGAAAAACATTGGCGACATTGCGCACGGCTCTTGCTGATAATGGTATCGCGCTCGATATACAGCGTCATGTTGTGTATGTTTCATGCAGCGACGAGGGCATCATCTATATGTTTACTGTGCAAACAGGATGGCAAAATGGGCCGATTCAAGTTACGACAACACAGTTGCACATAGGTTCACATCCACAAGGGCTTGGTGTTAATAGTCGTTTGGGAAGGTTGTATGTAGCGGATTTCGCCACGCATGTGCTTTCCGTTGTTGATGAGTCGAACATGCATGTACTTGCCACACTACAAGTCGCGCAGACACCGCTACAACCACTTCGTGTCGATGAAGCTACGGGGCGCGTCTATGTTGTCTGCGCTGGTGGACAAGAAGTGGATGTCATCGATGGCAAGAAAAATATAGTACAAGCGCGTATTCCTGTCTCGCCTTATCCCGAAGGTATCGCGGTTAATACAGGAACAGGAAGGATATATGTTGCGGACGAAGGGGATGACGAAAGTGGGCGTGTGCATGATAGTGGCACTACCATTACCGTTATCGACAGTAAAACGCTTAGCGTGCTAGGAACGCTTCCTGTTGGAAAAGCTCCTGATGGTGTGGAATCCGACCCTGTACTCCATCTCGTGTACGTCGCGTTAGAAGATAATAATGCTGTGGTGGAGGTTAGCGATAGTGTCAATTTGCCTCTGCAAGCGAACGCAAAATTGGAGCAAGTAGTCGCCGCCCGTAACGCTGTAACGCTATTGCAACAGGCGACGCTTCTTACACTGATTGTTATGCTTTTGACGGTTGTGTGGACGACACTTGACGCCCTGTCACCGCGTTGGCATGCGCGGGAAAGTTCTCAAACTCCGCGAGACGACGCGTCGTCTCGCTCAGAGGTCCATAGCCTTCCTCAGTAACATAGGCCAGACCAGTCCGTTTCAGAAAATCGTAGACCGAGGTGCACGAATAGGTGTGCGCGAAGCCACCTGTTGGCAGAACCGCATTTGTACCAGCACTATAATTGCCGATGCAAAAAGGCGTATATGGACCGATCAGGATTTCACCTGCGTTTTTTAGCTCGCCAAGCAGGGCAAATGGCTCTTGTACTTGTACTTCGAGATGCTCAGGGGCATATTCGTTTGTGAACGCGATTGCTTGTCGCAGAGTTTCTGTCAGGACGATACCCCCTGTTCCCTTTTCGGACTCAAATCCTGTATGACAAAATGTTTGACGTGGTTCAGGGAGTGCCGCCATTTTTTCTGTTAATAGTGGCAATACTGCATCGATAAGTGCGCGGCTATTTGTCACCAGTAAACTGGATGAGTCGGGGCCATGTTCAGCCTCAATCAGCAGGTCACGTGCCACCAGTTCAGGATTGGCATATTCATCGGCGAGCAGAATCGACTCACTTGGTCCTGCGGGAAGTCCCACATCGACGGTGCCATACAACAGACGCTTAGCCGCGGACACATAGGCGTTACCAGGGCCTGTGATTTTATGTACGCGCTGTATCGTCTCTGTCCCATAGGCGAGTGCCGCGATAGCATGTGGACCGCCAATGCGATAAATCTCATGTACACCACAAAGGTCGGCAGCGACAAGTGATGCTGGATCGATAGTTCCATCAGCCCCCGGCGGAGTGCAAACGACGATACGTGGTACGCCTGCTATATGTGCAGGCGTTGCTAGCATATACATGACCGATGGAAAAATACCCTTACGTCCAGGAACGCAGAGTGCAACACTCGTAATAGGCGTCACCTTCTCACCGACCATAACGCCAGGAGCAACCTGCGTAAATGTTTGTTGTGGTGGCATCTGCTGCTCGTGCAATTTGTGGACGTTGGAAATGGCATGTTTTATTGCTGCATAGACACCTGAGTCGAGTTCATGATGTGCTTGTTCGATCTCTTCACGACTCACGCGTAAACGTTCGGGTGTGAGTTGTATCTGGTCAAACTTCTCCATATACTCGATCAATGCTGCGTCACCCCGATTCCGTACATCGCGTACTATGGGGCGTACATAGTCGATGAGGTCGTCAATCTCGACCTCGGCACGGCGCAACAAGCGTTTATACTGCGTCGCATCCAACTGTGAAAGCTCATAAAAATGAATCATGTCGTAGTATGTTCCTTGCTATAATAATCAGGATAAAATGTGTCTTACATGGGTGACAGCATTGCTGTCACCCATGTAAGACACATTTTATCCTCTGGCAATTCTATCGGCTTCGTCGGCGGCGGCGATATCGCCTTTCATCCAGCGCGCACCGAAAAGGCCAATCAGACCCGCGATAACGAGTGCTGGTGTGCACGTTACCAGCAGGGCGGTACTTAAATCCTGACCTGCCATTCCTGTAGCAAAATGATGCCCATGTGTTGGGTCAAAGCTAGTGGCGAGTACTCCCACCAGTGTGGGCGAAAACGCATCACCTAGCAAGTGAGCAATGAGCAACGAGATCGCAATGGCTGATGCACGTAGGGCTGATGGGACGACATCCTGTGTCGCAGCCGTGCTAGGGCCAGTGTAGAGTGTGAGTAAAAGCGTTGAGAGCACAAAAAAGACGGTAAATACGAGCAGATTGTGAAAGGTCACGGCTGCCGCAAACGCGGGTGCGCCCAGTAAGAAGCCAATCCCGCATACGAGAATGCGTGAACCGGGATGGCTCTTGTTCAACCAATCCGCCATATAGCCACCAAGTACAGTACCAGCCATACCTGCCAGAACCACGACTGCACCTGAAAAAAGCCCTGCCTGTCCAGAGGTGAGGCCAAATGTATCCTTTTGTTGCATATACGTGGGCAAGAAGACCACGTTGACGGTAAGTACAAAGAAGGCAAATATCTGCATCAGAATCAGGACAACAAGTGTTCTAATGCGTAACAACGCGCCAAACTGTGCGAAGACATTTGTTGGTGTTGAAAGAGAATGCCCAGCATCTTGCCTTTCTTTCGCTTGTACACGAGCTTCGTAAATCCCCATATCCTCTTCATCCGCTTGATTGCGGCGTGGCTCACGTACTCGCCATACGAGGAGTGCAAGTAGCAAACCAGGGATACCCGTGAAGATAAAGGCCAGACGCCAGCTACCAGGATAGAGACCCGCAAGAGCACCGCCAAGGACAAAACCAACCAGGATACCAACAAGCTGCGCGATACTCCACCAGCTCATGATACGTGAGCGTTTCTCACGACAAAAATAATCGCTCATCAGTGCAGTACCAGCAGGGAAATAGCCAGCCTCGCCGATACCTAGCACCATGCGTGACAGGAAAAGCGTTGCGAAATTTGTTGCTAGCGCGGTTGCGGCTGTGGCAACACTCCAGAACGCAACGGAGATAGCAACAACATCTCTGCGTTTCGCACGGTCCGCCCATATGCCAAGTGGAACTGTGCCAAGTGTGTAAATGATGAGGAAGGCGGATGCGATATAGCCAATGCCATCAAGGTTGAAACCAAGTTCTTTGGCGATGACATTCGCGGCTCCGGTCAGGACGTTACGGTCTAAATAATTCAAGAGACTGATGAGAAACATGACCCAGAATACGTAGCGAGCATAGCCAGTTGTAATTCGTGGAGAGGTTTTTGTGCCGACATTGGCAGAAGGTGCGATATCACTCATGGAATAACCTCCGGAATGGGGACGCATAGGAAAACGCGAGCGTTTGGGCGATACAGCTTTCATGCATGAGTGTAAGATACCACAGAAAGGAGGGATTGCATAGTTGTGAGTTTTATTAAGCACAACTGTAGGGGTCTGATTCTACTACACCTAGTTAGTACACACAAATGTCGATGGATATGAGAAATGTTCCAACACTTCCCCAAAAAGTGTTATGTGCCAACTGGGTGTAATAGAATTAGACTCCTATAATTGTTAAAATATAAATTTGTATGTTATAGTATTGCTTTTTGGGCAAAAGTAATTTATAGTAATGCATAGCAACCTATAGTAATGCTAAGTATGTTTAAAGAAGGTGAAAATATGGAACCATTATTGACAACCGAGGATGTAGCAAACTTTTTGCGTGTGGATGTCGTCACGGTGCGTCGGCTCGTGTTGAAGGGAGAACTACCGGCGTATCGTGTCGGTGGCGAGTACCGTTTCATTGGCAACGAAATTGAGAACTATGTAAAGCGGCAGCGTGTTTCAAATGGAGAAGTCATCTTTAAAGATAAGTTTGACAGGTTTACTGAGCGGGCACGGAAAGTCCTGAGTTTTGCTCAAGAGGAAGCACGACACCTCCAACACAGTTTTGTCGGAACTGAGCATCTCCTCCTAGCTTTGGTACGTGAAGGTGAGGGCGTTGCTGCGAAGGTCTTGAAAAATTTAGGCGTGGTTGATTTGGCGCAGGTACAGAATTTAGTAGAAACTTTTGTGAAGCTTGGTGAGCGGCAAGTTGATGGTGAGGTCGGTACGACGAAACGGGTGCAAAAGGTGATTGAACTTGCCGTTGATGAAGCGCGTCGTCTGAATCACCATTATATTGGGACAGAGCATTTACTACTCGGTTTACTACGTGAGGGCGAAGGCGTCGGGGCAAAGGTGCTAGCAAAATTGAATATAAATTTGGAACAGGCACGTACACAGGTAATACAAGTGCTTGCAAGTTTGGATGAGGGGAAGCCTGAGTCGGCTCCTCCGACTGAGTAATGTGTGAATGGGAGATACTTGTGGTCTCCCTAGTTGCTCGTCTGTGATATACGATTAGCGATAGACATCCTTGCGGTCATCTATCGTCAGTAACGTAATCTCTTGATTGCTGTCGTCAATGGTATAGATAATACGCCGACTTCCCACGCGCACACGATATGTTCGTGTTTGTCCTCTAAGCTTCTTCACATTCGGAGGACGTGGCTCTGTGCGGAGTGCTTCTATGTGTTGCTCAATGCGATTAGCAACCTGTTAAGGTAGCACGTTAATTTGTTTTTCTACCTGTTTAGCGAGAAGAATCCGATATGGCACTAGAATTGCTCACGCTCTCGACGTTCTCGTCGGAAGGCTTCGTAGCCGCGCACCTCTCCGGCGGTTATCTCGTCATGAGCGGTTTTCAATTCTGCGGCGAGTTCAGGTGAGACCTCTAACTCGTCCCCCGCAAGTTCTTGTGTCACGAGAGCAGCACTATACTGTTGCATCGCTTCATTTTGCTGCTGGGCCAACTCAAAAGCGTGGCATAACTCATCTATCATGAAATTCCCCTCTTTGCATTTTTCATTTTACACAGAGTACATCATAGAGTTACCTGTACTACGTCAGTGTAACATCTCCAAGAAACTCCATGACTTCAGGTCGCGTTCAAGGTGGAAGCGTAGCAGACCATGCATGGCGCGTTCAAGTTCGGTATGCAGGTGGGCATCAAGACGGAAACGTGGAACTTGTGCCCAGTCGGAGCGATGCAGAAGGCGTAGCACCTTGAGGGCGTTCATCGAGAGCGATTGACTCCATAAACGCGAACAGTTCGGGCAGAGCGCGCCACCAAGCGAGGGCGTGAAACCGTTCTCCTCCGGCTTGAGTTCTGTGTCGCAGTTGGCGCAGGTACGTAACACTGGCTCATAGCCAACACTTGAGAGCAGGTAAATTTCAAAGTAGCGCATGAGGAGTTTGGTGCGATCATGCATATCCCGCTCTTGCTCCACTTGTTGTACTATGCTCTCTGATTTTTGAGTCTGCTCAGCTCTTTGTTGCTGTACTTCTCTTGCATCTATTTCAAGCGCACGTAGAGATTCTAGCAGAAGTTTGTAGACATCGGTATGTGGCGTATTATCTTCCACGAAGCGTTCGACAAGTTCGGTCAGGTACATACCACAGGTGAGGTGCCAGAGTTCGTCGCGCATATGCAGAAAGCTTTCAAGCCCTTGCGCCTGCGTTACAATGTCGAGATTACGGCCTACCGCGATCTGTAACTGTGAACGGTACAATAGTTCGAGATGTCCAGTTTTTTTACTGATGGGACGGCGTATACCTTTAGCAATCGCGCTGAACTTGCCCTTATAGGGTGTGAAAAGCGTAAGGATGCGGTCGGCTTCGCCGAGATTGGATTGTTTGAGAATGATTGCTTCGGTGGAATAACTGCGTTGTTCTCGCATGGGAAGACGTTCCTTGCAGACCGCTTGAAAAAAGAGAAGAGACGTGATACATATCACGTCTCTTGGAGGCGACGAGCGGATTTGAACCGCTGGTGCAGCTTTTGCAGAGCCGTGCCTT
The DNA here is from genome assembly GCA_964657325.1 of uncultured Ktedonobacterales bacterium. Lineage (GTDB taxonomy): Bacteria > Chloroflexota > Ktedonobacteria > Ktedonobacterales > Ktedonobacteraceae > JBBQVS01. The sequence continues at coordinate 45,769 of CAZZVE010000003.1, forward strand.
ACCACTTGGCGACGTCGCCTGAAAAGGGGGAGCGGGAGACGGGGATCGAACCCGCGACTTTCTCCTTGGCAAGGAGATGCTCTACCACTGAGCCACTCCCGCTAATGCCATTGCATACAATCTATCACTACTGTAATGTTTCGTTTGCAGATTTAAGATACCATACCCTTAGCGAATTGTCAACACCTTTTCCTGAGAATGCCAAATTTTTTGAGAATTGTTAAGCATGACAGGGGCAAGCCCTGTCACTACTATACTGTCCACCCCTACGGAGCGAAACCGCACCAGTTCGAGTATAGTAGTGACAGGGCTTGCCCCTGTCATGCTTCGCGCGCTCTGTGAGCTTAATCTTTGCTCAATACAACTCCTCATTAGTAATGCTTGTAGCGAATGTCCCAACGGCCTGAAAGAGAGTTGTATCGACGATTCTATACGCGCTACTTGAGCTAACGCCATTGCGTACAAAGGGTTGTGCCTGGTTATTAATCACTTGATACTGTCGTCCAAAGGTAAAGACGTATTGCTGAATTTGACCCGTTGTGCGGTTTAGCACAAGAATATCGTCACCTTTACCACAACTGTCACTTGCAAGACAGACTGTGTGGTCAACGAAGGCACCAACTAGAATCTGGTAATGCTGGTCCCAGCTATGCACAGTATGTAACGTCAATATTTTCAGCGCGTCATTGAAGACAATAAATGTACTCGTGCCAGCTTGCGGATCGTAGAGCATCGCGTTCAGGCGGTCAGTTCCAAAGTGACCAACGTAGAAGACTTCGTTTGGTGTCCATCCTGTATAGTCTATTCTCTTCACTAACGAGAGGTCAGAGCCTAGGATGAGAAAGGCTCCCATGCCTCGGCTTGGCTCATAGAGCATCACTTGCGCTCGCCCCGACCCATTGAAGTCGCCACTGAACACTTGCCAGTTACCACTCAGGTCATGGATTTCTTGATAGTTATTGATGACCATATTGCCGTCAAAATCCATGGCACGCGCCTCACCAATTCGACGATCATATAGAAAGACGCCATCTTGATTCACGTTTGTATAACGTCCAACATAGACTTCCCACGAGTTGTGCCACTGCGTATATTGCTGTAGGTGATGTACACTCAGGTCTTTATTAAAGTCAATAATGACCGCGTTCGCTGTACGTCCGGTCATGCGCCATTGCTGCAAGGGATCGCCCATTTGCACAGTGCTGGCAAGTGATGATGGAATACTGGCATCGGCGAAGCGATTGTACATGAATAGTCCAGTGCTATGTCCGTCAAAACGACCTGCATAAAGTTCCCAATTTGGTCCCCAGCCAGTAAGGGAAACGTGCGTCTTAATCGTAAGCTGTGGGGTCAACGTGAGTATTTGCATTGTGCCATGGGTACGATCATACAGCAGAATATCGGACTCATCAGTGCCAGCAAAGTCTCCCACGCGAATATCCAGATTTGATCCCCAACCTGTTGGTGTCGTCTTTGCATCCGATAGCATCACCTTTTGTGCTACTGGCGTTTCCGAGGACGAGTCTTGTGCATCATTCCGTATGATGTGCGGTCCTGGTTGTTTGTATGGTGAAAGTGAAACAACGCTCAAACTCCCCTGTTGTCGATTATAAAGGAGGAGATCGCTTAAGCCATTACCTGTGAAGTCAGCGTTGAACTCTTGCTCCGCGCTACCACTGCCACCAGGGAGGCCGAGCGTGGGGCGACTCTCATTCACTGTATTTTTCGTCTGTGTTCCCGTTTGACTATTTCCCGTAGTCTGTGCCTGTGCGTTTGCTATCGTCAAGCCTGCAATAGCATTGCCATTGATGCCCGGAAGATGTGCGAATAGGGTGGTGTCAATGGTTGTTGGAAAGTAGATGAAGCGTAACTCGCTTTGCTGAAAACTTGCTGCATTGATTTGGTCAACAGGGTAGTTGAGTCCGATATGCATAGGTGTTGGATCGCCATAGTTTTGATAGGTGACATTGAAAGTGCTGTCATCATCACTCACCGATGTCACAAAGGCAACGTGCCCTTCTGGCCCATAGGCCCATACACCATCAGCGCGTGGAAAAACAGCGATAGCACCTGCGCGCGGCTCTGTCCCAATGGGTAGACCGGTACGCTCGGCATCAACAACCCAATCGGCGGCGTTGCCCCAATTCAAGGGAAGATCATAGCCGAGCAGGTGCCATTGCTCCCATGCCCACCATACGCAGTTGCCACCACCAGGAAAGGGACCAGGACACAACTGAAACGGGTTGCCATCACGCGAATAATAAGATGCTTTACAGTTTTCATCCACCGTTGCGCTTGTATGGGCGGTTGTCACTATGCTGGATTGCGCTCGTGAACTATATGATGGGCCAATAGCGATATATAGAAATAAGAGAACCGAGAGAATTATCAGTATAGGAATAAAAAACTTTTTTATTGTGTGGCGAGATATATGTTGCGGCTCATCTAGTTTTCTTGGGATGGGTTGTAGAGTGGACGACATACAAAGGCTCCTTACAGGCGTAGTGAAATTATCTTCACATAACACTACGCTTGCTAGCACTCTATGGATTGCTTTTAGTGATGAATGTCGATGGAATCTTCTTGCGCGTTAAAGAAAAACACACCTTGCTTTTTCCCCTCACGTCGGTTACTCTTAAGCTAATGCGAGACCCTGCAATTTCGCTGACTATCTTATCTCCCTGCACCTATTTTAGAGGAGTGTAGAAAACACTATGACAGTGACACAACAGAGCTTGTCTGCCGCTTCAACTGAGCAGACCACCCCACGATGGAGTTATACGAGTGGCACGAGCGATACTCCATTACTTGGCCTGACGATTGGCGATCAGTTCGACTTGACTGCAGAAACCTACCCCGATAATCCCGCGCTTATCGCACGTCAGCAACAGATACGTTTGACCTACCGTGAATTGCAAGAACAGGTCAATCAGTGCGCGAAGGGCTTGCTTCAATTGGGATTGCGTAAAGGGCAACGCATCGGTATCTGGTCGCCTAACCGTGTTGAGTGGTGTGTGACGCAATTCGCCACCAGCAAAATCGGCACCATACTCGTTAATATCAATCCTTCGTACCGTCTGCACGAACTGGAATATGTGCTGAAACAATCGGGCTGTACCGCTCTTATCATCTCGCCAGCCTTCAAAACCTCGAACTATACCGAGATGGTGCAAGCACTTGCTCCCGAACTACAGCACAGCGAACCCGGAAAGCTCAAGGCTGAAAAACTTCCCGACCTCACAACCGTCATTCGCATGACCTCCGAAAAGATTCCTGGCATGTTTACCTGGGACGAACTTATGTCGATGGGCGGCGGTGTGAGCAACGAGCAACTCACAAAAGTACAGCGTGAGCAGGAGTTCGACGACCCAATCAACATACAGTACACCAGTGGCACGACAGGCTTTCCGAAGGGTGCGACACTCAGTCATCACAATATTCTGAACAATGGCTATTTTGTAGCTGGCCTGCAAAACCTGACGTATAAGGATAGAGTATGTATTCCCGTACCGCTCTATCACTGCTTTGGTATGGTCATGGGCAACCTCGGCTGTATCACACATGGCGCGACGATGGTGTATCCCTCCGAAGGGTTTGAGCCATTGACCGTGTTACAAACGGTGCAGGAAGAAAAATGTACCTCGCTCTATGGTGTGCCGACGATGTTTATCGCGGAACTCGATCAGCCAGATTTCGCCAAGTTCGACTACTCTAGCTTGCGTACAGGTGTCATGGCAGGTTCACCATGTCCGGTTGAGGTCATGAAAAAAGTTCAGAGCTTGATGAACATGAGTGATGTCGAGATTTGCTATGGTATGACGGAGACCAGTCCGGTCTCGACGCAAACACGTATCGGCTCGCCACTGGACAAGCAAGTCGGCACCGTTGGGCAGATACATCCACATCTCGAAGTCAAAATTGTCAATCCCGCGACGGGTCAGGTCGTGCCAATTGGCGAGACTGGCGAACTCTGCACACGTGGCTATAGTGTTATGCTCGGCTACTGGAACAATGAAGAGGCGACGGCCGCAGCTATCGATTCAGCACGTTGGATGCACACAGGCGATCTAGCTGTCATGGACGAAGAAAGCTACGTCAATATCGTTGGGCGCATCAAAGACCTGATTATTCGTGGTGGTGAGAACGTCTATCCACGCGAGGTCGAAGAATACCTGTATACGCATCCAAAGATCAGCGATGTGCAGGTCATCGGTGTCCCTGATGAGAAATATGGTGAAGCGATCATGGCGTGGGTCATGCTCAAGCCAGGAGAGCAGGTGACAGAGGAAGAGTTACGTGACTATTGTAAGGGCAACATCGCGCACTACAAGGTACCGCGCTACATCAAGTTCGTGACCTCATTCCCCATGACCGTCACGGGCAAAGTCCAGAAATACCAGATGCGTGAGCAATCTACAGAGGAATTGGGTTTGCAAAAAGCTGCATCGGTCAAGACTGCGTAAACGAATATCGGCAATAGAATATATAAGAGAACGGCAATTGTAGGGGTCTAATTCATTACACCCCTACAGATGTCATCTCAATGCAGAAACGCCATAACAATGAACTTGTATACCAGCAATACAACTGCTACCACAAGGTAAATGCGTAGTGCCAACATCCCAATTTTAAGCGTGCGTGACCATACAGGTTTCGTCAACTCAGCAAGTGGTGGCATCCGCCATGTGTTCCTATCCATTGCATAAAGTGCAGACAGCTCCGCATCTGATCCTTTTCTAAGATGCTTCACCAACGAGACACCCCCAACGATTGCCAACGAGATCACTAGAATAACACCTGCGATAGCGGCTAGCTGTAATGTTTGTGCGTTTGTAAACGGAATAAGCGTTGTCGCCGCCAGGATAACGGAGAGTGTTATGAGTACACCAATGATGATAGCACAGACGATGTTCAACCACCGCTTATTCACCCATGGACCGAGCACAGCACGATCATTGCACAGCAACACGAGAAACATTGTGGCACTGGGAAGCAGAATACCCGCGAGTGCTTGTACAAGCAGTGTTAGGATGGCAAGCATCTGTGCTGGCGAAAGCACTACAATGGTACCAGCGCATACAATAAGTGCAGCATAGCTGATGTAGAAGCCCTTTGCCTCGCCAAATTTGCTATGTAGCGATGGTTTGGTCTTAAACGCATCGCCAAAGGCGTATGAGGTCGCGAGTGAGACTGCACAGGCACCGATGATGCTGGCGTTGAGCAGGATAATCATCAAAATCACGCCCATGATGGAATGACCTGCTAGTCCAAACTGATGCGCGGTTGTGTTCAAATCTAAAAAGCCGTTATCGAACTTTGTAGCGGCAAAACCAAAGGCCGCTGCTATGACTAACCCTGCTGCCTCAATATTGGTCAGGAATGCACCAATAATGGTATCTGTGCGCTCGCTTTTCATCCAACGAGCGGTAATGCGTTTGTCAACAACATTTGACTGCTGAAAGAAGAGTTGCCACGGTGTAACCGTTGTACCGATAATGGCAACGATGGTCAGCAATGCGGTTGAGTTGAGACCACCACGCACACTTGGAATAAAGGTGCCACTTACAATTGGACCGATAGAGCCATGTGGAATAAATGCGATTGGAATCATTAGCAGACTTGCGAGACAGCATACCCACATTACGCTCTCCCAGCGGCGGAAACTTCCAGTTGTGGTGATTAAAATGAGACCGACAACGCCCAAAGGAACTGAGATGTAGGGGCTCACGCCAAAGTATTGCAGCGCGACACTGAAACCGATGAATTCTGTAATAATGGTCAAAAAGTTCAGGATAAACAGGTCACTGAGTGAGAACGCGCCCCAGAATTTGCCGAAACGCTCGAAAATTAGACGTGCATGTCCAACGCCGCTTACCGCACCAAGACGTACAACCATTTCTTGATTGACAATTAGAAGAGGAATCAGAATGAGCAGTGTCCATAATAGAGATGTTCCATATTGTTGTCCTGCCTGGATATACGTCTGAATCCCGCCCGCATCGTTATCTCCAACCATTGTAATCAACCCTGGCCCCATAATCACAAGCAAGGCTAGAAGACGCTTAATCCATGTTTTGCGTATTGCACTCTCACTGCCTTTGATTGTGCCCCAGGCTCCCTGGATGTCGTCACTGCATGCTGTATCAATGTGTACCGTGTTCTCTTCTACCACGTCGAACACAAGTGTAGTCTCTTCAATTTGGTACATGGGAGTACTCCTCTCTTTTTTTCTTTGAATTAAGAGCATAATGAGATATGGATTCTCTCACGGAGAAGAAACCCTTTGTAGGGACCGATTTATCACGTCCTTTTTGGCAACGAACACGTTTTGCAGGATGTTGAAACGCGTATCATGTTCTCCAGAATTTGTGGATGGGGCAAAGGACATGATAAATCGGTCCCTACAGAACATTGTCTTATCAGGAACAATGTGCGTGAGAAAACCTGAAAATGAGAGAAAGAGTGAGAGGATGACACCATGCTTGCCAGAGGAATCAGGCAAGGAGAGTAGTACTACCTATGCTCACGCTTCTCGCTTTTGGGAAATTGTATCCGTAGCCAAAGCGAGTCGTGAGATGATAGCACTGATACATGGAGATGCTAGCAGGTCAGAACCGTTTGTACTACGGAAAGATGGTGACGCCGACACCAAGTAGGGTCAGGGTCCATTCGGGTCCTCCTTCGTTCCGTAACGGTAACGAGATACACACCTAGATAAAGCGATCTAACGCGTTCTTGAGTTCGCGTATCGCCTCGTCAGAACTACCTTGTTCGACAGCCTTTGTGACACTTTGTTCAACGGCATATTCCAGGATAGCTCGGCCAACCTGGTCAAGTCCAGCGCGAACGGCGGCAACCTGTGTCAACATGTCGTCAACGTCGCGGCCTTCGTCCCAAAGTCTCTTTAGGCTCGTTGCGTGTCCGGCGACGCGTGCGAGACGTTTAGCGATGTCCTCACGAGCCGACGAATCAGGCGGGTGTGTCATGATATGCAAAAACTTTCTTACAAGCAATCCACCTACCCCCCTAGGGGGATGTTTTGCTCTTGGTCAGAGTATATCCCACATGTTTGCTATATGTCAAGAGGAAATTTTACAATTCTCTCATATGCTAGAGTTTTACAAAAAGAAGTGACAAGAAATTTTATGTATAATTAACAATGTAGAAGAAATATGTGAATGAGAAAAGAACGTTATGTGCAAGGAGGTGATTGTGATTAATGGGAATATCCCTTTTGTTGATAGACAAGCTAGTTCAACGTATAGTGAACGCCTTACTGCTGGTAAAGCACTTCGTAGTACTGTTCCTCGTGCAAGCCATGCGAGTTGGGCACCTGCAGAAGACCGTGCTGACCCGATGGACTTGTTAGAAGAATCGAATCGTACTCGTCTGCAATCCCTCGTCCCTCTGCGCTATGAACGAATGAGTGCCTCGCCTTTTGCCTTTTTGCGAGGTTCCGCTTTGATTATGGCACACGATCTGGTGAAGACACCGCTAACAGGACTACAAGTGCAACTATGCGGTGATGCCCATTTAAATAACTTTGGTACTTACGCGACACCTGAGCGCAATCAGGTCTTCGATATAAACGACTTTGACGAGACCCTTCCTGGTCCGTGGGAATGGGATGTGAAAAGGTTTGCTACAAGCGTAGTTGTAGCTGGACGTGTTAATGGCTTTTCTGAGGATAATAGTATTAATGCCGCTCTTAGAGGTGTGCAATCGTACCGCGAACATATGTGGATTTTTGGCGGAATGCGTGCCATCGACGTGTGGTACTCACGTATTGACGGAGAAAATATCTTGAAACGTGTTCACCCTGATAGCCAGCCTTATGTCAATCGAGAACTTGCCAGAGCACGTCGGCGTACCAGTATTGATGTATTTCCGAAAATGACTGATAAACTTGAGGGTAAGTATTATATCAAAGATGACCCTCCACTTATCACACACCTCTATGATGAGGAATTTATTGAAAGCTTGCAAAAAGTGTTAGAGGGATATAAGGCATCATTACAGGATGACCGCAATGTATTGTTGAGTCGTTATCACCTTGTCGATATTGCACAGAAAGTTGTTGGTATTGGTAGTGTGGGCACACGTTGCTATGTGATGCTCTTTCTGGGAGATGATGCTGATGATCCTCTCTTCTTACAAATTAAGGAAGCGCGAGCGTCCGTATTAGAACGCTATCTTGGAGTAGGTCAGTATTCCAATCATGCACAACGGGTTGTGTGTGGACAAAGGCTTATGCAAAGTGCAAGTGACATCTTTCTTGGATGGACGCGGAGTGGGCCGCACGACTACTACATTCGTCAACTACGCGATATGTCACTTTCTCCAAGCATCGATAGAATGAGCATAAGTGACTTCATTTCCTATGCAGGACTCTGTGGTTGGGTGCTTGCCCGAGCACATGCACGTTCTGGTGACGCTGCTCTAATAAGCGGCTATATGGGCAAAAGTGACGCTTTTGAGCAAGCAATCGCAACATTTGCTAAAGCATATGCCGATCAGACTGAACGCGATCATGCTGCCCTTGTCGCCGCTTTGAAAGAGTAAGAGAGTAGGGAGGTCACAAGGACTACTCCTCTACTCTCTTCTTTAGTGTGCTTAAACAACTACTTCTTGCTGAGTGAGCGTAATTTTGGGAACACTTCACTTGCATAGCTTTCAAGGAAGCCACGCTGATCTGGTCCTGGGCAGTGGAAGACGAGGCAATCAAAGCCTAGATCAACATATTGTTGTGCGAATTGAATATGATCCTCAATCTTTGGTGAGAAGCAACTTGTCTTTAACACGCTATCTGCACCGACAACCTCGCCATTTTCTTGCGACATTTTTGGCGTGTAGATTTTCTCATCATACATTGCGGGTATAGCAGTGCTAGCCCAGTACTTGAGCTGCTCTTGTACAGCAGCGTCAACATTATCGGTATAAGCCACATTGAGTTCGATAATGCGTGGCATGGTTGAGGGATCTTTGCCAGCCTTTTTCGCGCTCTCCTCAAAGTTCTGGATGATGCCCTTATATATCTCCGGTTGCTTGCCACCAACACTCCATAAGCCATCACCATACTTGCCCGCGTACTCCGCAGCATGAGGTGCGAGTGCAGAGAAGATGATCTTCACTGGTGAGGCTGGAGGTGTATATAGCTTTAGCTTATGCGTCTGATAATACTTACCCTCAAAACTGACCTCTTCGCCATTCCACAAGGCGCGCATAAGTTCAATCGACTCGATCAGACGTTCGCGGCGCTCTGCATAGCTAGGCCATTGTCCGGTTGCCGCGAACTCGTTGAGTGCTTCACCCGTTCCCAGGCCAAGCGCGAAACGATTGGGAGCGAAATGCGTCATTGTGGCGGCTGCCTGCGCAATGACCGATGGATGATAGCGCAGAATTGGACAGGTTACGCCGGGGCTAAGAATTGAGCGTTTTGTCTGCATGGCTGCTGCCCCCAGCCATGACCATGTAAATGATGCTTGTCCCGCTTCACTCCATGGATTCATGTGATCACTGACATCGATCCAATCAAAACCCGCTTTATCCGCGACTGCGGCGTATTCTAATAACTCTACTGGTGGATATTGCTCTGGTCCTGCTTTCCAGCCAAGCTGTATCATGTCCGTAACTCCTATAGTAGTATTTCGTAGGGACCAGCTTTATCGCGTCCGTGGTGCAATTTATTGCACGAGATATAGAAAGGACTCCCTCCGATAAATTGGCCTCGGACGTCGTAAACGTGGTCTCTACTAGACCGTCAAAGCACATTTGTCAAAGGCCAGGGCACCCGCAAAGGGATGCTCCTCCCATACGCGAACGCGCCTGAGAAACCACCTTGTATGGGAGGGGCATCCCTTTGCGGGTGCCCTGGTTTCGGTGACACATTTCGTTTGACAGACTACTACAACCTTAAACAAAGCTTGACAATGTAGTAGGCGTCAAAAGAAAATAGAAAAGATATATGCATGGGCTTTTTATACACATGCATACTAATATCTCGTTTGAGCGAGTGCAAACGTTACAATCTGTAACCTATTCCATTTTCTGTTCAGCCTCCAGATCATCAATAAACTGGCGTGCAACACGACCGGAGCGACCCGCGTGTTGACGTTCCCAGATCAGTGCGCGGGCATGTAGGTCTTCCTCTGGTAATGTAATGCCACGCTGCTGTGCTAGGCCCGTAACGATGGTGAGATATTGTGTCTGATCGGGGGTCATAAAGGTAACGCGTAATCCAAAGCGTGCCACGAGAGAAGCTTTCTCATCGAGGGTATCACGCCAATGTACATCGTCAGTTGGCTTGCCACGGTCCGCAAAGTTTTCACGAATTAGATTCAATCGATTCGAGGTCGCGTGAATGAGAACATTCGCTGGACGTGCCTCCACCGCGCCTTCAAGCAACACTTTTAACGCCTTATACTCGGTCTCATGCTCTTCAAAGGAGAGATCATCAATGAACAAGAGGAAATAGGGAGCATGTCCACGAACCTGATTGACAATGGCTGGCAGGTCATTAACAAACTCTTTGCGTACCTCGATCAGGCGTAACCCCATATCAGCATAGGTATTGGCAAGTGCCTTAACCGTAGAAGATTTTCCTGTTCCGGGCGCACCGTATAGGACAGCGTCATGTGCAGGCAAACCATGTACAAAGTGTTCAAGGTTCATGTGCAACCGTGCCTTCTCACGTTCATAGCCAACTAAATTAGCAAGCTGAATGGAGTCAGAATGAGCAACGCCACGTAATCCTTCTGTTCGTCCCTCCCAACGAAGAACTCTGTAACGTGCAAATAGTCCTGTACCCTGATGCTTCCAATATTGCTCTAAGAGTAGCATGCTCGCTGCCCAATCCTCAGCTCTCACAAGTTGATGCATCATCAACTCGCGTGCTGTACCGGTTGATTCATACTCAAGGATAAGATTATGCCACGGCACCCATGCATCATTCAGAGTGGGTAGATGTTGCATAACAACATGTCGTGTCAATTCCCATATGTCGTGAGCCTTGACTTTGTAGAGCAAATGAAGAATGCGCAGGTCGCGTTTGGCCTGTTCACGTATTCCCTGAGCGATATATTGTGAGGTGGTTTTTTCTGCCTGCACACTCCACGGATTGCTGCTATCAACAATACGGCTCACAAGATGAGCTTGCCATGCATCAGGTATATTGGGCAATAGCGTGTCGGTGTTTGTGTCTTGTGCCAAGATAAAGAATGTGTTGCTATAGGCTTGTGCTATGCTTGCTGCATCTGGTTCGGTTGTAACAAGCAGTCGAAAAAGAGTGAGCACTGCTTGCCCAATGTCATCATCAAGAATGTCTCGCAGCAGCGTGAGACCATGAACGGCATCCAATGCAGTATTAATAGCCTCACGTGTTGTTTCTGTAGCATGTGTCATACCAAGAGATACTCCTACAATTTCGTGTTGTTTCCACTATATCACCTGCGAATATATGTCCTCTGTAGGGACCAATGTATCGCGTCCTCGTCGGCATACGAAACGCCAAGAGGACGCCATAAATTGGTCCCTGCAGAATTCGCATTATTTTATTTACCACAACCTCAACGAAACTTTTTGTTGTAGAAAAACGTACCAGTCCTTAAGGGGACTTGTATGTCGTCATGCTAGTGAGGAAAGAATATACCCTATGCCAGATTCACAAGTGCATCAAGATAAAGAAGATAAAGACAATCGTCCGAAGAAGGCTGACTCACGCCTGATGGAGGCTGAAGGCGAGAAGCGTACTGGTAGTGACTCGGACGCTCATAGCGGAAGGAAAGCTTCACGACTGCACGAAAATCATCGAGATCAGAATACACCACAGGATAGACGTGATCCGTCCGAGTTCGATGATGACCTGACTGCAAACAATCAGGCAGGTGAAAATAACGGGTTGAGCAATCCCTCACCTACCAAGTTTGCACAGTCGGCTGATACTATCAAAAGTATGCATGCTACTACGCTTGCTGATTTGACGAATGATGAGCTTAAGTCGATTCAGATCGTGCCAGAAGGAAACCGTTTGCAGCAAGGGGCAAAGTATATTGACTTGCATCACCTCGAACAGGGTGAAATCACCGCAACATCAGAAATGGTGGCTGGGCCAGAGAACGCTTACGTGCCCAAGAAGGAAACAGATTATGTTCTCTGGAATCGCCTCAATCAGGTAGATACACCTGCACGACTCGACGAGGCAGAATAAGCCAAGAGCGTACAAGAAAAGAGGCACTCTGGACAGAGTGCCTCTTTTCTTGTACGCTCTCGACTTTTATTGCTGATTCCCGTTCTGATCCTGGCTTACCTTTGTACCATAGCTTGAACGGCTACTACCAGGATGGCTAGGTCCGCCTTGATTACCATAATTGCCGGTGCCATAGAGACCCTGACCGCCTTGTATATCGTACTGGTCGTCGTTCTCGTCTACCTCTTCATAATCGTCTTCGTCGGCAAGGTCCTGGTCGTTCTGGTTTTCGTCGATGTTCTGATCGGCTTTCATACTATAGAGATATTGATCACTGACCTGATTCTGGTTGGCCTTTGTACTGGTCTGGTCCTGGTTGCCTAACACACCTAATTGGTTTTCGTCGCTATACTGCTCTTGCTTATTTGTATCCTGGTCTGCCATCGTTTGTAACTCCTTTATATGTAACCCTCTATACCTATGGTATACGTTTGATGAAAAGGCTTTGTGACAAATACTTATTTTTACTACCAAATTTTGCATCTATTGTCAGCATTGATACGTGCCAGAACAAGAGTATTTTCTTTGTTTACACATTGTATCAAAGAAAATACGCGAAAAGTAGTTTCTTTATAGTAATACATGTATAGGAGAAATAGGCAATGGCGACTACAAAACATCCATCGCAGGAGCATCACACAAAGGCAGCCGAGCACCATGAAGAGGCAGCAAAGCATCATCGTGCCGCTGCAGATGCACACGAGAAGGGCGATCACGAGAAAGCCGGGCATCACGCACAAGTAGCACAGGGTCATCACGCGGAAGCTACACATCACGCGACCGAGGCCGCGAAGAAACACGCATCACATGCCAAAGAAACCTCTGCTAAAGAGGCAAAAGAAGCCAAAGCTACAAAGTAGTATTGCTTCAAGAGCTTAACGAGGCTGTCAATACACGTATTGACAGCCCCCATTATGCTCTTGAAGTAACAATGACTAGTTCGCAAGCATGTAAATGAAATCGTACTCAGAGCCAACTGGATTACCACGTGCATGCAGTTTCATCTGTCCACGTACTGTTTGGTAGGACCCCGTACCACCGGTGATAGCAAGCAGGGAATCCGTGCCGTTGTCATAGAAGGGACCCTCGACGGTGATCTGGCCTGCGGGTAAAAAGATTGTCCAGAAGCATTCCCATTCCTTGCCCACGATAGTGCGTACACAATTTCCGTTGTCCTGACCGACTTGCTTCTTGTTAGCTGCGTCAAAAATAGGGTTGTGGAAGACAAGCTGGTTGCCAAGGGCGTCCTTTGCGGGAACCTCTGTATCGGTAATTGCGTGTTCGACTACATGAATTGTACGCGTCGTATTTGCTTGCACAAGTGTACTATTATACAGTGCAAATATACCTGCTACCAGTACGAGGGCTACTAGCGCGATAACCGGGGTAAAACCAAACCTTTTTTTCATGAAGCCTCCTCCTTTGAACTCAACATACTGCTTCTCGTATTACCACAGCGGCAACACGTGAACACTATATCATATTTTAGGTGAAGCAAGTATACAATGATTGCTCTCACCATCCTAAAACAGGGAGATTGGTGAAGTAAATAGTTACTTTCGCCTTCTAAAAAGCATAAGGATTACAATAATCACGGCGATAACGATCAAATACGATATCTGAATACTCATTGTTAATGTGTTATTGACTACTTCTATATTCATAAGATTTCACCTTCTTTGCTGGTTAAGATAGAAATTGCCTGTATTTCTCTATCCCTAGTATAACATGTACGCCTCGTTGCTACCGATACCACAATTTTATCAAATATATGCAGCAAAAAGCCTGATAAGGGAACATTCTAGGAAAATAGAATAACTTCCTGAAAAAATCTTGACATTTCTTGTAAAAAATCTTAACCTTCTTAGCATATACTTTTCATGTAGGATACGTTGATATGGTACTAATAACTATCCTAAAGATGTGAGTAGATGTATAGAAGGTTATGTAGTATGAGAACGGTGTTTGCAGGATATAAAGGCTGGCACACAAGTGGTACTGTGAAAGTTCTACTTCTTACTCTTGTTGGACTTGTTCTCATGGTAGGAGCAGCTAGTTTCGCCTCTGTATCAGCGTTGAGTAAGGCACATCATGTAAATTATGATACTACACAACAAACATTAGTGACGAACGGGTCCAATCAATGGAGCCGTGATGTACATACTACACCGCTTGCCGCCTCATCTGTGCTAGCTGACTCGAACTTACTTGCTGTCTCTCCACTCTTCGCCTCTTATTATCAACGTACTGGTAGCGCGGATAGTTTAGGGAAACCTCTAACCTTTGCCTTTCCCACAAAACAGGGTTGGCTACAATTTTTTGAAGCAGGAGCACTATTTTTACCAGCACCACTACAAGCCTATACTCCACAAGTAACGCATGACGTGCTAACAGGGATAGTCAACACTGATATAAAACATGATGTCGTTGGTGTAGTGCGTTTGCCTCTACTACAAGCACTCCTCACAATGGGTAGTGTAGCACCTATAGGTGGGGAAGGAAGCTCACTAACATATGTAGATATACGCGCTGCTACTCAAATTAAGGCTATGGTACCTGTCCAAATACCACCTTCTGCTGCCATCAATACCTATTCCAGAACTATCATGAGTCAAAGCTTTTTTGTACAGGGTGGAGTGCGAGCAGGAAAGGATGTGGGGCATAGTATTGCACCGCCTTTTTGGAGTTATATCAACCATCTCGATCCTGATGAATGGCAAGAGGACATAGGACTTCCGCTCACCGAAGCACTACCGTTTACAATTACACAGAATGGTAGTACTCATCATATGCTTGTACAAGTTTTTTCCTATGCAGGTTTGCTTTTCGATCAGGATAGTACAGCGTTATCAAATCAGCCGAGTATCTATCGTTTGAATACTGGTTTAGACTATCTTCGTACGGTTGGTCTACCGACCATCAAGGTAACAACTGGACAACCCATCTGGTCACAAGATGAAAGTACTTTGCTTGATGCTCCAAGTACAGGACACGAACTCGCGCACGTTGGGCAAAACTTCCCGCTCGTACTACTAGGAAATACCACATGGGTAGGCGGTACACTCTGGTATAATGTGCGCTGGAATACGCTGAGGGGCGCGTTTAGTGGATGGATAAACGCGAGTACCGTCACCTTCTCTGTTCCCCTTACCAATATCAGCCAAGCATCCTTTGATGTATTGTCACCTGATTTACAAGCGTATTTAGATGATATTGGTCCTGATGCAAGTGTTGTCCTTTACGACGTGACGCACCAGACGTATTACACCTACAACAGTTCGACGCGATTCATTGTTGCAAGTTCCATGAAGGTTCCCATTATGTTAACCTTTCTCGATATGGTTGAGCAACAGGGACGTGATCTTGATGATAATGAGATGACGCTACTGACAACCATGATCGAGAACTCGAATAACGACTCTGCCTCTATTCTCTTTAACGATGCTGGTGGAGCAAGTGGTATTGCAAGTTATATGCAAAAAATCGGAGTCACGGGCCTGAGTCCAGATAGTGACTCCTGGGGCTACAGTCTCATAACACCACAGGCGATGGTAGATATGCTTACCCTGCTCTATCAGGGGAAAATCCTGAATAGCACGCATCGTGCATTAGCACTTAATCTGATGGAGAATGTCGAATCTGACCAGCAAGTGGGCATGGGTGACACCGCGCCTAATGGTGCAGTCGTAGCGATGAAAGATGGTTGGGTAACAGGGCCTGATAATTACTGGGCCATGAACAGTTCAGGTATTGTCACCTCTGGTAACGAAACATATGTCCTCGCTGTCTACACGCAAGAGCAATCATCGCTTGATGATGGTAAGGTTATTGTTCGCCATGTATGTGGTACTATTGCAACCTTACTTCCTTCCTAGAAAAGACGGGTTTTTACTCCTCTACTTGCATTTTGCCAAGACGCCGCATTTCGGGCCAGAGGAGCGCGACTAGGAGTACTACAAGAATTGTGCCAATGCCGCCACCGACAACAGACACAAGTGGACCAAAGAGTTGTGCCACAAGGCCGGACTCGAAGCCGCCTAACTGATTTGAGGCTCCAATGAACAGTGTATTGACCGAGGAGATACGTCCAAGCATAGCATTAGGTGTGCGAGTCAAGAGTAGTGTACCTCGGATGACAACGCTAATATTATCAAGGCCACCTAGCAAGAACAGCATACTCAGCGAGAGCCAGAAGGAGTGTGATAACCCAAAGATAATTGTAGCGAGTCCAAAGCCACCAACTGCCCAGAGCAGTGTTTGCCCTGCCTTTTTGAATGGTGGAATATATGCAATACCAAAGGTGACACATAATGCACCGATAGAGGGTGCAGTGCGTAACACCCCCAAACCCACTGGCCCAACGTGCAGAATGTCCTTAGCAAAAATCGGAAGGAGCGTGGTTGCGCCGCCGAGTAGGACCGCGAACATATCAAGCGTGATGGATGCCAATATGACCTGTGTACTCCGCAAAAACTTGATGCCCTCCAACAAAGAACCTATTGTTGTTGATGTGCTGGTGACAACTTTCTGTTGACTATGTAGCGGTAATAGTAAGAGGGCGAAAATAAGCACAGCAGCAGCATTGAGCGCGTAAATGAGTGTCGCGCTGTGGAGAACCGCAATAAGTATGCCTCCTAATGCTGGACCTATGACAGACGCAAGTTGCCAAGAACTGCTACTCCACGTCGCGGCACTTTGATACGCGTGTTCTGGTACGGCTTGTGTAACCAATGTTGAGCTGGCTGGCCCATTAAAGGCCGTCGCTCCACCCATTAGCAGTAAGCAGCCATAAATTAGAAGTAGCGGACCGCGTTGATATGATAGGACGGTTAAGCCAATAGAGGCAAGTGCCAGTACAAGCAGTGAGAAAATCACAATACGTTTACGATTGTATCTATCCGCAATATGCCCTGCTGGTAGCGACAAAATGAAAAGCGGAATAACCTGTACTAAGCCCACCAGACCCAGTACAAGCGCGGAGCCTGTGCGATCATACAATTCCCAACCAATGGCAATCGTAATCATTTGCTCACCCAACGTCGCAATGAACAAACCAATAAACAAAAGGCGAAAGTCTGTAAAACGCCACGCAAGATAAGGATCATGAGGAACAGTAGGCTCGGTAGAAAGCGTGGTTTTTGGTGCAGTCAAAGGTTCAATGTTGTTGTCCGAGGGTTCCTGGTCAGTAGGGTTCACAGTATTTCCTTACTATAGTGGTAGCGGGTAGCATGACAGGGGCAAGCCCTGTCACTACTATACACGGACTCGTGTGGCTTTGCCTCGTAATGAGGGTAATATAGCAGTGGCAGGGCTTGCCCCTGTCATGTCACTTACAGAAGCAATTCTTATTTATATTATACTCTAACTTTTGGGTTTTCTTGTCGCAAGATAACCCAGACCAAGTGCAAGAGTGTCTTCGGCACTTGCCCACACAAAATCGGGGACGAACTTGATCTTGTCGAGTGTTTTGCGACCATAATAACCAGCAGCACTACCTGCACTTGCGGCGGTTGCGCCGATTGCCATGCCAACAATAGGCGAGACACGTGAACGCTGACAAATTGTTGCGCCAGCGAGTCCGCCAATCACGATACGACCAATTAGGGGACCAGCAGAGATGCGACTTGGTGCAAATGGTAGCTTATCGCCAACCAGTTCGCCAACCGCAAGCGCGCTCGAAACAAGACGGCTTGCCGGAGCATCCAGAAATTGCTCAAGTGCTGACTCCGCGTCAACACCAATACGACTTGTCCAGTTTAAGAGTGCCAATGGTGTCATAGAGCGCAGACCCGCGACAAAGCCAAGTAGACCCGCACGTGCATATACGCCAATTGGATTTTCACTAGGTTCAAGAGAAGTATTAGCCAATGTGTATACCAAACCTTTCTATATGTTGCTTAATGTTGTTTATCATAACTCTTTCTATCACGTATATACATTCCCCAAAGGTTCATTCCTGGAATTCATATGTTCTATTATAGCACGGATGTGTTATGCCAAAGGCGTGCTATACTATGCACATGTTTCGTTTACGTGTCATCAGACACTGATAAAGGTATCTGTATACAAAGGAGAACTCAATGTCCGTCGATACAAAATCCACACGTTCAATCCAGCAAAGTGGTGTTGTAAGAAGTTTGCAACGCCTCTTTATGAAAGGCCATGTCTCGCTCTATCGTCTTACTGGTGGAAAAGTTGGTGGTGGGGAACACCAACTTATTCTGACTACAACTGGTCGCAAAAGTGGGGTTGAGCGCGACACGCCTCTTTTCTTTTTTACAGATGAAGATCACTACATCATCATCGCGTCCAATGGTGGCGCACCCAAGCATCCCGTCTGGTGGCTTAATTTGCAGAGCAACCCACAGGCGAAGATACAAATTAACTCACGTGTCATTCCTGTCACCGCTCAACAAGCCGATGCAGAAGAGCGCAGGCGTCTTTGGGCAATCATCTCAGAAAAATATAAAAACTTCGTCGGATACCAGAAACGTGCTGAGCGCGAAATCCCTGTCGTCGTCCTCACACCGAGATAATACAAACAACGATAACACAAAGCAGATACATCCATTTTGCTCGGAAAGAGGAAAGAGATAATGCACGTTCGTCTTCTACGCCACGCCACTCTGATACTCGCCATTCACAACCTCACGATTCTGGTTGATCCCATGCTCAGCCCACTTGAAGCTACGGACCCTATTGCCAACGCGGGCAACCAGCGACGTATACCTATGGTGCCATTACCACTCTCTGATGAGGAGTTGCAGCAGCAATTGAGAGGTATTGATGCCGTTCTAGTGACACATACGCATCGTGATCATTGGGATGCAAGCGCGGAGGCTATGCTGTCAAAGCACCTCCCTCTTATATCTCAGCCAGAGGATCAGAACATGCTTGAGCAAGCTAGCTTCTCACAAGTTCTCCCTGTAACTGAGCATCTCGTATGGCGAGGACTTCAGATAGATCGTACTGGAGGACAGCATGGAAAAGGTGAGCTAGGCAAAAAGATGGCTCCGGTCTCTGGCTTTGTATTGCGTGCGGAGGGCGAACCAACTGTGTATATCGCTGGCGATACGATTTGGTGTCCAGAGGTTGAGCAAGCTCTACAAGGGTTTTCTCCTGATGTAGTCACTCTCAATACTGGTGCAGCTACCTTTGCTACAGGCGGCGGCCCCATTACTATGAACGAGGAAGATGTTATCCAGGTTTGCCGCAGCGTTCCAGAGGCGAAGGTTGTTGCAGTGCATATGGAAACAATCAATCACTGCCTCCTCACGCGTGCTGCCTTGAGAGCAAGAGTAGAGAAGGAAGGATTGGAAAAGCAGGTATATATTCCTGCGGATGGGGAAACACTTAAATTCTGAGTGCGATGAAATTGATATTGGTAGGAACATTGATTCTAACGGATTCATAAAAGGGCTACAATACGGTTCGGGAGCATGACAGGGGCAAG
>CAZZVE010000003.1:65475-93761 GCA_964657325.1 uncultured Ktedonobacterales bacterium
GGACCTGTGCGGCGAGGCCACGCCGTCGTAGTTAGTATAGTAGTGACAGGGCTTGCCCCTGTCATGCACCTGCCCAACTGTTTCCTGAATTATAACCCCTACACCTACTTATTTTCTCAACAGATACGTGGCAATGGGTCACCTACCAACATATCCAAAACGCGTGTGCCCCCGATGTCGGTGCGTAGGAACACCATACCTGCTGGCTCAGCTTGTACTGAGCCGATGATAGCAGCTTCACTACCACGAGGATGGCTACGCATAGCAGCAAGTGCAGCATCAGCCACTTCTGGCGCGACGATAGCGAGCATCTTCCCCTCATTGGCAATTGTCAGTGCGTCAAGTCCAAGTATTTCACAGGCACCACGCACCTCAGCACGAATGGGTATCGCTTTTTCTTCGAGCGCGATAGATACCTCCGCTCCAATAGCAATTTCGTTGAGCGATGTTGCAACACCACCGCGTGTTGGGTCTTTCAAGCAATGTAATCCACTTCCTATAGCCGAAAGAACCTGTGCTACAAGACTGTGCAAAGGCGCGGTATCGCTTTCTATATCTGCCTCCATCTCCAACGCTTCACGAGCGAGCATGATAGCGATACCGTGATCGCCAACTGGACCGCTGAGAAGTATCTTATCTCCTGGCTTGACCAGTGCTTGCCCAATTTGCATTGTGGAACGTACGACGCCCACGCCTGCTGTGTTGATGAAGATGCCATCAGCCTTGCCACGCTGCACAACCTTCGTGTCGCCCGTAACAATGGCGACTCCTGCCTCTGCTGCGGCCTTTGCCATCGAGTCTACGATGCGACGCAACATGGCAATAGAAAAGCCTTCTTCAAGGATGATGCCGCATGATAGGTAAAGCGGTGATGCTCCGACCATGGCAAGATCGTTGATCGTGCCATGTACAGCCAGTTTGCCAATGTCGCCACCAGGGAAGAAGAGCGGACTGACGACATAGCTATCTGTGGTAAAGGCGAGGCGTTGCTCTGTTCCTTCAAGCGCGAAAGTCGCCGAATCGTCCATGCGGTCAAGTAGTGGATTCGAGAACGCAGGCGCGATAACGCCTTCAATCAAGTTGTGAGTTGCCTTACCACCACTACCGTGACTGAGCGTGATATGCTCGTCACGCAGATAGAATTTGTGACGCCGTGCCTGTCGCGTACGTTCAATCTTGCTCAGAACATCATCTGTCCGCGTATCCATAATTGTTCCCTTTGCTAGTACTATGCGTTTGCCATTGGTAGGACGCGTAGGCGGTTGCGTTCGCTTGCCATTGAGAAGCGTCCATAGTTGAAGTAGGCCGCGCACGCACCCTCTGGCGAAACCATGCAGGTGCCAATAGGCGTCTCAGGCGTACAAGCGGTCCCGAACACTTTACATTCCCAGGGTTTGATGACGCCCTTCAATACTTCTCCACACTGACATGCTTTGGGGTCGGCGACGCGTAAACCCGGGACCTGGAAGCGCAATTCGGCATCCCACGGTGCGAACTCAGGACGGAGCTTTAACGCGCTATGTGTGATAAAACCAAGCCCACGCCACTCGAAGAAGGGGCGTAACTCCATTGTGCGCCCCATTGCCTCAAGCGCCTTCGTGTTGCCCTCTGGTCGTACCACGCGTGCATACTGGTTTTCGATTTCAGCACGTCCCTCACTGATCTGCGTCACAATCATATGCACCGATTGAATGATGTCGAGCGGCTCAAAACCAGCCATTACAACTGGCTTGTGATGGTCGCGTGCCACGAAGGTATAGGGACGTAAGCCAATCACCATACTCACGTGTCCAGGCCCGATAAACCCATCCAGGCGTAAGTCTGGAGAATCGAGAATAGCTTTCATCGCTGGTATAATAGTGACATGATTGCAGAAGATCGAGAAATTCTGGATATTTTCAGCCTGTGCGCGCAGCAACGTTACAGCTGTTGATGGAGCGGTTGTTTCAAAGCCAATAGCAAAGAAGACGACCTGCTTATCAGGATGTTGACGTGCTAGCTTTAGGGCGTCAAGTGGCGAGTACACAAAACGTACATCCGCACCATTCGCTTTCGCGTCAAGCAAGCTTTTCTTCGAGCCTGGAACGCGCATCATGTCGCCAAACGTGGTGAAGATTACGTTGTCCGTTTCCGCGATAGCAATGGCGTCATCAATGCGTCCCATTGGTAGCACACACACAGGGCAACCGGGACCGTGTACAAGGTCGATATTGGGTGGTAGCACATCCTCAACACCATGTTTGTAGATTGTGTGCGTATGTCCGCCGCAGACCTCCATCAGTTTGAGGCTACGACCCTCGCTCAATTTCTCGATATCCGCTGAGATACGTGTTGCCATCGTTGGGTCTCGATACTCATCAACAAATTTCATGTGTGTTGCTCCTTCTGTAGAAGTGTTGCGAGAATCTCTAATAATGCATGATACGTTGTTGCCTGCGCCTCTTGAATGCGCGGGATGTGGTCGCTTGGTGTGACGATACAATGATCTACCGCACGTGAACGCGCAAGCTTACCACCGTCATAACCAGCCATTGCAATGGTGAGCATTCCTTGCCGTTTCGCCTGCTCAAACGCGGCGAGAATGTTCGATGAATTGCCGCTTGTGGAGATGCCGAACGCGATATCGCCGGAGCGTCCAAAAGCGATGATTTGTCGTGAAAAAATATTATCAAAGCCAACATCATTGCCCACCGCTGTGATGACTGCGATATCGTTTGTCAATGCGATTGCTGGTAGGGCAGGCCATGCTGGATTATGTGGGTTAAGCAGCTGAGTTACCATGTCTTGTACATCAGTAGTGCTACCACCATTGCCAAAGGCGAGTAGTGTTGCACCGGACGTGAACGCTTTTGCCATCGCTCTGCTTATTGCGATAATCTGTTGTCCCGACTCTTTGAGCATGGTACGACGAAGCGCGACTACCTCATGGCATTTTTCCAGTGTGGAGTGGCGCACTTGTGCCAACACTTCGTCAGGATTGACTTTCTCACGCTCAAATAGAAAGGGATAAAACATGCGGTCAAAGTCAGAGCCTTCGGCATTACTCATGACTATGCCTCGCCTAGATGCGCGATAGCCACACCACCATGTACCAGTACGCTGTCACCAACCTTGACTGTTTCTATAAGTGTAACATCAACCTCTTCTGTTACATTCTCTACAGCAACGAGTGCCAGGCCAGTTGTGTCGTCTACACTGAGTACTGTCACAGTAACAGCCTCATCAGAACAGGTAATGCAATGTCCATCAATGCCACAACTCGTATGCACGGACGATGATTCTATCGGGATAAGTTTTGAAGTTGTATTCATTTCATCTTTCCTTAGTTCGATGAGCTAGGGCACCCGCAAGGGGATGCTCCTCCCATGACCTTCTTCATTTCAGTAATCCTTCATGTTCAAAGAAGATGTGTACGAGTTCCCAGAGGACGTGGTAGAGTGTTTCGTGTGTTTCCTGTATGACCATCGGATCACTGCTGGGAACGACGAAACGAAAATCGAGCATCGTCTGTGCCATTGCGCCTCCCTCGTTGCCAGCAAGACCAAGCGTGAGCAGACCTCTACGACGAGCCTCTTGTAAGGCTGCTACTACGTTTGTGCAGTTGCCATCGGGCGAGAAGCCTAACGCGATATCTTGTGGACGTGCCAGCACACGTAACTGACGTGCGAAGATACCTTCACCACTAGTTAGTGTGCTAATCGTGGCACTATCGTTTGTCAGTGCGAGTGCTGGTAACGCTCTTTTGCCCACAATCACTGGATGTACAAACTCGACGGAGACATGTTGTGCGTCAGTGGCCCATGCGCCATTGCCAAACGCTAATAGACGCCCACCATTATGAAAACGTCGTGCCATTGCCCAACATGCCTGCGCGATTTGTTCGTTCTCTTGTGCGAAGAAGACCTCTGGTACCGTCATGCTTTGTTCAAAGCGTGCTGCGAGCAACGCTTCCAAAGATACTGTATCCATTAAAGTAACCGTTCTACAATGGATTCGACAATTAAACAGAAATATTTTCGGTAGGGGCAGCAATTCATTGCGCCCCAAGATGGGTCGGGTGGGGTCCACGCTGCCACAAGATACATATCGGGGGTGTTTGCCCAACCACCCCCATCTTGGGGCGCAATGAATTGCTGCCCCTACCGATGTTACTGTTCCGAATGTCAAATTTCATTGATGTTCAAACCTGCGTTGTATGGAACATCTCCAACTCATCGTTAAAGGGGTCGCCCAACAATTTGAGGGCTTTGAGCGTCTCTTGTGCCTCTGTCTCGTCGATCTTGCTCATGGCAAAGCCGACGTGTACGAGCACCCAATCACCAGAGACGATGCCCTCTGGTCGTACAAGCGCAATACTAATGTTGCGTTTGACGCCCGATACTTCTACCTTTGCGATATCGTACTCATCGTCAACGATCTCTATGATTCGTCCTGGAATACCGAGGCACATATCATTCTCCTTTGCTTACTAAGGCCGCCGCGATTGCGAGTTGACCGAGAGCTAACCCGCCGTCGTTGGGGGGTACACGCCGATTCATGTACACCTGAAATGCTGATTGTTCAAGTACTAAAATTAATCGTTCCAGTAACAAGCGGTTCTGAAATACTCCACCACTCAAGGCTACTATCTGCAATCCTGTGCGTTGACGAACGCGAACACACATCTCTGCTAACATCTCCGCTACTGTCCAATGGAAATTTCCCGCAATCTGTGCTGTAGAAATACCCTGTTGTATATCTTGTACGATGGCACGTATCATGGGACGCACATCGAGAAGTGTTGGTTTGTCTCCTTCTGTTAAGAATGGGTAAACGGAAGCATTCTGCGTATCCGCCAGAATCTCCATCTCTATCGCGGCCTGACCTTCATAGATAACCTCGCCGCTTATGCCAAGAAGAGCAGCAACCGCATCGAAGAGGCGTCCAAGACTCGATGTCAGTGGTGAATTTACCTGTCGCTCGATCATCTGAGAAAGGGTATGCCAACGTTTACGATCAAGGTTGTGTACGAATGGTATATTCAGGGAAAGGAAATCGTCACCATAGGCTTGCGTCAAATAGGCTGCCGCAATACGCCATGGTTGACGTACAGCCTGCTCACCCCCTGGAAGTGGCACATATGCGAGATGCGCGAGACGTTCAAAACTTTGAAGGTCGGCACGTATAATTTCGCAGCCCCAGATGGCTCCATCGGTTCCATAGCCTGTGCCATCGGCAGCAACTCCGATAACAGGGCCATGTAAACTATGTTCCGCTAACACGCTGGCGATGTGCGCGTGGTGATGCTGAATACCAATTTTTCGCGGTATGTCAGTATCGAGAGCATACTTCGTGGCGAGATATTCAGGGTGCAGATCATGGGCAACGACTTGAGGTGTTATACCAAACAAGCCCTCAAAGTGCGGAATGCCTTCGCGGAAGGATTGTAGCGTCTCCATATTCTCAAGGTCACCAATATGATGACTGACAAATGCTTGCCTGTCCTTACCGACGCAATACGTATTTTTGAGATGCCCACCACATGCGAGTATTGGTACTGGACATGCAAAGGCTAGTGTAATAGGTTCTGGTGCGAAGCCACGTGAGCGACGAAAAAACTGTGTATCATTGGCGACAATACGCGCCACCGAATCGTCACAACGCATATGAATTTCACGGTTGTGTGTCAGCATCCCATCAGCGATACCGAGTAAGCGTTGCTGTGCATCTTCGTCACGATAAGCTATCGGCTCGTCACTTAGATTGCCACTCGTCATGACCAGTACCGTAGGACGATGAGGACCGACAATCTTAGCAAATGCCGCCAACAAAAGATAATGCTGTGGCGCGTAGGGAAGCATGATTCCCAACGTGTCGTATGTTGGAGCAACTGCTGATGCTACAAGATTGTCTGCACGTTTGTGTAAGAGTACAGCAGGACGCCGATAGGATTGCAGCAATATTGCTTCCGCGTCGTTTATAGTACAAAGTTGCCGTGCCGTTTCAAGGTCGGGCACCATCAACGCAAATGGTTTGGCCTCACGATGTTTGCGTGTCCGTAGACGTGCTACTACATCCTCATGGAGCGCATCACAGGCAAGATGATAGCCTCCAACTCCCTTGATGGCAAGAATAGTACCATCCGCGAGTTGCTGTGCTGCTGTTCCAATAGGATTGTCGCACGCAATCTGTTCCCCTGTTTCGTCCAGTAAACGCATCGAAGGCCCGCAAGTGGGACATGCATTTGGTTGTGCATGAAAACGACGACTGAGTGGGTTATCATACTCGGCCTGACACATTGCACACATTGGAAAGACGCTCATTGTGGTTTGTGCGCGATCATAGGGTACATTCTGGACGATGGTAAAGCGCGGTCCACAGTGAGTGCAGTTGATAAAAGGATACTGGTAGCGTCTATCGTTTTCGTCAAAGAGTTCTTGCAGACAGTTGGCACATGTTGCAGTATCGGGCGAAATCAATGCTTTGCGCTCGTTGCCTGCCTGACTGTGCACGATACTAAATTGCGTTTCGTTACACACAGGCAAGAGTTCAAGCGTGAGGGTGTCGATACGTGCCAGGAGAGGCGTCTTCTCCTGCAACGCAGAGTGAAAGCCTTTTAGCTGTTCAAGCTTGCCCTCAACTTCAATTGTGACACCGAGGCTATCGTTTAGCACAAAGCCACTTAATCCCCATTGTAAAGCTTGTCCATAGACGAAAGGCCGAAAGCCTACGCCTTGTACAATACCCTGAATGAGGATACGCCAGCGTTGTGTTGTAGAACTCGCTACCGATGTCATACTATTGCTTTGCTTTCTTTGTAAGGACCGATTTATCACGTCCTACTAGCATTTCCCTTGTTAAGAGGACGTGATAATGCAAGTGAACGAAATTACGTTGGGAATCCCACAGAGCGTCATATAGTAGGGTAGCCCCTTGTGGGCGTCCGTGGGATTCCCAACGTAATTTATTCATCTGCATCATCGGTCCCTACAGGTTTCTTCGCTGCGAATGTGAGCAGCCAATCACACCATGCATCGAGCCCATCGCCATTGCGACAACTTACCTCGAAGATGCGTAGGTCGGGATTGACGACTCGTGCGAACCTTTTCACCGCGTCCAAATCGTAATCGACATAGGGAAGCAGGTCGGTTTTGTTGATGACCATGACCTCAGATACCGCGAACATATGTGGATACTTGGCGGGTTTGTCGTCGCCCTCGGTCGTGCTGACAACGACGACGCGCATATCTTCACCTAGGTTCCAGTTAGCGGGACAGACAAGGTTCCCCACATTCTCGACGAAAAGCAGGTCAATCTTGTTCAGGTCTATCGCCTCAAGCGCGGCGCGTACCATGTTAGCCTCAAGATGGCAATTGCCCTGTGTGATGATTTGTACGGCAGGTGCGCCTGTCGCAGCGATTCGATCCGCGTCAGCCGTGGTTTCAACATCGCCCTCGATAACTCCGATTCCTAGTCGCCCTTGCAAGCGTACGATTGTCTTCTCTAACAACGTCGTTTTGCCAGCTCCTGCTGAACTCATGATGTTGATGGAGCGGATACCGCGTTCTGCTAGCGTCCGTTGTACCTCATCGGCGACGCCATCATTGGCGGCTAAAATGTTTTGTACGATAGGAACCTTTGCCATAACAGGAACTCCTGACCTTCAACAATAGGAAAACCGATGATAATGTTACGCCGTTTCCATATCAAGCACTTTGAACTCTTTCCCCGAAATAACATCGGCCTCCCATGTTTCGCATGTGGGGCATTGGACGGTGAAGTGCTTGACAGGAAATTCTTTGTGGCAGTGACGACACACAGCCCGGTACGGTACGGTGTCGATCAGCAGCTTTGCGCCAACGAGTTCTGGCGTGAAACTCGCAACCATCTCGAACGAGAAGGTCAGCGAGTCCCCGACCACACCTGTCGCCTCACCAACCTGAATGCGTACACTCGTGACATGCTCTATCGCATGAGACTCAACTTGTGTCATCACCACCTGTACGATTTGTTCAGCGATTGCGAGTTCGTGCATAGATTACATCGCTCGGATACGCAGGTAGCGTTGAATATCGGGTAGCTGTATCGCAACCACCACCGCACCTAATGCTAATAACACCCAAAGCACTTTACGTAAATCAATTGTAATCATGATATAGTTCCTTTCTTTACCTCGCTACTATACGCAGCGGGGTACCAACCTTGAATAAGAGTATCAATCATCTGTACGGCCTCGGCTATTGCCGCCTGTACTGGCTCACTTAGACCCATCTGCATCTCTTCGTATTCGCCCCCACCGCCAAGTATGGCGGGTTCGCAGCCAACCAGGAGTGTATGAACGGGCTGTGCGCCAAGTGTTTGCGCAAAGGCTAATACCTTGAGTGGGTCCATACTATGAGTATCAAGGCCAACCTGTCGTGCCTCGGCTCCTTGTGCGGCATTAAGCTTTGTCAGGTCTGGTTCAATCAGTGTCACTGTGCCAGGTGCTCTGCCACGCTGAATGGCATCGACCAGAACCAACTCATCTAATGGATCGAGCAAGCTATACGCAAGCTCAACACCACGAATGCCGAAATCAACCACCTGTACACCTTGTGGATATCTACGTTGTCGTTGCAGGTATTGCGCAACCTCGACACCAAAGCCATCATCACCCAGAAAAATATTCCCAATACAGGCAACAAGCACACGCTTTGGATGTGTCTCAGAAGCTTCAAACTGACTCATTGCTCCATCTCCACACGTTCTATCTCCTGTGGATAGAAGAAAAAACGATGCCCCGGCAGAACCCGTTCGTCCTCTTGTTCGCGGCCTGGATCGTCATCAAGCGTCACGACAAGATAGCAATTGTCCTCGAAATCCTGTTGTATCGCCTCCACACGTGCGATTTTCTGATCGAGCAACATATCAAAGGGGTCGGCACGTACTTTGGGATGCAGGCGTACACTATCGCCAATCTGTACCTCGCCGCCTATGACTGCTACGGATGTTGGAACGGGACGCTCTCTATCAATCATCGACTTACCTCCTCATCGACACTGTGTAAATCTCGAATCACACCATGTAACTTCATCAGGTCGTTCGCGGTCATCGACTCTGTACGTTCTAGAAGTTCATTCGCACGGGAGTCAGCGAGACGCATTTCTTGCTTTTCCTCATCGGTCAACGTCATAATGCGCAGAGTTAATATCTCGTCAATCTCGGTGCCGTCGAAGAGTGTCCCGATACTTTCAGGCGCGATTTGTGGATAATCGTAGAGAATGATGGGCGACGAGAGCATCGCATCTTGTTCGCCCGTGTGTCCTATGAGGACAGGCCACGTGTGTTCATTCTTGCAGCTTTGAACAGCATCGCTTAATATGTCAAGTGGATCGAGTAGTGAAACGAATGTTGCTTGCTGTACCTGTAAGATCGTATGTGTCGAAACAAATGATTGTAAAAGTACTGCATTACGGAATGCAGATGTACTTCCAGCATTCTCTAAGGGTGTTGTATTTTCGATAACTACGCTCAGTTTGAAAAGCTGAGTTTGAACTTGCTCAACTGAAATCGTCATCATCCCAGAGATAGCTTTCTGGCTTCGCACTATTGAAGCTGTCTCTGTTGCCGTTTCTTCGAGATGCTCTGCTGGAAAGCTGATCGCAACCTGTTCGGGCTGAGAAACGAGTTTCTGCAAGGAGAGATGAAGCGCGGGAACCTCACGTGCTCGGCCTTCCTCCCACGCCTCATATCCTGTATGTCCATTCTGTCTCTGAACTTCGGTTGCTTCAGATGTACGTGTGAGCAGGTGTAGAAAGCGCATCGTGACATTCACCGATGGCTGTTCAGCAGAACTCTGTATCAGGCATTCGGTACGCATTTGCCATGGTTCATTGCTGCGTTGAGTTTTACTATATGCTTGTGGATAGACCACGCCAAAGGTCCAGCGTTGGCGATTTTTTACCGATGAGTGGCGGTAGGGATAGAGCAAGTAGCCCTCATAGAGAATCGCATCGGCTATTTCTCGTATCTGCTCATTGTTCAACCTGCACCTCCTCATTGCTTGCCTGTAAGAGATGCAGCATCGCATCTTCCAGCGTAGGAAAGCCATGTCGTGCTTTGTACAAGTATACGGCATCGAATACATCTTTGTTTAAGCGTATCCACGCGCTATTCGGATAGTAGTGCTGTATCATCTCCTGCCATGTTGGAACAGGAAGACGATATGTGGCCTCCTTCGACCAGGATATCTGTGCTACCTGTAGCTTGTCCGTCGTGTCCGTATAGAAAACGGTGCCACTGAATAGAAACAGAAGCGGAATTTCGCCATCTTCCAACGATGCGAAATACTTCGTACTGACAACTTCAAAGTCGTAGGTACAGACGATGGGTAGATCAATAGTGGTGCTTCCTATGAAGGATGGCACAATAGTGTTTGCATGAGTCCACAACAGGCTACGCAATGTCTCGCCCCACCGCTTAGGTTCGCCAAAGACATCTAATAGATGTTCTTGTGCTGATGCATTGTAACGCCGATGCGTTGCGGTGATTTGTACTTGGGCCTTGAGCATAACGCTCTGAATTTGTTCTTGCGCATAGGCGTTATCAACACGCAACTTGAATATCAGTGTTGGTATCGCGGCAAAGGTGGGAACCTCCGCGCCGACCACTTCAAATGTCAGGTCAGGCATGTGGCACCTCTTTGGATTGGGCGCGGACTCTGTTAAAGAAGTCTGTAATAGTTTTCCATACAGCATCACCACCGCTCAGACCACGCCAGGAGCGACGGATAAGCCCAACAAGTTCGTAACACACATCTATTGGCACAATGTAGTACTCACGCACGCCGCGCACACGGTAGATCAGCAAGGCTTCGACATTCTGTTGCAGCGTGTTCAGAATTGGGTTGTTGTTGACCAGTGCTTCCCAGCGTTCCAGGCCAAGCAACGATTCTGTAGCACCAGCAGGACCAGGATAGAGTGCGGTTACTTGCTTCGCCTCTTGCCCTCGAAACATGAATACCATGTTGACGGGAATCATCAGATCATCCCATTCACCATCGGTCATCTGAAAATCACGCAGAGTTAGAAAGCGTCTCGGCACCGCAAGATATTTGCCATGGCCTGCTCCATCTTTATGAAAAAGCAGAAAACAGGCGGTACATGCGCACACCAACGTGCGGTTAGACACTTCCAGCAGATGCCGATGGTCAGGCGCGAGCACCTCCTGACATAGATTGCAATATTCTGGTGTCGCTACTTGACGTGCGGAAGCCTGCATTAGCTTCCGTAACGAGCCGAGTGGAACTCTGGAACTACTGTTATATGCCATGTACACTAACCTCATCCTGGGTAAGAGGACGATGTGCATCCGTGGGGGAGGACGGAAGTGAAACCTTGACCTTGCCATCTTTTTCCAAAAGTGGAATTGGCTCAAGGAAAAGATTTGGCGCGTCCAGGCAACGTCCGGCACGGATAATGTCATAGTGTCTGTCACAGGAGGCACAGATGAGCGTTGTGCGTTCGATTGTACCGTTGTCAAGCGGCTTGCCACAACCACGGCAACGATTGCGATACGCGTAATACGAACCTGCTACGAGACAGAACACAAGCGACTCGCGCTGTACTGTTTTCGCAATGAGTGTCCCATCGTGTATGTCTTCCAAGCCACTAATGACATTCCAAAAGATAAGTTTTTCTGGAGCCTCGCTATCAGTTGTGCTATTTCCCTTTTTCAAAGGAGTCACGTTGATTGGGCGTGGTGGTTGCGTGACACCTTCCACTTGTAACCGCTCCAGGTCTGGTGCGGCCTTATTGACAGCTTCCTCTATAGCTAGTGTGAGCGTAACGCTTGAGGACGGGCAACCGTTACAACTGCCCTGCAAACGTAAATGTGCCACATTGTCACGCACTCCAAGTAGTTCGACCCCACCGCCATGAGATTCAAGATAAGGGCTTACACTTTCTAACGCATTCGCAACGCGTGTCTCAACATCTATCGGGTGCAGACCGTGCAATAGGAGGAGCGAGCTAACCAACTCATCATTCGCAAAGTCGTCGATGATGGCTTCTCCTGCTACCTCATGTTCTGCCGTCAACTCAAGCATACGCGTGAGACCCTCTCCGTACATCGTGAGCAATGTTTGGAGAAGTTCTTCCGTCACTGCCTGTGCGTTTGGGTCGGTGAATGTGGCGACTTCTTGTAGCAACGCCTCAATGCGTGCCGACCAGTTTTGCTGTTCCTGTACTTCTTGGAGCATTATGTAATATCTCTCACAGGATTCTCTATATGTATAAACGTCGTTGATGAATGGTAGGGACCGATTTCTCGCGTCCTGGGGTGGGGAGGAGCAACGTGTCAGCGATGATGCATTTCCCCAGTGCGTTCCCTACCCCGCCCCAGGACGCGAGAAATCGGTCCCTACCATTACGATGTGACGCCGAACGTGGGCGAGTGCGTAATGTTGAGTTCCTTGCCTTCGCCGAGGTACATGTGAACGCCACAGGGCAGGCAGGGGTCGAAACTACGAATCGCACGCATGATGTCGATGCCTTTGAAGTTTTCGGGTCCGTTCTCTTCAAAGATTGGTGTGTTCTGCACCGCATCCTCGTAAGGTCCAGGAGTACCATAGATGTCGCGTGGATTCGCGTTCCATGGTGTCGGAGGATAGGGATGATAGTTGGCGATCTTCCCTTCCTTGATGACGACGTGATGCGAGAGTACGCCACGCACCGCTTCGTGGAAGCCACACCCAATCGCTTCTTCCGGTACTTTAAAATCGGACCATGTTTTCGTGTGCCCTGCACGTACCTCTGCCATTGCCTTTTCCAGGAAGTACAGCGCGGCTGCCGCAGCATATGCTTGAAAGTAAGTACGAGCGCGGTTACGCTCAATGGCGTTGCTCCACTGGGGTATCTTCCACTCAAGCTCCATCTCAGGCTTGAGAGCT
Organism: uncultured Ktedonobacterales bacterium; assembly: GCA_964657325.1. Taxonomy (GTDB): domain Bacteria; phylum Chloroflexota; class Ktedonobacteria; order Ktedonobacterales; family Ktedonobacteraceae; genus JBBQVS01. Next base: position 78,383 of record CAZZVE010000003.1, read on the forward strand.
GTCTTAGGCAGGTTAATCTTGACACTATGACCCGTAGACTTCACGTAACCGCCGATATCGACGAGACCGGCGAGTGCAGTGGTCCAGAGACGTGCGATTGGTCCGCCACCTGTATCGAGTGCGAGATGCTTACCACTCTCTTTGTCAAACCAGCGTGGCGACATAACCCAACTGTAGTTTTTGTTGAAATCGCGTTTCTGTGGCTTAGGTAGCGTAGTCTGGTTCCATGGATGGTTACGATCAACAGGATTGCCGAGTGGGTCCTGCTTGACGAACAATTCCTGGTCATTCCAGTCGTCATAGTACGAACTACCAAGCAGAATGCGAATACCGAGGTTGATATCGACAAGGCTGGTGGTCACGAGCTTGCCATCGACAACAATACCAGGAGTGACGTACATTGCACGTCCCCATTTATCCATGTTCTTATATTCGTAGTCGCAGACATCTGGGTCCTGGAACGATCCCCAACAGCCGAGGAGAATTTGGCGTTGTCCAACCTTCTCATAACCAGGCATTGCTTCGTAGATGAAGTCGAACAGGTCGTCATGCATCGGCACGACCTTTTTCATAAACTCGACATACTTCATGAGGCGTACAAGGTAGTCCGTGAAGACCTGGATGGTTGCGACTGTACCAACACCTCCGGGGTAGAGTGTTGAAGGATGGACGTGACGCCCTTCCATCAAACAAAACTTCTCACGTGTGAGGCGGCTCATTTGTAGAGACTCGCGGTAGTGTTCACCAGTGAAGGGATTGAGAGAGCGCATGATGTCGGCGATGGTGCGGTATCCATGTAACTCTGCATGTGGTGCAGGCGTTCTTTCAGCCTTTGCCAGCACACTTGGATTGGTTTCGCGTACCATCTGTTCGCAATAGTCAACACCGACCAGATTGTCCTGGTACAGGCAGTGGTCGAACATGTACTCAGCAGCCTCACCGAGGTTAAGTATCCATTCGGCTACTGCTGGTGGTTTGACACCGAATGCCATATTTTGAGCGTACACTGCACAGGTTGCATGGTTGTCACCGCAGATACCGCAGATACGGCTAGTGATAAAATGTGCGTCACGCGGGTCTTTACCCTGCATGAAGATACTGTAGCCGCGAAAGATGGAAGAGGTGCTGTGACACTCTACAACCTGCCGATTTTTGAAGTCAATCTTGGTATAAATACCCAGACTGCCGACGATACGTGTGATCGGGTCCCACGACATCTCGACAAGCTGTGGGGGTGTCTGAGGTGGGTCTTCTCGTTTGATCTCCGTACTCACGTTGTTCTTCTTTCTTTGAATATCTTGTGTACACGAACAATGTGTATGAATGGAAACTTTCTGTACGGGTCTGCTTCAGCACACCCTTTTTGGCGGCGAGCAATTTGGGCGGATACATGAAATTTTCACGATCTCCAACATCGCAAATCGCTAGCAGGGTGTGCTGAAGCAGACCCATACAGAGAATTTGGCTGTCAATATTATTGTCGCCAGATTGGTTCGTAACCTGTTGTGAGCTGGCGTCCTTTATGGCGCCACTTAGGTTCTTTGTTGAGGGTGGTGTTAGTGAATTTGCGCAGGTTGCGTATCACTGTTCCATAGAGGCCAACAGCTGTCGATGAGAACTTGCCGCCAGGGGGTTCATCCATAAATGGCATAAACTTATCTGGGAAGCCGGGCATGGTACAGCCGATGCAGATACCGCCGACATTTGGACAGCCACCGATGCCAGCCATCCACCCACGTTTAGGTACATTACATTGCACAACTGGTCCCCAGCAACCAAGTTTTACAATACACTTGGGTGAACCATACTCGGTAGCGAAGTCGCCTTGCTCATAATAGCCAGCGCGGTCACAGCCTTCGTGAACCGTCTTGCCAAAAAGCCATGTTGGACGTAACGCATCATCAAGTGGAATCATAGGTGCCATGCCTGCCGCTTGATACAGTAGGTACAGTAGTGTTTCCATGAAGTTATCGGGCTGTACGGGGCAGCCGGGAACGCACACAATGGGTAGACCTGCCGATGTTTTCCAGTTCCAGCCGAGGTAATCGGGGAGTCCCATTGCGCCTGTTGGATTGCCCGCCATTGCGTGAATACCACCGTATGTGGCACAGGTGCCGATGGCGACAACCCCCCATGCCTTCGGGGCAAGACGGTCTATCCACTCATTTGTCGTAATTGGTTGGCCTGTGGCAGGATCGTTGCCCATAGCCGCCCAGTACCCTTCGCTTTTAATCTTCTCGTTAGGAATCGAGCCTTCAACTACGAGGACAAAGGGGTCTAGTTCTCCTCGCTCGGCCTTATACCACCAGTCCATAAAGTTATCGCCTGTTTCATAGGCCAACACGGGATTATGGAGATTGACCTTGGGGAGCCCTGGAATGGCACCGAGTAGTACATCTTCAATGCTAGGTTGACTGGCTGCGGTAATAGAGATCGTGTCTCCATCACAGCTTAATCCTGCCGTCATCCAAATAACATGGACTTCATCAACACGGACGCTAGTCGCCATGAAGTTCCTCCTACCTGTAGAGCCATACTTAACGCGTGTACCTCATGACATTACCATTATTTCTTAGAAAAAGTGGGGGAGGTGCTCGTGTTTTGTAGCTCTGAACAATGCAATACAGTGTCTTTCTGAGAATCTGAATTGCCTATGTGCAACTGTACCATAAAAATGTTTCGATAATATTGTATAGAAAAGCGTGATAAAGACCTAAAATGTTGTAAAAATGTTGTAAATATAGAAAGATGAGTATATATATTATTGGGGATTGTGAACGCGTTGACAATCCCCAATAATATTATAAAAACCTCTTGTAAAGACACACAAAATATGTTACATATTATGCAATGGAAAGCTGAACGATGTAGTGGTAGATTGTTTTGCACTATTTTCTCTATGGAAGAGACGCTTGAAATGAGCGAGCAAGGACGCCAATGGAACAGTTACGCATATATTTCTTTGGCACATTTCGCTTGTATCGGAATGGTGTGTTACTCTCCTCAAAAGATTGGCAAATACGCCACGCACGTCAACTATTCAAACTTCTGTTCACGGAGCGGAGCCACACTGTATCGGTAGATAAAGTCATTGACCTCTTATGGCCTTACTCTGCTGAACATGCGCATAAAACATTGCGTGGTGCAGTCAGCATTCTACGTACCGTTCTCGAACCTACGCGCGCACCACAAGCACCTTCTCGTTTTGTTCCACGAGGTAGTACAGGCTATACGCTCTATTTACCTGATGACAATAGTGTGTGGATAGATGTTTTTGAATTTGAACGCCTGCTAGAAAGTGCAACGATAGGACATGATAGCCCAAAGCGACGACGCGTGTTAGAGGCTGCGCTACAACTTTATACAGGGGATTATCTTGCGGAAGATGAGCAGGAAAGCTGGGCAATTGCTGAACGCGCTCGTCTGCGAGAACACTATTTCTCTGCTACACTCATTTTAATGGAGTCACAGCGCAAACTGGGATTACACAATGAGGTAATAAATGTTGGACGCAGGGCACTAAGCATTGATGTATGTCGTGAACCACTTTATCCTCTTATTATGTATAGTCAAGCCGCGCTGGGTGATACAGTTGGAGCACTGCAAACCTTTGAGCAGTGTCGGCAAGAATTACACAACCGGCTTGGCCTTGATCCGGCTCCACAGACATTAAAGCTTCACACAGAACTCTTGCAAGGGGCTTTTCGTGCAAAAACAACTAAGGCTTCACAAAATGGTGTCAAACAAAATGTGCAATTAACACAACACACACCGAGCACTGATCCACTTATGACTGTATCATCCCCTATTCAACGTTCGGCTTCACTTCTATTGGATAGACAAGAATGTTCGCTGGTTGCTCACAAAGAGCAGTGTGCATGGCTGGTGCAACACCTACAAGCTTTGAAGGAAGAGAGGGCGCAAGAACAACGCGTTATTGCCTTAGCTGGCGAGATGGGTATAGGGAAAAGCTTTCTCTTACGGAACATACTTTCTTCTGCTCGGACGTTACAGATAACAACACTGAGTGCGACTTGTCAGGTAATAGAGCAGGGAGTGGCATTCGCAACACTTATCACCATGATGAAAGCGTGGCTTAGCGGACTGCATAATGAGGATTTGAGTATGTTGCCACGTCCTACGCTTGCAACACTTGCTCATATCCTTCCTGAACTCCTTACTCGTGTTCCCAATCTTGTTCCCACTGCATTTCTTTGTCCACAACAGATTCAAAACGCACTCATTGCGGCATTCGTAGATGGAATTACCGCACTTTGTGCACAACGTTCGTTGCTTGTTACTGTTGACGATGTGCAATGGGCCGACGAAGCATCGCTCATGGTTTTTCATCAACTAGCACAACATGAAGTAACGAATGCAGGAGAAGGCCGACTATGTTCGCTCCTTATCATCCTCGCGTATCGACCTGAAGATGTGCTAGAAAACGCACCACTTCATACTATGCTTCTCTCGTTTGGACGCAACTCCTCTATTCAAACATTTCCGTTACAACGTTTTAATCGTAATGAGCTAGAAGCATATGTGCAGATGCACGATACCTCACACGTTCTTTCGCCAGACGCACTCTATCAAGTAACACAGGGTAACGCGCTCTTTCTTACCGAAGCTGTACGTATGCTGATAGAGCAACGAGAGCACTATATACTGCTACAAAAATTGTATAAGCACAATCCTGTCATGAACGCGCTCCTGCACTCACAACCTGTTCATGATGCTGTACTCGCCCGCGTTACTCGCCTCCCTCAGCGAGCCATTGAACTATTAGAATATGCTGCCGTCATTGGGCATCCTTTCCCGCCTGCCATGCTTATTCCTTGCCTTTCTTCAGAGGAGTACAAAGCACTCGATGTTCTGCTGGCACGTCAATTTTTATGTGAGCAGGACGGAGAGGAGCATACTGTTTATCTTATGTTTGTACATGAAGTTGTGGCACAGATTGTATACATGCACTGCTCCGCCCTAAAACGTTCACTGTTGCATCACTATATCGCGGAACAGTTGACACGTTACTACGCGAACGTAACCTATAAGCATGCCACTGAAATTGCCTTCCACTATCGTTGTGCTGGTCCACAATATCAGACGCAAGCCTTACATTATGAGGTTCAGGTAGAAAACCACTTGACGCATATTGCCAAATGAGGTAGTGAAAAAGAATCAGTGCACAACGCGTTTATATGTGTATAATAGACGAGACTCCTAAGCATCTTTAGCAAACTAGGACAGATATGTAGGGACCGATTATGCTGTTTGAAAAATCCATTTGGAACTACAATGGACGCCCGCGAGGGGCTACCCTACTATACATGATGCGCGGAGCGCGTAAGAGCGTCGTATAGTAGGGTAGCCCCTCGCGGGCGTCCGTGTTTCTTATTCCCACGTTAATGTGTAAATGTGCATTAGCACGTCTTTGTTAGCATGTTAACTATTACGAGGACGCGAGAAATCGGTCCCTACAGGGAAAATATCGGTGTTGTTTTGTTAAAGTTCGTCAGAAGGTTTCATTGAAAGAAGGAGCAATATTTCCATCTCTGGGGGAGATGTTTACTTGCATAGAAATGGGGTATGCACATGACAGATAAGATTTCAGTGTTGCTCGTTGACGATCATGCTCTTGTACGACAAGGGATACGAGCATTTTTAGAGTTACAAGAGGACTTGACGGTTCTAGGCGATGTAGATTCCGGCGAGGCTGCGGTCGAGATGGCAGCAGAACGTCTTCCTGATGTGGTACTTATGGATCTTGTAATGCCAGGTATCGGAGGAATAGAGGCAACGCGGCAGGTAAAGCAGGTCAGTCCACATTCACAGGTTATTGTGCTCACTTCTTACTATGAAGATGAGTACATTTTCCCCGCGCTAGGTGCTGGCGCGCTTTCCTATGTTTTAAAGGACATTGGTTCTAACGAATTAGCCGACACGATCCGTAAGGCGGCGCAAGGTGAATCTATCTTGCATCCACGGGTTGCCTCACGTGTGGTACAAGGGCTTCGAGGTAGCCTGAACGCGGTAGACAAACAACCCAGTTTTGGGGTCATCAAGGTACTTGCCGGTTCTCAGAAAAACACTATTATCCAGGTGAATAAAATCGTTACCACAATTGGGAGCGACTCCAATAACGATATTATTCTTGCCGACAAATCTGTACTCCCACATCACGCCCGTATCCTACAAAGCAATCAGTCATGGAGTATCGAAACGGTGAACTTTGATGACACATTAGACGTGAACAAGCGGAATGTACAACATGCAGTGCTGCACGATTACGACATTGTTGGTATTGGAACGGAGACAACATTCATATTTCTGCTCAGCCTCTCATCGCAAGCACTAAGCAATTCTATCTCTCGCAATACTCAACCTCTTATAGATGAACAAGCATCTCCTGAAATTACACTACCACTTACTCCGGATAGCGTCGAACAACTACTCTCTGAGCAACCCTCTCCATCACACGAGCAAGATTTTCCACAGTTGGTTGCACCACAGAAGCGTATCAAAACGGATACCCTTCCTTCTTTACAACTTCATGCATTCCAAGAGACGAGTAACAATAGGACACAGCAACGTGAGGAAGGGGACGGAACACTTGTGACGCCGATCTCAGAAATGGGCATGCCGTTTTTTGAAATCAGCAATAATACACAACAAGAAAGAATAATATATCCACTTATCAGACATGTGACGAATGTAGGCCGTGATGCATCAAATGACCTTGTTCTCGACGAGAGCTATGTATCCAGTTTCCACGCGCAAATTGTGTTTGATGAGAATCAGTTTGTCTTTATCCATCCGCATCCGTCCCGACAACGGACTCAAAATGGTGTGCTCTATCGAGGTCGTCAGATACTGGGAGACGAAGTATTCCGCAAGCCTCTGGCTCGCGGCGACATTTTCCGTATTGGAGACGAGAGTGGTACGTTCGTCTCTCTTATCTATAATGATGGAAGTGGTACATCGCAAGAGATGCTCCCAGAAATTCTTCCCATTCCACTGAATACTTCTGAAATTACAATTGGAAGACACGCTGATAATACTGTTGTTCTAAATCATCCGCAGGTTTCTAGCCATCACGCTCGTCTCGTGCAAGAAGAAGGCACATACCGTATTGTCGATCTAAATAGTACCAATCATGTCTATGTCAATGCTCTACTTATAAAGAGCCAACTTCTCAAGCGTGATGACGAGGTACGAATTGGTCCATATAAGCTAACCTTTACTGGATCAGAGTTGACGCAACATGATGAGAGTAACGGTATTAATGTCAATGCGCTTCACCTCAAAAAGGTAGGTAATAAGCAGGCGGTTCTGCTCGACGATATCTCGCTCTTCATTCCAGCACGAAAATTTGTGGCACTCGTGGGTGGTTCTGGTGCTGGAAAATCGACATTGATGGATGCGCTGAACGGTTTAAGACCTGCTCAGGAAGGGAAAGTTTTCTACAACGGTCAGGATTACTATCATAATCCTGCCATCTTCAGTAGACAGTTGGGCTATGTGCCACAGGACGATATTGTGCATCGGGACTTAACTGTTGAGCGTGCGCTCTTCTACGCGGCAAGGATGCGTCTGCCGGAAGACTTCACAAATGAACAAATTGCACAGCGCATTGACGAAGTGCTTGACGATGTAGATATGCAAGAGCGACGCCATTTGCGCATTAGCACGCTGTCTGGTGGACAAAGGAAACGCGTCTCTATCGCCTTAGAACTACTGAGCAAGCCCAGTATTTTCTTTCTCGACGAGCCAACTTCAGGTCTTGATCCAGGACTGGATCGCAAGATGATGTTTCTTTTGCGTAAACTGGCCGACAAGGGACATACCGTTATTCTGGTTACTCATGCCACAAGCAATATCAATACCTGCGATTATGTCTGTTTTCTTGCTCAAGGTGGTCGGTTAGTCTACTTCGGCCCACCTAGTGAAGCAAGGACATTCTTTGGGAAAGCTGATTTCGCAGAGATTTATGCTATTCTGGAACCCACTCACGAGAATCCTAAAGCTCCTAAAGAGGCTGAGGCGCGTTTTAAAGTATCACAGGACTACCAGAGTTATGTGGCTGAACCTATCAATGAAGTTCCAGTTAAGGATGGCAAACCACTTCAACAGCAGAAAAAGCGCAAGAAGGTGAAGCGTGCTAATCCGTGGAAGCAATTCGTGCTGCTCTCCTTGCGTTATCTCGAACTCCTCAAGAATGATCCCGGCAATTTGCTTATTTTGCTTTTACAAGCACCTGTCGTTGCGTTACTCCTGCTTTTACTTGTGAAATATGAGGTAGGAACGAATGTATTTAATGCTACCACTATTACAAAGTGCCCAACAGCCGCGACCATTCTCACGACCACTGGTTTACCTGTGATTCCAGGCCCTGTCAACCCGGTTGTATCAAATGATTGTAAACGCGTTAGCGATTTTCTTAAAAATGATCCACAAGGAAAGGCGTATGCCGCAAAACAAGAAGGTGAAAATGCTGCGTTACAGAGTTTCATCGCTATAGGTTCGGGTGCGGACGCGCAGAAGGTCTTGTTTATCATGGCGTTTACGGCTGTGCTATTTGGATCAGTAAACGCGGCACGCGAAATTGTTAAAGAGGAACCTATTTACCGACGCGAACGAGCTGTGAACCTGTATATTCTACCCTACATGTTCTCAAAGATTACCGCACTCACTCTCCTAAGCCTATTACAAACGGCAATGCTTGTTCTTATTGTCAATATCGTTGTGCCCTTCCAACAAGGCTTGTTGCTGCCCGCGCTCCTCGAAGTCTACATCACGATGGCTCTCACCGCGATTACGGGTTTGATGCTGGGATTGGCCGTTTCTGCCATTGCTCCTAATACTGATCGAGCGGCGAGCTTTGTTCCTATCATTCTCATTCCACAGGTGATCTTTTCGGGAACGGTCTTTGCCTTTAAGGATTGGTTCACACAAATTATATCCCTTTTCTTTGCATCACGCTGGTCTATGGCAGCATTAGGTTCATCAATTGGTTTGCATAGCGATAAGATAGGGGGAGATAAAATTTATGGGAATAACTATATCTATCATGGCTTTCTCTTCTCAACCTACAGTCAAGCTGATGCTATAAATTATTTACTGCTTATGTGGGGGGCATTAGCGATAATGATTGTACTTTTTGCTTGCGTGATTGGAATATTTCTCAAGAGAAAAGATATTCGATCATAGAAGCTGTTTTGCTGCCTTCAACCTGAATGTCTCCTGGTGCGTGATACACTAGAGACGGTTAACAATGTATCTCGCGCAATAAATTGCGCCTCGGACGCGATAAATCTGGTCCCTACATCAGAAGGAGCATACTATCTATGGCTATTGATACAACTGCGCTGACGCAGCGTACAACCTGGAAAGCATTAGAAGACCATTTTCAGAAGGTGCGTGATATCCATCTACGCACACTGTTTGCTGACGACCCAAAGCGGGGCGAGCATTTCTCGCTTGAGGCCGAAGGAATCTATTTAGACTACTCGAAAAATCGTATTACTGATGAAACACTACAACTCCTGCTTGCGTTAGCTGAATCGTCGGGTCTCCGTGAGCGTATCGACGCAATGTTTAGAGGCGACAAAATCAACGTCACCGAGAACCGCGCCGTGCTGCACGTGGCCTTGCGTGCGCCAAAAGACGAGACGATTATGGTTGATGGCGAGAACGTCGTCCCTGGCGTTCATGCCGTCCTCGACAAGATGGCGAACTTCTCCAATCGCATCCGCAGTGGTGAATGGAAAGGCTATACGGGCAAGCGTATCCGCAATATCATCAATATCGGTATCGGTGGCTCAGACCTAGGCCCACACATGGCCTATGCCGCGTTGCGCTATTACAGTGATCGCAATATTACAGCACGCTTCGTGTCTAACGTGGATGGGACGGATTTCGTTGAGGCGACCCGTGATCTCGATCCGGCCGAAACTCTCTTTATTGTCTCATCAAAGACCTTCACTACATTAGAAACGCTCACAAATGCGCGTTCCGCACGCGACTGGTGTGTTCGAGCATTGGGAAGCGAAGATGCGGTTGCTAAGCACTTTGTCGCTGTTTCAACGAATCCAAAAGAGGTTGCTAAGTTCGGTATTGATACTGAGAATATGTTCGAGTTTAGTGATTGGGTTGGCGGTCGCTACTCCTATGACTCGGCAATCGGGCTTTCGCTCATGGTTGCGATTGGGCCAGAGCAATTTGGTCAGATGCTGGTGGGCTTCCACGCAATGGACGAGCACTTCCGCACAGCACCATTCGAGCATAATCTGCCTGTGCTGCTGGGCTTAATTGGCATCTGGTACAATAACTTTTTTGGCGCGCAAACGGTAGCTGTTCTGCCCTATGACCAGTACCTTGAATACCTCAGCTCCTACTTACAACAATTAGACATGGAGAGTGATGGTAAGCATGTTGACCTGGAAGGGAAAACCGTCAACTACCAGACAGGCCCGATCATCTGGGGACAACCCGGCACCAATGGACAACATGCCTTTTACCAGCTTATTCACCAAGGCACAAAGCTCATTCCGTGCGATTTCATTGGCTTTGAGCACTCGCTGAACAATCTGTCCCCGCATCACGACCTGCTCATGGCAAACTTTTTTGCGCAGACCGAAGCTCTTGCTTTCGGCAAGACGGCGGAGGAAGTCGCAGCCGACGGCGTAGCTGCCGCTCAAGTGCCGCACCGCACTTTTGAGGGCAATCACCCAACCAATACTATTCTCGCTGAGCGTCTTACGCCTGAACTCCTGGGCAAATTGGTTGCGCTCTACGAGCATAAAGTCTTCACGCAAGGCACTATCTGGAACATCAACTCATTCGATCAATGGGGCGTCGAGCTTGGCAAGGTGCTTGCCACACGCATCATTCCTGAGTTACAGAACGCTGAGGAACCGAATCTGACACATGATAGCTCCACCAATGCGTTGATTGAACGCTATCGCAAAGCGAATGGTCGGTAGATAAGAAATAAGGGATATTCATCCGATACTAAAGCCAGGGCGCCCGCAAGGGGACGCCCTGGCTTCTTATTTACGTATGTGATTTGATAAACTCGACAGCTTTTTGTATAATCAGGTCTTTGTCGTTGTCCAGCGTGGCGACGTGATAGGAATTTTCTAGCCACACAATCTGCTTATCCTGGCTAGACACTTTTTGTAGAATGTACTCGGCGTTCATCGGCGGCACAACATGGTCTTCACGTGAAACCATAATAAGCGCAGGACAGGTGATACGCGGTAGCAGGTCATCCGTTACTTTCGTCAATGCGAAAAGCTCTTTGACTGTTGGCACAGGAACGACTGGATAGGCTAGTTCTTTCGCGGTAGGGTCTTTGATGTCGCTACCTATTCCCGCTACCTCGGCTGGTCCGTTCGCCATATACGCGAGTGATGCAAGGTCGGGGTTGTTGCTAGAGATCAGGGCATTGATGGGCAGAATGCCTTTAAACACACTTGGATATTGACCCGCCATAAATAGAGTGAGTGTGCCACCCATCGACAAACCCGTCATAAATAGAGTATCACAACGCTCCTGAAGCCATGACATTGCCTGTTCTAGGTCCCGAATCCAGTCGCTCGCGGTACTTGTTGCCATATCAGCAGGAGTCGTGCCATGTCCCTTGAGACGTGGTAGAGCAACTGTGAAGCCTGCCTTCGCAAGTCCCTCAGCATAATAATGCATACTTTGTGGACTACCAGTATAACCATGCGATACGAGAACTCCTATTTTGCCGTTCTCGGCGTAAAACGGCTCTGCACCAGGAAGTACGTTGGTCTCGCTCATTACAAAATCTCCTTTGACTATCATATGCTGAATTGAACCTTCTCAACAAAAGACGACTTTTATTATACCGCACAGTGTTTTATCTTGTTGCGTCTAGCAGATGCTTCGTGTAAGATAGCACTATATAGCGGGGGTCAAGCAATCCCCTCATATCCTTACGTTAACGTTTATGGGGGAGACTGCAAGGGTCTTCCTGCTCTTCTCAAAAGGAATATGTGTTAGATCACCTAAAGAAAGATGAAGAAAATACTTATGGAGACAATTTCACTCGAATTTCTTTCCGATACACAGGAACATCTTAAAACGCTTGAGCAGCAACTAAAGCATATTCATGGTGTGCATGTTGATCTTGTGGAGCCACGTGATACGACTGCACCCGCCCTTGTAGGTGTGAGTATCAACGCAAGTGTGGCAGAGGCGACTCAGAACGTCGCACAAACACTGTACGGTTTTCTGCGCGAGGATCAGAGCGCACACGGTCAAAAGAAAATTTATTTGGTCACTATCGAGGGGAACCGCGTAGATATAGAAAACTTGCCTGTTGAGGATATCTATAAGATCATCGTGACGGCAGAGGAAGGGCAATAACGAGCGACGATGCAAACAGAACAAGAGAGGTTCGCGGCCCAATTACGTGAAGTTCCTATCACATTCCATAACGTGTTGCGAACAGACGATGATCGTGCTATTCGTCGTCGTCCCGCACCAGGAGAATGGTCTGCGATAGAGATACTTGGGCATATGATAGACAAGATGTATTATGCATCTTTACGCGTGGAGCGCGTCCTGAATGAAGAACGACCACTCCTACTTGTGTACGATCAAGACGAGGAAGTGCGTAAACATAATTACCAGGATGCTGACCCCATTATATTGCAAAAAGCTTTACAGCAGCAGTGTGAGCAATTCGCAACGCTCGTAACCTCAATACCCCCTACCGCCATGTCACGTGAAGGGGTTCATTCGGAACGTGGCGTTATGACGTTGCGACAATGTATTGAAGCACCGCTCAACTCAGCATCAGAGCATCTTCAGCAATTACATGCTGCTCAAGGCGTTGGGTAGGGCAGCAATTATGGAATTGCACCCTGAGAAATACTGTTCTACAATATAGAAAATATATTCGAGAACACGAGTGTGTAAAAGGAACAGAACGGTATGGCTCAGGATTTTGGATTGCAAGAGGATGATGGGGGCAAGCTCTACTTTTTAACGGAGCGCAAACTCTACGAACTTGTCTATAAATGGATTAATACACGCGACGAACTTGGCGAGGTACAGCCGAAGGAGCAGTGGATACCCCAGTTTCTTGGGCCTTTGCAGGAAGTGTCTTTCAAAGGCGGAGAACTGATGAAGGTTCTCAAAGAGGTGCAGACTGCTCGTGCTGTAGCGATCTCGGTTGTACCCCCAATTGCACACGATATGGAAGAAGAGGCGACACGAGTTGAGGTGAGTGGTACGGAACTCCCCATCTCGTTGATCTTTGTTTTGCCTTCACATGCTTCGTCTGTAGCGCAGCGTAAAACGCCCGGAGGATTGTATGACCGTGCTGATGCTAGTGCTTCATCATATATCCCAGGAGTGGGACGTGAGCAAAGTGAACGGTACGATGTGATTGAAGTTAATCGGATGTGGGGAACTTCCGTTGAGGTAGAAACGCAGCTTACCTCTAAGCAAGCCGTTGAGGCGGCACAAGCATTTGATGGTGCGTTGATTTTTCGTTATTACAACGAGACTGTTACGCCGCCAGGCAAAAAACGTGATACACTCGAATGGCTCAATCCGCAATACCTGCCGTGGCAAGAGACGCTCGGTTTTTTCTTTCGTGGCCTCTACTTCGAGACTAGCAATGTGATAGAAGTGCCAGGGGAACAAGGCTCAGAGCAAGTACCCGCCGAGGTGTATCTCGCCACCACGTTTCAGGTAGAACGCGATGGGCGTAGCATCAACAGCTATCGTCCATTTGGGCAACGAGAGGATGCTGTTGCCTGGATTAACAGTACAACGCATGCAAAGGCAAGTATTACGCGCTTAGTGCCTGATCCAGGGAGTACGAACTGGTTTGTATTAAGCGATTTACAAAATCTCAACCCGCTCGGCTTCCGACCACAAGGTGAAGTCGAGTGGCTAAATAAATAGAGATACACGAGTTACTACCAGATGCTCAAAGGCATCTTGGTAGTAACTCGTGTATCTCTATTTTATGATTGTAGAAGAGCCATTGGCGCGAAGCCAGAGCCATTGTTACGTAATACAAAGTTCGCGTTTGTTTGGCGGAAGAGAAGGTCGGTATCTCCCTGGACATGGACGATAATATCTGGTTTGTTATCTCCGTTTACGTCCTTTACCTCTAATGTAACGACCGCTTTATCCGCGTTTGACCACTGCAGATGTGGTCCTGGAAAGACCTTTGCGTGTGTAATGTCACCGCCAGGTAGTTCGATAACATCAATGGTGCCATGCAAATTTGTGGCGATAAAATGTGTTGGTGCTGCTGCCGAGTCATGATCGCCAACCACAGCTTCCAGGTGGAATGTACGTGTTCCCGATCCGTAGGCCCAATCATTGTACAGGCCACGACCTCCGGTCCATGCTCCATACAAGAGCAGGTAACAGGCGATGGCGATCATCATCGTGACACCAACTGGAACCAGCCAGTGGAATTGCCGTTGCTGGCTTTGCTGTGTAGGTCGTGCGATACCCGTTTGTTGGCTAGGTCGCTTCGTTGCGCCTCTCGGTTGCGTAGATTGCCTGACTGCATCTCGCTGTTGTGTAGGTTGTCTAAGTGCTGCCGATTGTGATGTTGGTCGCCTGACCGCTTCGCGCTGTTGTGTGGGCTGTCGAAGCGCGGCTTCTTGCTGTGTTGGCTGCCTTACGGGTGCTAAACGATTGCTTGGTTGTCTCGTAGGAACTCTACGATTATTTGTTTGCCTCGGCATTGCCTTTGGCTCAAGCGTAATAATCCCTTGCGTATCATAGTCGGTACGTGCGCGTGTCACGTCTTCGTCTGACATACCGTCGGTTGTTGGTGTAGGCCGTGACGGGTTTGAACGTGGCACACGTCTAGGGTTACTTGGATAGCGTGTATCCACTTCATCAGTTGTATATCTGAGATGGTCATGCCCATCTCGTCGTATGGGTGAGGGTTGCATGGGCATAAACGATATATTTCCTTTCCTATAGTAGTACGTATAATCGGCGACTTAAGTTGCTTGCGCAAAAGCAGACGCAACAAAGGTGTATTATCAAGCACAGGACGCGACAAAAAGTGTGCTTTATACATAACAAAAGGTGATAGAAGTGTCAGGAGTAGTTGAAGTGAAGATTGCTCATTGTACTCGATGACAAGAAAGGTAAACCTTTTCCCACTCTACATAAGACAACAACTATATTATGTAATTATATTCCTTATTACATGTTCATAACATATACGAGTAGGGTATAATCTGAGTAACTATGTGCATAAATTGTTTAGGTTATTTGATATCTGTAGGTGTAGTTTCAACATGTGTAGGCGTAATGAAAAGCATGACAGGGCTTGCCCCTGTCATGCCTCTTAGCCTCCCAGTGAGCA